>CAJWYI010000156.1 GCA_913049815.1 uncultured Gammaproteobacteria bacterium
GAGCAGCTGGCTTTTAACTAGTTGGTCCCGCGTTCGAGTCGCGGACGGCCCACCAGATTCCTCCCCTATTGAATGTCTCTGTAGAAAGTTGAATATCCCTGCAGTCAGTACTTCTGCTGTGAGTACTTCAACGTTACTGACTGAAGGTTCCAGCTATGTCGACTCACACACCCTCCAAAGGTTCGTTCAATGGCCTCGGGATGCACATGGGTAATCTCTCGCGTCTCTCTTCGGCCCGCTCTCGCTCCATCAGTCCAGAAAATTTCACCGGTGAGAAGGGCGCCGGAGGTATGGCAACGGAAGGCACCGGGGCACGCGCCGCTCGTGATCTTGGTCAGGGTTGGAAGGTTTCACCATCGGTCGCCATCCCGGCAGGAGAAACATTCACACTGGCCGATATCCAGGACGCAGGTGCGATTCAGCAGATCTGGATGACGCCGACTGGAAATTGGCGATTCAGTATCCTGCGCATCTACTGGGACGATCAGGAAATACCCTCTGTCGAGTGCCCGGTGGGTGATTTCTTCGCGATGGGATGGGGTAAATTTGCGCAAGTCTCCTCAGGTGCCATCTGTGTCAACCCGGGCAGTGCTTTCAATTGCTACTGGGAGATGCCGTTTCGGAATCGGTGTCGAATCACCATGACGAATATCGATGAAGAAGACATGGTGCTGTACTACCAGATCAACTACACCCTGACAGATGTTCCTGACGACGCCGCCTACTTTCACGCACAGTTTCGTCGAACCAATCCACTGCCTTACAAATCCGTTTACACCCTGTGCGATGGCATCAACGGACAAGGTCAATATGTGGGAACCTACATGGCGTGGGGCGTCAACAATCGAGGTTGGTGGGGTGAAGGAGAAATCAAGTTCTTCCTTGATGACGATAGCGAATACCCGACCATCTGTGGCACGGGTACCGAGGACTATTTCTGCGGATCCTACAACTTCGATCTCGGTGCGGAAGCCGGTGGCTACACGACTTTCACAACACCCCAGGCAGGACTTCACCAAGTGATCCGACCAGATGGTCGATATAGCAGCCAGCAGCGGTTCGGAATGTATCGATGGCATGTCTCCGACCCTGTCCGGTTTCAGGACAACCTGAAGGTTACCATCCAGGCTTTGGGGTGGCGGGCAGGAAGACGTTATCTACCACTGCAGGATGACATCGCATCAGTAGCATTCTGGTATCAGAGTCTGCCCACTGCGCCGTTTCCAGAACTGCCGGACAAGGACGCACTCGAGGTAAACTGAAGCAACCTTCTACATGGGTCCAAATACAGCCGCAACACAAGGTCGATACACCATTTCTATCCATAGTCATCGCCTTTTTAAATTCACGCTGACCAACATCCTGCTTGATCCTATCGGACGGAACTACTGCGAATAATGTACTCGAATTCGCAGAACCTCCCAGGGCTCTCGATTTCAGGGACAGCCTGGCACTTCGTCCACGTAGACAGCACCCCATTTTGAGATCAAGACGCTGACACTCTCGTGCTCGCTCACGGTCTGGGATTCTAACCCGCATCGACAGTTTCGAGTGTCAGATCAGGATTCGCAGTCCAACTTGTCACGGAGATAGTTTTCCGCCAGCTTGGCGGCAGTCTTGCCTGGATGCTGCTCGATGACCTGGTTCAAAAGCTCTCGGGCGCGACTGCAGTCGCCCATGAGGTGATGCACCGTTCCCAGCTTAAACGCCGCATCAGGCACTTTCTGATGTTCAGGATAGAAGGTAATGACCTGTGCCAGCGCCTGTCGGGATTTCTCGTACTCCGGTCGCGGCATTGCCGCATAAGCCTGGCCCAGCCAGTAGTAGACATTCGCTGACAGCCGGCCGTTAGGATAACTTTCGATTGTCGCCTGTAACTGCTCCGTCGCCATCTCGTACTGGCGATTCCTGATCAGTTCATGGGCAGTGTCGTAGAGAGCTTTCTCTGACGGTATCTCCACATCGAGAGATCGCATATCAGAACTATCGCTTGGGAAAGAGATAACCGGCCCATCGACCACAAATGGCTCAATCTGAACATCTTCGGCAGGCCCGGGAGCAGTCGTCGTCAACGTGTGAACAGATGCTTGAACATCCTGGAAACGTCGGTCCAGTTCCAGATAACGATCCTCCGAAACCGACGACAACCGTTGCAACTGGTAGGTCAGCTCTTCCACAAGACCACGAAGCTCTGATACCTCCCGCTTGAGCAGCTGTAACTGATACTGCGACTCGGCGCTTCCAAGGGATGCATCTGCCTGAAAACCAACATCGGATTCGAACAGCGGGTTGACCGGCGCAGTCGACTCGTTAGATGAAGGCTCCTCTAGAATGTTGAGGACATCCGAAGACTCAACGGTGATTGGTGCAGCTACGGCAATACCTGCGCAGAACGTTATCGTCGCAAGAGTCCACGTGAGTTGAAGAAGGTGGAAATTGAAATAGGAAACACGGGTCATGAAGAACGTACCTCCTGGAAGAAGCAGGTGAGCGATGGTCGCTCTCCTCGGCCATATCTCCAGCGACGCCAAAGCGTCGCTGGAGCCAACAGGGTAGCTATCGTCGGTAGTTCAGTTCGACGCGTCGATTCTGTGACCAGGAAGTCTCGCCACCACCGAGGACAGCCGGTTTCTCTTCACCGTAGCTGATGACCTCGATCTGGGACCGGGATGCGCCACGAGCGACTAGATAGGACCTTACTGCATTGGCACGTCGTTCCCCCAGCGCGATGTTGTACTCTCGGGTACCACGTTCGTCTGCATGACCTTCGAGTCGCAGCTTCAGAGAACGATCAATGTTCAGCGCACTCGCGTGCTTGTTCAGCATTTGGAAACCAGAACGCTTTACGATGGCCTGATCAAAATCAAAGTAGAAGGTGCCATTCAACAGCTCTTCACCAGACGTACCAGTCAGATCAACACGAACATCACCACCACTGGTAATACTCACTGAAGGTTCGGGAGGCGTTGGTGGTGCAGTTGGTTCTGGAGCCGGTTGGACGACCGGTTCAGATGTCGGTTCGGGTTCCTGGGTTGGTGCCTGACAACCAGCAATCAATAGGCTGGCAGCAACAAGCAACAACAAACTGCGTGCGGTCACGTTCCTCATCAATGGACTCCTGTCTCTCGTTACGAAGATTAAACCAAAAACGGAAACACAATTCACGAACTATAGCAATTAGCGGGGGGCATCCCGCAGCCTTGGGACACTCGATCCAGCATCCAGCGTCTCGTTTCACTGGCCGCAAAAGACCGCAAAGATTACGTGCACCATTCGTGTGCAATCAAGCCCTGTCCTATCGGGGTACGAAGGTCTTCCGTTTGACGGGCGACCAGGCGGGCTCCCGAACATCCCCCTCTGAGGACGGCAACCTGAACTTCACACCGCCGTCTATCGAAACTGCCGCCAATATACCTGGTCCACCTGCCCGTTCCTGCGTCGCATAGATCAACATACTCCCATTAGGCGCGACGCTGGGTGACTCATCCAATTCTGTTTCTGTCAGTACCATGAGTCGACCGCGAATCAGATCGAGTAACGCGATGTGAAACACATCATTGCGGCGATGCACCATGACGATGCTTTGCCCCCCGGGCAACATGGATGCCCGTGCATTGTAGTCGCCTTCAAACGTCAGTCTCTCAAGAGAAAGATCATCGAGCGCCACCTGATAGATCTGTGGCTTTCCGCCACGATCAGACGTGAACACAATATATCGTCCATCCGGTGTCCAGGATGGTTCTGTGTCCGTCAAATAGTGACGCGTCACCCGGCGCAGTCGATTCGTTTCGCGATTCAGTATATAGATATCAGGATTGTCGCCTCGAGAAAGCACCATGGCCAACTGACGACCGTCCGGCGAGAAAGCCGGAGCACCATTGATCCCTTCAAACTGGGCAACGCGTTTAGACCGACGAGTCCCAATATCCAGTACATAGATGCCGGGACGGCCATCATCCTCGAAAGAGACATAGGCAATCTCATCGCCGGTAGGCGACCAGGTACCAGACATGATGGGCTCTCTGGACTCAAGCAGCGTCTGTACTCGGTAACCATCGGCATCCGCCACATTCAAACGAAACCGCCGATCACCGACCGGCCCGGAAGCGGTTACGTACAGAATCTGAGTGGCAAACACCCCGCGAATACCAGTCAATTCTTCAAACACTACGTCACTGATATGGTGTGCAAGATCGCGAACATCTTCGCGTGATCCTGAGATCGTCTGCGTGGCTTCCACCACACCCCTGAAGACGTTGTAGAGCTCAAAAGTCACCACCACGGCTTTATCCCCCAGCGTATCCTCTGCCAACGACACGTTCCCCATAATGAGGTATTCAACTTTCAATAACTGCCAGTCACGCTGAAACACATCGTCACCGGAACTTGGCAGACTCAGCATCTGACCGATTGGCAAAGTCTCAAACCGACCGCTCAGGGTCAGGTCTGCATCAACCACGTCACGGATATTGGTTTCAGGAACGGACCTACCACGGATGGCAAATGGCACAACCGCCACTCGCACGGCATTATCGACACCTTCCGTTACCTCAATTCTGAGTTCCGCAAACACCAGCTGGCCAGCCGACAAGAGGGCTAAATAAAGAACAAACCGCTTCACAACCTCAGATCCTCTGGTCGGAACAACAATTCAAATACTCTGAAGGTACTCTCAAACAGTTGGGAATCCGCAGGGACCTGGAAACGGTCTGCTTTTCGTACCGCCTGAATGGCTGATCGATCGAACGCATCGTTATCACTGCTGCTGAGCAAATGAACATCTACCACCTCACCGGTCGGCACCAGATGCACCTGCAACAACACCTCCATGCCATTACGCGCCGAGGGCGGTCGTGACCACATCTGCTCCACTTCCCGCTTAATCTGCGATGCATACGCCTTGGCTTTCTCGTCATCCGTCACCGCCTGGCGTTCTGCAAGCTCTGTCATCAACGCTTGTTCATCGCTACCTTCCAGACCTTGCCTGATGTCGGCCGTCGACGCTGGTGTATCCATTCTTTGCACTGGCTCCGCTTGAGGTGATGACTCCAATTGTGACTGGATCGCAGCAAGCTGTTTTCTCCTTTCTTCGTTTTCGGCCACCATCCGGCGCTCGTTTTCTTCTCTGCGCAATGCTTCTGCTTCCGCCGCAGCTGCACGCTCTGCACGAATCTGCGACAGACGTTGCTCACGACGTTGCTCTGAGGTCTGAAGTTGAAGTTGCTCACGTGCTCGATGTGGGTTCTCTGTGACTGTTGTCGCACCGATATAATAGGGATCGGCATCGACGGCAGCGATTTCCGGTTGGTGCTTCCAGTTGTAGAACAACACCGCGACGACCGCGAAGTGCAGCACAATGGACAGACCCAGTGCCGCTACATAGTTTAAGAGTCCTTGTCGAAGGTCGCCGCTCTTGAGGACACCGGCATTCATCACGAAACGTCGTGCCTTTGCACGCCTACCTTTCCCGGCAGGCAGCATGGTCCCTTTTCGTGTGCTACATCGAAGCTCATGACGGATGTGGCTCGGTGATCAAACCGACACTATCCGCGCCGGCACCTCGAAGCACGCTGATAAGATCGACGATCACACCGTACCCAAGCGACTCATCACCTTCGACGAGGACCCGGATTTCCGGGTTCGCGCTGATGATCTTGCTAGTCCTTTCGCTGATCAGGGATAACGGAACATGTTCCTCTTCATCACCCAGATTCATAAAGTAGGTACCGTCGGCTTTGACTGTGACCACGAGTGTTACATCCTCAACATCCACGTCCAGAGACGCCGAGTCTGCATTGGGTAAATCGACCTGAATGCCCTGCATCATCAACGGTGCCGTCACCATGAAAATAACCAGCAAAACTAGCATCACGTCGATATAGGGAACGACATTAATCTCCGACATGGGTTTACGTCGATTTGCTTTCGCCACGGCGTATTCAGGCCTTGGCCTTCCGTTCACGCGCGTGAATGGCGCGAGACAGAATACCGCTGAATTCATCACTGAAGGCATCGAACCGATTCACCACGGACTCAAGCTGTGCCGAATAGCGGTTATAGGCAATGACTGCCGGGATCGCTGCAAACAATCCCATTGCGGTAGCGATCAGTGCTTCCGAAATCGGTCCTGCCACAACCGAGAGGCTGACCTGGTTGACAGTCGAGAGTCCCATAAAGGCATACATGATGCCCCAGACCGTCCCAAACAAACCGATGTAGGGGCTGATAGAGCCCACGGTCGCGAGAAAAGTCAGGTTCGTTTCAAGTCGTTCCTCCTCTCGAAACAACGAAACCCGCATGGCTCGCTGCACATTCTGCATGATGCGATCCAGGTCGGACTCATCACGGCGCAATCTGCTGAATTCCTTGAAACCTGCAACAAAGATGCTCTTCATACCAATCGGCGCTTCCTCAGCACCATCAATACTCATGTAAAGTTCCTGCAGATCGTTGCCTGACCAGAATTCATTCTCAAACTCTGTCGATTCACGCCGCACCGCCGACAACATGAACCCCTTTTGAAAAATCATGACCCAGGAAACCACCGACCCCACCATCAGGAGCGCCATCACTGCTTGAACCATGGGACTGGCATTCAACACCAGATCAATGATTGATAATTGTTCAGTCATCTCA
>CAJWYI010000157.1 GCA_913049815.1 uncultured Gammaproteobacteria bacterium
GTTTGAACACAATGCCGGGCATTCTACGCGAACCGTCTGTTCTACGATGATCGCCGAAGCATTTGCATTTATTCAGTTTCCAATACTGCCACTCGTGAAAAGGCTTAGTGACGACAACGTTCAGATGTTTCGCCGCAATCCAAAGCTGTGTACCCCTAGTGACTTCGACTACTCACCCTACTTCGAGATCATCAAGTATCCGTTTGTCGATTTCGGCTACCAGGATGACTACCACCTGTTGCCATGGCGAGGCAAAGGAGAGCTTGATGAACAACAAAGCCAAATATACGTAGATCCGGAACTACAATCAGGTGCAGATCTGGTTGACGCTGCCATCGAGCGTGCCCTGGGTGCAGCTACGTCGCGGTCTGACGTTCAATCAGGGCCACCTTCAGACGATCAACAAATCCGTTAGCCCAGAACACTTTGTTGGCACCTTTAATCAAAAGCGTGATGGGCTTTCCCCAGGCAGCCTGTTCAATAGAGTCGATGAATCGATAAAGTGCCGCATCTTCAAGCTGTTCGATTTGGAAGTCCTGCCCCAGCTGAGGCCACGCGTCACCGACAGTGACCACCTGGTCAAGCTTACCCAAAGCCTGGGACAACACAGACTCATGTGCACTCGGGCCGGCACTCCCCAGTTCGAGCATTTCGCCGAGTAACGCAACCCGGTGCCCTTTCTCCTCATGGAGCGCGTCAACGGCATAACCCATACTGACCGGATTCGCATTGTAGCTGTCATCAACCAACGTCCAGGCCCCCGCATTAACAACCTGCCCCCTGCCGGTCGGAACGGTTAGACGAAAGACATCCCGCGCCGCGCGTTCAAGATCTGCATCCAAAGCAGCGAGTGCCGCAAAAACAGCGGTGAGCGTCAGCAAACGATGTGCCCCGCCAAACGGTGGCCGACAGAACAGTCGCTGATCGTCAACATAAATATAAAATGCTCCTGCGTCACCAATACCGTCAAAGACACGCTCCCCCCAGACATCAGCGTCTGGGGATAGACCGAACGTAATCTGACGAGTGTCGCTGACTGAAGAGCCACTAAGATCAAGGTCCAATGGGACGACGGCAATACCATCGTCCCTCAGACCATCTGCCAGGGAGAGCTTTTCGCGTCGAAGGTCATCCATCGACGGAAATCTTCCGATGTGCGCAGGCAGCACATTAAGGACCACGGCAACGTCCGGAGCGACAAGGTCGGTCAAAAGCGCAATCTCACCGGGATTGTTTGTACCCACCTCAAAAACCGCATATCGAATGTCACTAGGCATGCGGGACATTGACAATGGCACCCCCCAGTGGTTGTTGAGTGAACTTGTGGAGGCATGCGTTGGCGCTTGTTGGGAAAGCAATGTCTCCATCCAACTTCGACAGGTCGTCTTACCAGCACTACCCGTAACGGCAACGACGTCGCCACTGATCCGTTTACGTGCCGCGCGACCCAGTGACCAAAGTCCGTCAAGCGTATCGGGAACGCGAAGCAAGGGGATGGACACGCCATCATCCCGTCCCATGCTGATCAAAGCTGATGATGCTCCAGCCTGAACTGCGGCTTGAACAAAATCATGTCCATCCCGAGCGCCCATCGAACTGCTATGGAATCGAGGACCTGGATCGCCGGACAACGCGATAAACAGATCACCGGGTTGCAGTGATCTTGAGTCAATACTAACCCCATTGATGTTCAATGTCTGATCCGTCACTGGGAGTTCCAGTGCGTCACAGAGCTCGTGCCACTCCCATAGGCTCACGGACGCTGTGCCGCCATCTCCGGTGTCATCAGATGATGCACCATGCGCAGCGCATCTCGTTTCCTCTGGTAGTAGCCCTTCAGCACCTTTTCTCGGCGAAAATCGATGGATTGATAGAAGTTAATCGCCTCGTCATTATCAGTCCGAACTTCCAGCTCAATCCTCGCAATACCCGCGAGTCGCGCAGAAACCGCCAACCATTCGAGTAGCGCTTTGCCCACACCTTTACGCTGTTGATGTGGCTTCACGGCAAGCAGATTCAAATGAGCATGTTCTTCATGGAACTCCATGATCGCGAACCCTGCAATCTCAAGACGGGTTCTCGCCATCAGGACTACACTCTCGGAATGTTCGATCATCGCGAGGATTCGTGATGGCTTCCAAGACCAACCTAACCCGACTTCGATAAGATCACGTGACATCTCAGCCAACGCGAGTGCATCTGAAGGTCGTGCCAGTGCTATTTCAGTGTCTGCATCCATCCTTCACTTTGCACCCATAGGTACCTCGTTGAACGGCACACCCTTATCCACCCGGATGTCCTGGGGTAATCCCAGGACCCGCTCTGCGATGATATTGAGCATAATCTCGTCACTGCCTCCAGCGATACGGCTTCCAGGCGCACCCAGGTAGGCCTCGGCGTAGGCCGACAATTGCTCATGATCCAGAGCAACGCCAGTCATCCCCAGCAACTCGATACAGAATGACGCAATATCCTGCGTTTTCTTGGCCGCAACCAGTTTCCCAATCGAATTTTCAGGGCCTGGGACTTCACCACGCGACAACGCTGTCTGACTTCGTGCACCCGTAAACTCCAGTCCCTTCTCCTTGCAATACCAGTCTGCAAGTTGCGAACGCACCCCACGGTCTACGATAGCAGGCTGACCATCTAGATCGGTCTCACTGGCAAGGTTAAACGCTGTCTGAAAGTTCATTTCGCCACTAGCACCGCCAATTGCGGCCCGTTCGTTCATCAAGGTCGTCAGGGCAACCCGCCAACCATCACCTTCAGCGCCGAGTCTCTGGCTGTCTGGTATCCGGACATCAGTGAAGTACACCTCGTTGAAATTGGACTGCCCGGAAATCTGTTTGATGGGCTTTACTTCTAAGCCAGGTGATCGCATGTCGAGAAAGAAATAGGTCAGCCCCATATGTTTGGGTACCGTCGGATCGCTTCGCGTCACAAGAATGCCAAAATCACTGTAGTGTGCACCCGATGTCCAGATCTTCTGGCCATTGATCACCCAATCGTCACCATCACGGACAGACCGTGTTCGGAGTGCGGCGAGATCTGAGCCTCCTGCCGGTTCGCTGAACAGCTGGCACCAGACTTCCTCGCCGCTGGCCAGCTTTGGCAGGAACCTTGCCTTCTGCTCCTCGGAGGCATAAGCCATCATTGTCGGTGCTGCCATACCCTGACCGATAAGAAACGGTCCGACTGGCAGATCGTACTCGGTTTCCTCATCCGCAAAGATCTTTGCCTCCGCTGGCGTCGCGTCGCGGCCACCCCATTCTTTTGGCCAGGAAAGACACGCCCAGCCGGCATCATACTTCGCCTTTTGCCACGCTTTGGCAGCCGCAAGAAAGTCATCAGTATGATCGCCCTGATACGCTGGCGCGTTCTCAGCCAACCAGGATTTTGCCTGTTCTCGAAAAGTGGCTTCTTCTTTCGTATCGTTAAAGTCCATAGCTTCTTCCTCGCAATGACTGCTACGCAGCCTGGTCTGCCTCGATACAACTGATCAACCGATGCTTCCAGTCGTACTCCCCACCCAGATTGACTGACAACAACTTCGCACGGCGGTAGTAGAGATGACAGTCAAATTCCCAGGTGAAACCCATGCCGCCATGAATTTGAATGTTCTCTTCGCTGCATTCCCGATATGCCTGCGAAGCACTGACTCTGGCGGTCGCCGCTGCGACTGGTAACTCTGGTGCATCCGTCGCAAGCGCCCACGCACCGTAGTAGCAGTTTGATCGAGCAAGTTGAACCGCAACATACATCTTCGCCAGCTTATGTTTTATCGCCTGGTATCCAGCGATGGGTCTCCCAAACGCATAACGACCCAAGGCGTATTCCCGCGCCATATTCAGCGCCGCTTCGGCACCGCCGAGTTGTTCAAACGCAAATAAGACCGCACTTCGATCCAATAGACGGCGTAAACCGGTTGAATCTCCGATCTCGGAAGCAAGTGGCATGGCAGAGACGTTGTCGAACTGAAGGTCAGCATGATTACGGGTAGGATCAATCGTATCAATCGTTGATCGCTGAACGCCTTCCGCACTCAGATCGACCACGTACAAACACAAATTCCCTGTGTCGGCGTCCCTCGCCGTAACTACTGACATATCCGCAATAGCACCATCTGTGACCCAACGTTTGCCGCCGTTTAACACGCCATCACTCACGGTACAGTCATTCATGCGATCTGGATCGGGTGCACCGGAGACTTCGTAGAGCGCAACACAGCCGATGACTTCGCCACAGGCAAGTTTCGGTAGCCAATCATCCCGTACATCGTTAGCAGCTGAAGCAATGGCTTCCGTCGCAAGATACACCGATGATGAAAAAGGTACCGGCGCGAGCGAACGCCCCAACTCTTCCGCCACCACGCATAACTCCAGATGTCCAAACCCAAAACCGCCATGGGACTCGGGCACAGCTGTTGCCGTCCACCCAAGGTTAATGATTTCCTGCCATACCTCTGAAGCATAGGTCTCATCGCCATCCAGAATACGTCGCGCAACAGACAAGGGCGCACGATCAGACAGAAAACCGACTGCCTGTTCCCTGAGCAGATTCTGCTCGGCTGAAAATTCAAAGTTCATACGGATGCTCTAATCACTATTTTTCCCACTGATCGCCACTATCTTCGCGGTCTCTTATAAAAGGCTCTGAAAGGTAGCACGGATAAACGTGAGCGTGAATACGCACTGGGACACCTGTTGCACCGGCCCGCTCTGGTATAGTGCTGTTTTCTGTGGCATTGGTTATGAACATTCTCCGAACCATCTGGAACGGCATCACCACAGTCAAACAGGCGGTCACCAATCTCCTGTTTATTGTCGTTGTAGTCTTCATTGTTGTTACGCTTTCCGACGTAGAGACCGTCAACGTGCCAGACGAAGGAATCCTACAACTGCATCCAACAGGAACTCTGGTGCTGCAGAGACAATCAACAAGCCCGTTCAACCAAATTGTGTACGGCTCAGGCAGTGGTGCTGAAACCTCTCTGGCCGAGCTCACAGAAGCGTTGGATCGTGCACGAGAGGACCGCCGAATTAAGGGTGTCGTACTCAACCTCAACGATTTCACCGGTGGTGCACCTGCCCTGCTATCAGAACTGGGTAGCGCGATTGACCGATTCCGTGATGGTGGCAAGGCAGTTGTCGCCTTTGGATCCTCTTTCAGTCAGTCCCAGTATTTCATTGCCGCACACGCCGAGTCCATTTATCTGCATAACGACAGCGTCGACCTGTTCACTGGCGTCCTGATGTCGGGCTACGGTGTTTATCCGACCTACTTCAAGTCAGCAATGGACCGCTTCAAAGTCCGATACCACGTCTTCCGAGCCGGTGATTTAAAGAGTGCCGTCGAACCTTACCTCAGGGACAGCATGTCGACCGAAACCCGGCAGGTCAATCTTTCATGGCTTGGTTCTTTGTGGGATGAGTATGCTACCACCATCTCCGACAGCAGAGGTTTAGAAAAAGTTGAATTTACCCGATACACACAACAGTACGCTCGTCTCCTGGCCGAGTATGACGGCGATGGTGGAGAACTCGCGTTATCCTATGGACTTGTAGACGAGTTGATCTCGCCGATCGAATTCGATCAACGCCTTGAACGTCGATTCGATATGCCTGGCAACCTCCAGTTTATTGATCATCGGGATTACCTCACAGCAACCGAGTTGACGGCAAGTCTTGAGAACTCCGGTACGAGAAAGGTCGCGGTCATCGTTGCCAGCGGGGTAATTTTGGGTGGACATCAACCCCCGGGTACCATTGGTGCGGATTCTCTTTCGCAACTATTACAACAAGCTCAGGATGATCCCAATGTGGGGGCTGTCGTTCTACGTATCGACAGCCCTGGAGGTAGCGCGACCGCAGCAGAGCACATCCGCCAGAAAATACTTCAGGTGCAGGCTTCAGGCAAACCCGTTGTCATGTCTATGTCAGGTTATGCAGCTTCAGGTGGCTATTGGATTGCAGCCCCCGGTAATCGTATTTTCTCAATGCCAAACACGGTCACCGGTTCAATTGGAGCCTATGCACTCCTTCCAAGTCTGAGCGACGCGTTAGCGGAATACGGCATCAACACCGATGGTGTGGGCACGACGACACTCGCCGGTGCAATGGATCCGTTCAGGCCGCTTGGAGCGGACATAAAGAGCGTGCTTGAGTTATCACTCAACAGAACCTATTCCCGTTTCGTGAGTGTCGTTGGCGATGGACGAAACCTCAGCCAGACAGAGGTCCTTGCACTCGCAGATGGGCGCGTCTGGACAGGCAACGACGCCATGTCACTTGGACTGATTGACAGCTTCGGAAATCTGGAAGATGCCGTCGCCTCGGCAGCTCTTTTGGCGGGACTCAACAACTACGACGTCACCCGTCTTCAAGTCACATTGACCCCTGGCGAACAGTTGCTGAGCCGTATCATCAATCAGAGTATCGCTGTATGCGGTCGTTGGTGCACGGTGAACGATCCATTGTCATGGGTCCCAGGTGCCGAGGAGGTCCGCTGGCTAATTCAGCAACAATCGGTCGCGGCGCGCCCTGCGATCTATCTGCAATGCCTCGAATGTCGTGTTCAGTAGGGATTCAGCA
>CAJWYI010000158.1 GCA_913049815.1 uncultured Gammaproteobacteria bacterium
GAATCGCGAGGTGTTCGTTACCAGTCCCAGGAAAAACTCCGCCGGTACCCTGCTGAATACACGACGTATCGGTGCAAGCATTGCTTCTCGGCGCGGATCTCCAGACAACATCGACGGTGTCACTTTCAATAGATCGGACAGGAACAGACCTGTCGACCTAATTGGTGCAGTGAAGGTGACGGGTGAGCAAGGCCGATTGCGATATGGCGTGCTCTCGGCGATCGAAGACGATACCGATGTGCGAACCCAATCACCTGGCACGACCTCCAGAATCGAAGGCCGCCAACTGAGCGTACTTCGTCTCATTCATGAGAACACAGAAGATGGAGGTCGGCGGGCGTTCGGATATATGGGAACCCGCACCGACCACAGCGCGCGAGACGCCACTGCCCATGGTTTTGATGCTCATCTACGGACATCAGACAGCAAGTTCCAATGGGACGGTCAATTGTTCATGAGCGACATCAACGGTGAGCGTGGATACGGCGGGTTCTCCGACATCCGATGGCGCCCAAAGACCGGCCATGAGCACAAAGTAGAACTCGAGTACTTTGACGACCAGCTCGATCTGAATGACCTCGGATTTCTCTCCCGAAATGACCGCTTAGGTGTTCTCTACGACTATGAACTTCGCGAGTCGCCCTATAAGGACCTGCTTGAACGGCGAACAGACTTTCGTGTACGCGGGAATTGGACGTCTGATCAGCTGTTGACGGACGCCAATGTTTTCCTTCGCCGACGCTGGAGTCGACTGAACAATGTTCAATACCAGGCCGCGGTGACCTATCGACCCGAAGTCTGGGACGATCGTAACAGCCGCGGCAATGGTACATATCGACGTCAGGAACGATGGCAATTAGAAACAGGCGTGAATTCAGATTGGGCCAAGCCTTTCGTCGGGGACATCAGGGTCAATCTGCGCGAAGAAAGTGAAGGCGGTTCGCGTCAAAGCATCAGCTCAACCCTCTTTGTTCGACCCAGCGACCGATGGAGCTTTTCTATTCGCGCAAGCTACACGGATGGCGACGCTTGGCTGATACATCGAGGAGACCGAGACTTCTCCACGTATCGATTCAGCCAATGGTCACCGCGTATTCGATACGACATGTTTTTCTCTGCAAAACAGCAACTTGGATTTGTTCTTCAGTGGATTGGGATCAAAGCCTTCGAGGACCGGCGATGGCTGGTTCCCCCTGGACGGGGTGATTTGATTGAAAATGGGGGACGACCGGAGAATGGGGCGGCTGACTTCGCAGTCAGTGACATTACTGTACAGCTTCGCTATCGATGGGAAATTGCGCCGTTGTCAGATCTGTTTGTTGTCTACAACCGCGGCGGACGAGCGCCAGGAGTGACAACGACGAGCCAGTACGATTCTCTGTTCTCGGATGCCTTCAGCAACCCAACCAGTGAGTTTTTTGTCGTCAAACTTCGATACCGCGTAGGACCGGGCTGACGTTGAGCAGGCGGGGTCTTAAGGCCGCCTTACGCGGTCTTAACCGGCTTCTTCCAAAAGCATGAGCACATTACCATCGGGGTCTTTTAACTGGGCCAGTTTGCTACCACAGGGTTGTTTCTCCGGTGGTCCAGTGAACGTCACACCTTTTTCCAACAACGATGAGTCCATTGCGTCGATGTCATCGACGACAAGCGATACACCCACGAACAGACCAACCAACGAAGCCGCCTCGGTATCGCTCGGATCCACACGCTCTCACCCAATTGCCGTGACCTGCAGAGGAAGCTCAGTCCATTCCCTATCAGCATTATACAAACCAGGTGTCTATCCCAGAACCTCGCTGTAAAACGAGAAGCAATCTTCTTACTGAAAGCAGATCAACCGAAGCGCGTAAACTCGATACGTCATCACTCTCCGCTAATGTCCTGATCAACATGCGCCCACTGATGACACAGTGACAGCGACCACCAGATACGATAGCCTCGCGGCTTGGCTGAAACAGCGCACCATCGGTGTCACGACTATTATCAAACAAGTGAGAAAGGGGTAGGAACATGAGCGACTTCGAAGGCAAAGTAGTGATCGTCACCGGGGCAGGCAATGGCCTTGGTCGGGCCCATGCACTAGCGTTCGCAGAGCATGGCGCGAAAGTGGTTGTGAACGATCTCGGTGGCACTCTAGACGGATCCGGTGATGGTGATGCCGCAGATCTCGTCGTCGAAGAAATCAAGTCGAACGGCGGCGAGGCTATCGCCAACAAAGCGTCTGTATCAGATCGTGACGGCGCAAAGTCTATCGTTGACGATGCCGTCAACCACTTCGGCACCCTCGACATCCTGGTTAACAATGCTGGTAACCTCAGAGATAAAAGCTTCAAGAATATGACGTTGGATGACTACGACGCCGTTCTGGATGTCCACCTGCGTGGCACCGGATACGTGACGCACTTCGCGTGGCCCGTGATGTATCAGAAGAACTGGGGTCGCATCGTGCTCACAAGTTCCACTTCCGGAATCTTCGGCAACTTCGGACAGGCGAACTATGGGGCTTCCAAAATGGGAATGCTCGGGTTGATGAATGTTCTCGCCATCGAAGGTGCATCCCACAACATCCGCGTGAACTGCCTCGCACCAGGTGCAGCGACACGCATGACCGCCAGCGTCCCCGGTGCGACCTTCGACCCCAAGGATCCACCCGCCGAACGTGGTCCTTCTCTCGTGAGTCCTGCCGTACTCTATATGTGCACTGAAGACGCCCCATCTGGATGGGTCATGCACGCTGCCAGCGGTCGATTCTCACGCTCGCAGATCTTCGCCAATGAAGGCGTCAAGTTCGATGCCGACGAGGCGACTTTCAAGAAACTAATGGACAATATTGAGCAAGCAACTGACATGTCCGCGGCTGTCGGCCGTGAACCGACGCGTCGAGGCTGACATCGAGAATCACCAAGTGAAGGGGACATCATGAAGATCACGAATATCGAAAGCCTCCATGCAGACGCCGGATGGCGTAATTTTTCCTTTCTCAAAATTACCACCGATGAAGGTCTGATCGGCTGGAGTGAGTACAACCAATCTTACGGCAGTCGGGGTGTTTCAGGTGTCATTGACCAACTTGCGCCCATCATTATCGGGTCCGATCCAATCGATAACGATGTGATTTTTGCGCGGTTGTACGCCATTACGCGTCAGGCACCCGGCGGCATCAACTCACAGGCAATCGCGGCAATCGAAAATGCACTGCTTGATGTCAAAGGTAAGGCATTAGGTGTCCCTGTCTATCAGTTGTTGGGAGGGGCCATGCGTGATCGGCTCCGCTTATACTGGTCGCACTGCGGTACTTACCGCATGGATGAAAGGTCCGCAAGCCACATCGGCAAGCCTGTCTTGAAATCGCTAGACGACGTCCGTGCATTGGGTGCAGAGGTGAAGAGTCGAGGTTTCACCGGGCTCAAATGCAATATGTACCTCTTTGATGATCAACCTCGCCGATTCGGTGGCGGATTCGCCGGACGTGTCGGTGCCCCCGGATTTCCAGAACTGAATGCAGAACGTTCAGTGATTCGTGGGGTCTATGACGAAATTGCGGCCTTCAACGAAGGCACGGATAATGACGTGGACATCCTTCTGGACCTGAACTACAACTTCAAGGTCGAAGGTTACATCAAGATGATCAGGGCGCTGGAACCGCTGGAACTCTTTTGGGCTGAGCTAGATATCTACAACCCTGAAGCACTGTCCTACATTCGCGACCGAACGAATACACCCATTGCTTCCTGTGAGTCACTCTATGGAATCCGGGATTTCAGGTTGTTTTTCCAGATGAAGTCCATGGACGTCGCCATCATTGACGTCCCATGGAACGGCATCTGGCAGAGCTACAAAATCGCTTGTATCGCAGACGCCCACGAGGTAAATGTTGCGCCACATAACTTCTACGGTCACATGTCGACGTTTATGAGTGCACATCTCTGTGCAGCCGTTCCTAACTTCCGGATCATGGAGATCGACATCGACGATGTGCCCTGGAAAGATGATTTGGTGACATATCCGCCAGAAATAGTCGACGGACACTTGATACTCTCGGATCGTCCGGGATGGGGTAGCGACATCAACGAAGATGCGGTCAAAGCTCATCCACCTCGTTAACCGGAAAGATCCTCTTGAGGGTTGTACGTTACGTTGTTGTAGCGATACGAGTCGCCGGTATCACCAGAGGCCGAAAGATCATCGGTCATTCCCATCGACATTTTGAGAATGAGTCGAGTCTTCATCTGACGCGCCAAGGCGTGCATGTGGGGAGGGAAATTGGTCCATCCTGACTCCGTCAGATCGGCCATCCGATCATTGCAATTAAAGAGACGTCGCTGTTTTGCTATGGCGACGAGTAACGAGAATAATCCCTTTTGTATTGCGAACACGTCGGCCGTCCTTTAGCAGGACCAAACTGTGCTGTTTTCCCACGCCCACGCAACGACGTCGTCAAGGTGGGAGCGGCCCCAACCACCCGAACCCGGCGTCCTATAACTGCGAGACATCGTCAGAAGGAAAGTACACTAGCATGGGCGGACGGGACGCCAGCTAATCAGCCAACCACCGGGCAGATGCTTTAACGAGAGATTGTGACCGCATCACCCGCCTTCGCAGAAAGGGTTTCCGATGCGTTGCGGAGGTTCCGTGCCAGCCTGAGCTTGCCTTCCCAGTTGATGAACGCGATCCATTCACCTTCGGCTACATCAGAGTAGGTATCCCCCAGGTAGACTGAAATTTCATTCCCATTGCATACAGCAGTGAACACATCACCTTTTGCGAGGCCAATGTGTGTTAGGTCAGCCGCTACGAGCGATGTTTCGAGATTTCCGTATTCTTCCCCGACCTCTGATATGCGTCCACCGGCTGATTGGCTTGTCAACGTTGCCGTGGACTCTGGGGTAGGTGGTGGCGTGTCTCCTGTCCCTGAGCTCGATCCACTATTGACGGCCACGCAAGATGACAACAACGTGAGAATGGAGACAGCAACGAGTACTCTCATGAATAATCCTTAGGTTCGAGTGTTAGTTGGTAGCGTATACATCGGAACAGGAGGTCACAATAGAGATTAGAATCCCTTAAAGCCGATGAGAAACGCTTTGATGAATATCTTCACATCTTACGGATTCACCTCGCGGGATTCAAAACCAAGGAACCCCTACCTCTAACGCAGTGACACCATCGTATTCGTACGATTGCCGTCAGACATATCGTTCAATGCATGTCCCAGAACGCGCGAGCGCTTACCTGCTCCGGACATGTTTCCAAGGCTAGCGGTGGCATCCAGGCCTGCGGCAGCTGGTCCACCACCCTGCGTGAGGGTGGCCTGGATCCTATTGGCCCCGGTTGATGGTTCTCTCGATCACCATCGAACCAAAACCCGTGTTTTCGTTGAGCTGTAGACCGTTATAACCCATGACATCGACCTTGGAATGACTCGCTATCGAAGCCTATTTCTGCTGCTCCAACCCCTCAACACACCAGCGAGCTTCTTCCAGCGCCAAATCGACATCTTCAGCCTGAAAAGCCTCAATAGCGTTGGAACGACCTTCCGTCGGGTCATCGGCTTGTACACCTAGCGATCAGCCAACTGCTGTCTGTAATAACATCCCGCGAAATGAGATCCGTGACATGACAGAAACCTGATCAATAAGTACAGAGCGGACGCTGGCAAATGCGGCCACCCGCCTGAAGCCATTACCAACAGCGACAAGGAAATTGACTAATGAGAAATTCGAAGGTGGCAAAAACCGCGGGGGCGAATCCATAGCCAGCTGGCCGCCACTAACAGCCCGAACACGGTATAGATCACGGTGTAAACCCAGGTGGGAAAATCTAGGTAAAGAAGTTCTGAAATCCAGTGTGCAATATAGCTGCCTTCGTACGCCGCACCGCCCGCTTGTCTCCGAAGATACTGCTCCAGCGTCGTCAGCGGACAGATAATTCCCATCCAGGCTTGCGCAACGACTATCCCAATACCTGCAAGATGAGTGTAGCGAAACCAGGGATTCCGGACCCACCGCCAGCCACTATTACCACCTACTACGACCAACAAGAGGCCCAAGATGATGAACAGAACAAACGCAAAGTGCACGTAAAGCACAAAATCTGCAAGTACCAGCCAGATCGTACTACTCACCTTAACCTCTGGCGACTACGTGGAAATCGGAAACGCCCGTCGCCAACTCGTCCGCCAAAAACCTACGACCGCTTCCCGCAGATCATCAAACAAGACATAGATCAGAGGTAAAATTAACAGAGTAATGACAGAAGAAAACGCGAGCCCTCCAATGAGCGCTCGCGCCATTGGGAAATAGGACGGACCATTTCCCCCAACCCGGCTGTCGCCGATCGCAAGCGGTAACATCGCAAAAAACGTTGTACACACAGTCATCAATATCGGCCGTAGACGATGGATCCCACTATCCACAATCGCAGTCACTCGATCATGACCTTCGTTGCGTAACTGAATAATCCTGTTCAGCAGCACAATGGCGTTGTTCACCACAATACCGGCAAGGAGCAACATGCCCGTCAGCGCCATTGCGGTCATTGT
>CAJWYI010000159.1 GCA_913049815.1 uncultured Gammaproteobacteria bacterium
GGTAAACCGGGGACGGCGATGCAAGCGTTTGCATCGCAGCTGAGCCCCTCCGAAATCGCCGCGGTGACGACCTATGAACGTAATGCCTGGGGTAACAATCTGGGCGACAGTGTCCAGCCCAAAGACATCAACAGTATGCTAACTGGTCAATAGAGAGAAGTTCATGAGCGCAGTTATAGAACACGATAATCATGAGGACCACCATCACGGTCCTGACAAAGGTTTGATGCGGTGGGTGCTGACCACCAATCACAAGGACATTGGCACGCTTTACCTCTGGTTCAGCTTCATCATGTTCCTGACCGGTGGGGTCTTTGCACTGGTCATTCGGGCAGAGCTATTTCAACCTGGGCTACAGATTGTAGAACCCGAGTTTTTCATTCAGATGACGACCATGCACGGACTGATCATGGTCTTTGGTGCTGTGATGCCCGCGTTTGTCGGACTCGCCAACTGGCTGGTCCCCATGATGGTCGGTGCGCCCGATATGGCGCTGCCGCGGATGAACAATTTCAGTTTCTGGATCTTGCCCTTCGCATTTTCAATGTTGCTGGCGACCTTTTTCATGGAAGGAGGTGCGCCCAATTTCGGCTGGACGTTCTATGCGCCTTTATCTACGGAGTATGCGCCTCCGACGGTGACATACTTCATATTTGGCGTTCACCTCATGGGGGCATCGTCGATCATGGGATCGATCAATATCATCGTCACGATCTTGAATATGCGTGCACCAGGTCTGAAACTGATGCAGATGCCTTTGTTTGTATGGACCTGGCTAATTACGGCGTATCTGCTTCTTGCAGTGATGCCTGTGCTCGCCGGTGTCGTGACCATGATGCTGATGGACATCCATTTTGCGACTGCATTCTTTGATGCAGGAGGTGGTGGCGATCCAGTTTTGTTCCAGCATGTGTTCTGGTTCTTCGGGCATCCTGAGGTCTACATCATGATCCTTCCGGCGTTCGGCATTGTGTCGGCCATTATCCCGACGTTCGCGCGCAAGCGACTATTTGGTTACGCATCGATGGTGTATGCGACCTCCGCGATTGCGTTCCTGTCTTTCATCGTCTGGGCGCATCACATGTTTACTGCGGGCATCCCGATTACGGGAGAGATGTACTTCATGTACGCAACGATGCTGATCGCAATTCCCACAGGTGTGAAGGTCTTCAACTGGGTAGCAACGATGTGGAAGGGCTCTATGACGTTTGAGACCCCGATGCTGTTTTCTGTTGCATTCGTGATCCTATTTACCATTGGTGGTCTTTCTGGGCTGATGCTGTCCATCGTCCCGGCTGACTTCCAATATCACGATACATACTTCGTCGTAGCGCATTTCCACTATGTGCTGGTGCCGGGTGCCGTCTTCTCGATTATGGCGGCGGTTTACTACTGGCTACCGAAGTGGACGGGCAACATGTATAACGAAGCTTTGGGCAAGACCCATTTCTGGTTGTCGTTTATAGGGATCAACGTCACGTTTTTCCCGCAGCACTTCACGGGTCTCGCAGGGATGCCTCGGCGGATACCAGACTATGCACTGCAGTTCGCCGACTACAACATGATCTCAAGCTGTGGGGCGTTTCTGTTCGGGTTCAGCCAGATCCTGTTCCTGTTCATCATTCTGCAGACGATTCGAGGTGGCAAGAAGGCGACGGATCAGGTTTGGGAAGGCGCCCATGGTCTCGAATGGACGATTCCGTCACCGGCACCGTACCATTCTTTCTCAACACCACCGAAGAACCTGGAAGAGGCCCACGGTTGACGGTGATCAACCGTAACCAGAAGTAACCGATGAAACAGGGAAACACGACATCATTCGCGCTGAAGCTGGCAGCCGTTGCAATAGGCATGTTCGGGTTTGGTTTTGCGATGGTGCCGCTGTATGACGTTATTTGCGATATCACTGGGCTCAATGGCAAGACCGGGGATCAGGTCGCGACGACTGAGGATGTTGTCGCTACAGACCGAGAGATCAAAGTCCAGTTTATTGCTAACAATAACGCCGGTATGTCTTGGGAGTTCAGGCCTACTGTCCGTACGATGACTGTTCATCCTGGGGCTAGCTATCGCACCGATTTTTTTGCACGGAATCCATCGTCAAAATCGATGACTGCTCAGGCGGTCCCAAGTGTTACCCCTTATTATGCCTCCCGATATTTGCACAAAACGGAATGTTTCTGTTTCGAGCAGCAACAGCTGGCGACCGGAGAATCGATCGAAATGCCGTTACATTTTATTGTGGATCGCGATGTGCCTGACGACGTCCACACACTGACGCTGGCCTACACCTTGTTCGATGTCACAGAACAAGAGGATGTGGCACTGGCGCGTTTACACTGAACGCGTCGAGAGAACAGAGACACTGAAAGAAAACTGAACCGAATCGGAGTACACCATGTCGGAGCAGAGTTACGAAGCCTACTACGTACCTCACAACAGCAAGTTACCGATATTTGCGTCGTTGGGAATTTTCCTGACGCTGTTCGGGATAGGCAGTATCCTGAATGACATGACCGCCGGTGTCGAACATTCTGCAGGCACCTGGGTGGTGCTGGTTGGCGGGCTGGTGCTTGGTTTTACCCTGTTCTACTGGTTCGCAACGGTGATCGAGGAGAATCAACAGAAGCTCTACAGTGACCAGATGAACCGCTCGTACGTGTGGGCGATGGCGTGGTTCATCTTTTCGGAGGTCATGTTCTTTATGGCCTTCTTTGGCGCGTTGTTTTACGTTAGATTTTGGGTGGTGGGATGGCTCGGCGGTGAAGGTGATCGGGGACCTTCGGACATGTTATGGCCAGCGTATACGCCCGAATGGCCGCTGATGAGCAATCCGGAAGCCGATAAGTTTGTGGGTCCGGCGGAGGTCATTCCCTCACTGCAGCTGCCTTTGGTGAATACCATGCTGCTGATCACGTCGAGTTTTACGGTTACCATCGCACACCACGCGATCAAGGAAGGTAATCGGAAGAAGCTGATCAATTGGCTGGCGGCAACCATTGCATTGGGCCTCATCTTTTTGGTCGTTCAGGGGTACGAGTACTACCACGCCTACGTAGACCTGGGTCTGACGCTCGCATCCGGGATCTATGGCACAACTTTCTTTATGCTCACCGGATTCCACGGCGCTCATGTGACAATCGGAACGTTTATGCTAATTGTCATGCTGGGGAGAGCGTTGAAAGGACATTTCGATGCAGATGACTGCTTTGGTTTTGAAGCCGCATCTTGGTATTGGCACTTTGTTGACGTGGTCTGGGTCGGCTTGTTTATTTTCGTTTATCTGCTTGGTGGTGGCCCCACCGGGTTCTGATTGGGTATAGAGCGATCAGGTCAGGGAGACCAGGGAGCGCTGACGCCTAACTCGCCTGTTACGACACCCACAGCGATCGTTGCGATCAATGCGATCGCAAGGCCCACACGGAGCAACAAAAGGTTGGCGGTTCGCTTTCCACCCCTGCCCTGGTCTAGCAGTAATGTATACAGCGCGCGTCCAAGTACTGCGACGTTGGCAAAAAACAGAATAACGATAATGGTTTTAAGGATCATGATGTGGTCCGTCCGTTCCCGTTCCATGCTGCCACGGATTGCGCTGGCCCGCCAGCTTGGACGGCCATCTTCATAATAACGTTACGCAGGTGACATAGTGCGATCGATCAATTGGCGGGTGACAGCGTTCACTGTGGTCTTTTTCATCGTGTTTGTGCATCTAGGATTCTGGCAGCTCGATCGGGAAGATGAAAAGGTGGCTTTACTTGAAGCCAATGCAGAAGCCATGGCCAGACCACCTGTCGGTCTCGCCGAATTGGAAGCACGGGACATAGGCGACCTGCAAAACGCAGGGTCGCGTGTTGTTCTTTATGGTCGATGGGAGAATCGTTGGGTGCTCCTTGATAATCGAATCCTTAAAGGTCGAGCCGGGTACGAAGTGCTTCAGCTTTTCAGAGATGCCACCATTGAGCAACCGGTGCTGATCAATCGAGGCTATGTGCCGGCAGGCCCCCATCGATTGGCGGCGGTCGATATATTGTTTGATGCCAGTGTGACACCGGGTTTGGTGTCGATCATCGGCATACCCCGGTTTTCTCGAGAAGCAGAGCGGTCCTGGCTAGGCTCTGAAACGATGTCGAATGGTGTGTCGCTTATTCAGCTAGCAGATGCTGAACAGATCGGCCAGGTGTTATCAGAACCTCTGTATCCGGTTTTGATCAGGCTGGACGAGAAAGATCCAATGGCCCTGCCACGACATTGGCCGGTGACGGTGATGGCGCCGGAAATGCATCGCGGCTATGCGGTTCAATGGTTCCTGATGGCGTTCGCAATTGTCGTCATGTGGGGTGTCTTTACCTGGCAACAATGGCGACCTCAGGATGAGCCTCGCGCTTCTTCATGAGATCGTTGCTTTCTCCTGTTTTCAACCGTCTGAACTTTTAGTGAGGGTCGATGATGAACAATGACGTCGAGACGAAAAGTGTGCAAGGAAAGAATTCCCCATTGGCTGAACAACGTGCCGAACGGAGGGGGCAGCGAACGATGCTTGCGATCTTTGGTATCGCCTTTGTGCCGGTGATTCTGGCGTATCTGTTCTTTTTTCATTTCCCAGACATTTTGTCTGGGGTCACCACCAACCGGGGTGAGCTGATACAGCCCGCCATGCGTTTTAGCGAACACCACCATGCTGGTTATTGGAGCTTGATCTATATTGGGGACTCCAGGTGTAACGGTGACTGTATAGAACGGCTTTACCTGATGCGTCAGGTCACGGTTGCGCTCGGCAAAGATGCTCAAAGAATGCGGCAATTATTGTTACCTGTTTCCACAGAGCTGGACGAAACGTTCGATACATTGATTAGTTCTGAGCATCCGGAACTCATTATTGAATGGTTGAATGACGATTTATCGCGGATGGGTCTGACGTCAGAGGGGCATTGGATCTATCTCATGGACCCGATGGGGAATCTCATGCTTCGATTCAGTCCTGAGAACTCCGGCCAGGATATGTTGAAAGACCTCAAGCATCTATTGAAGCTATCCAGGGTTGGATAACGAGAGAGCCGTTCTTGAAGATGTACGGGCCAGTTGAATACGTTACGATGTTCGCCGTTGATTCACCGGACCCCCGGGAACTGTATTGAACCATTTCATGACCGCAACAATGCCTGGCTGGCAGGACTATCTGACGCTGTGTAAACCGCGTGTGGTCCTGCTTATGCTGTTGTGTGCGCTCGTCGGTATGTTACTAGCGACTCCAGGGATGGTGCCCTGGGATATCCTTGTCTTCGGCAATCTTGGGATTGCGCTTGTGGCTGCGTCCGCGGCTGCGATGAATCATCTAATGGATGCCCGTGTCGATGCTGTGATGGCGCGAACCCGAAACCGGCCCGTCGCACAAGGAAGGGTCTCTGGAGTGCAGGGGGCTGTTTTTGTCGCGCTGACGGGGTTGGTGGGACTGATGATACTGGCGTGGTTGGTCAACCCACTCACGGCCCTTCTAAACCTGGCCTCCTGGATCGGCTACGGATTGATCTACACACTGTACCTAAAACGCGCAACACCGCAGAACATCGTCATTGGTGGTTTATTCGGCGCTGCGCCACCACTATTTGGGTGGACCGCGGTTACGGGAACGATTGATGGGGGCGCACTGCTGTTGGTCCTCATTATCTTCGCCTGGACACCGCCTCATTTTTGGGCGCTTGCCATTGATCGGGTTGACGAATATAGGGAAGTTGCCATACCGATGCTGCCAGTCACGCACGGTGAGCAATACACGAAGTTGCACATCCTGCTTTACACCGTCATCCTGATACTGATTTCTGTCATGCCGTTTGTGATTGGAATGAGCAACATTCTCTATCTGGCAGTCGCGCTGGTTCTGGGAGGTGTGTTCCTGTTTCACTGTGTCCGAATGCTCAAGGATAGGGATCAGGCGCCTATCCAGACCTTTCGTTTTTCGATCGTCTATTTGATGTTGCTGTTCATCGGACTTGTCGTGGATCACTACATGTTGCCGGTGAACTATGTCTGAGTTGGACATAGATCGCCGGCGTGGGATTCGCAACACGCTATTGTGGTTGATGGCGTTCATCTGCGTCATCCTGGGCCTGTTTTTCCACAATTTCCTCAACCCGGGCTTGCCAGGTGATGATCAGCTCCGTGAACTTGGTTTCTTTCACTACCCTGAATATCGACCACTCTCCGCTTTCGTACTACGGGACAACGTGGGGGTAACAGTCGATGAGACGATTTTCGAAGGGCACTGGACGCTGGTGTTTTTTGGGTTCACGTATTGTCCTGATATCTGTCCGACGACGATGGGGGTCCTTGAGAGAGCCACGTCC
>CAJWYI010000160.1 GCA_913049815.1 uncultured Gammaproteobacteria bacterium
TGGCATCAGGCGATCTGGGACTACTATCCTGAAACGCGGAGTGGGCTCAGGGTCTCCATCGTCGGGGATCGCCCCGTGTTTCAAGCGTCCAAGAAGGAACATTCCGATGAGAATTAGCCGCTTAGCTGACAATCCGATCATCACCCCGGAGTCGTCCCCAACACTCGGCGATAATATCAACGGCCCTTCAATGATTCGTATCCCGGACTGGGTCCCGAATTCTCTTGGCCGCTATTACCTGTATTTTGCACACCATAAAGGTAAACACATTCGACTCGCGTACTCAGATGACGTCGCCGGTCCCTGGACAGTACATGAGCCAGGTGTCCTCCAACTGAAGGAATCGTATTTCCCCGAATCGATCGATGCATCAAAACTGCCACAGGCGTCGCAGGATCGGCTTGCTGCCATCAAGACTGATGACGATGATCCACTCTATTGTCACGTCGCCTCACCCGACGTCCATATTGATCACATGAGACGCCAGATACGGATGTATTACCACGGACTTACCGAGAACGCTCGCCAGGTCACACGGGTTGCTCAGTCAGCGGATGGTCTGACGTTTGAAGCCCAACCTGAGATTATTGTGCATAGGCCGTATTTGAGGGTATTCGAGCATCAGGGCTTCCACTACGGACTTGCCATGCCGGGAACGATGTATCGATCACTCGATGGCATCACAGACTGGGAGGAAGGCCCGTCCCTTTTCAATGAAGATATGCGTCATTCAGCCGTGACCATACACGATGAACGTCTGTATGTATTCTGGACCGAAGTTGGTGATGCTCCGGAACACATCCTATTGTCCACGGTAGATATCAGTGGCGAATGGAGTAACTGGTCTGCGACCAATCCGCTGGATGTACTCCTTCCGGAAACTGACTGGGAAGGTGCCAACCTTCCTGTAGAGCCATCGGTTCGTGGTGCGATCAGCAGACCAGTGAACCAGTTGAGGGATCCCTGCATTTTTGTCGAGGACTACCGAACCTGGTTACTGTATTCAGTCGCAGGAGAGTCCGGTATTGGAGTTGCAGAGATTGAGCAGTAGTCAATCAACGCGCCAGTTCGTCCACTAGTCCTTTCGAAACTGTCATTAAGCGTCGATTCAATTACACGCGTGAACAGTGTTGACTTGAGAGACCTAAAGAGCGCTGCCAGTACCCAAGCATACGCAACGACCAAGCGAATACTCGTGCGTCTGGAATTGTCGCTTATTTGTACAGTGCTGGCGGTACTTAAGCCTGCCAGCACAAATTTTCTCTTTGTGGCTGGAGCAGTGTGCTGCTCAAGCGCCAAAAATGCCGATCCTACAGGCAACGCACCCAATTCCATGGTGCCTCAGGTTGGAGCATGTGTTCTCACGCTTTTGGGAGTCAAAGGCGCTAGACTCGATTCGGGTGGCAACCCTGCATATTTCGATCCGAATCTGGGCATGGACCTTCGAGTCACCTTTGCGCCAGTGCCTGTTTCCATGCCGGCCCTACTCATCCTTCCAGGATTACTCGCTATCCGTTGGCTCAGCCAACGTCAAGAAACCAAGTAACGATAGATCAATTCAAAAGGCCCGGTCTTCACCGGAATTTTTTTGGTTGAGCCGCGTCTGGACTTTCCAGCTCTGGTCAACGACTATTGCATCCCTGATTTCTGAGCAATCCCAGACCACGGAGCTGACGTGACCTACAACAACATCACCTATGAGACAGACGATCGACTGGCATTCATTACCTTAAACCGCCCGGAGAAGCTCAACCCACTCAGTCACGCACTGCGGGGTGAAGTCTATGACGCCATGAAAGAGGCTGAGCACGACAAGAACGTCGGCGTCATCATTCTGAAAGCAAATGGTCGTGCCTTTTCAGCGGGTTACGATCTCGCACCACAACCCGAAGAGAGTGAGTTTGTCAGTCAACGATCAGGTATGCCGGACACTGGCTCAACCCACCCGCAGCACTATGACTGGTCTCGGCATGCGTTGATGGGCCATTGGATGATCTGGGAACTGGCCAAGCCAGTGATTTGCCAAATTCACGGTTATTGCCTTGCGGGTGCAACCGAATTGTCCTCCATGTGCGATATGCGCATCGTCGCAAGAGACGCTCGCGTAGGCTATCCGCCAGTTCGAGCCATGGGTACCATGGATATGATGTGGGCACCCTGGTATCTGCCAATGGCCAAGGCACACGAATTTGCCTACACGGGCGATTGGTTCTCCGGTGAGGAGATGGCTCGCCTGGGCTGGGCAAACTACGCAGTCGACAAGGAAGATCTTGATGAATTCACAATCAAGTTTGCTCGCCGTCTAGGGCACATTGATAACGATCAACTGAACTACAACAAACGCGCCGTTAAACGACAGTACGAAGTCATGGGGCTGCGCACGGGTCTATTTGTGGGGACCGATGTTGAAGCGATGTCAAAGCATCGACCAGCTGCCGGTGACTTCGGCAAAAAGGTTCGCGAAGAGGGACTCAAGGCAGCTCTCGAGTGGCGCGATGGACCATTCAACGACTTCCGTGGGGAACGCGACAGCGCTCCCAAAAATCGTCCACTGGCAGGCGAAAGTGGCAACCAAAACGAAGGCGGACCGGGACGAGACGGTTACGGAACGAGCTAACGGGTATTGATCGCACTCAGTTCGAACGGAAAAGGCAGGTTCTCCTGCCCTTTGTGCGCGATTTTTCAAGTCAGACAGCGAGTCCGTCAACACTAGTCCATCTGCAATAGCGGCTGGTCGCGAAAAAAAGCAAGTGCTTCCGGGTTCGCAAGCGCATCAGTATTCTTGACCGGCAAGCCGTGTACGACGTTGCGAACCGCCAGCTCAACGATTTTGCCACTGATGGTTCGTGGTATATCAGGCACCTGAATCACAAAACGAGGGACATGTCTTGGCGTGGTCTCGGATCGGATTGTACTTTTTATGGTGTTGGTGAGTTCCTCGTCGAGATCGATCTCTGATTGGAGAACAACAAACAACACAACACGCACATCGTCCTGCCAATCCTGCCCAATACATAAACAGTCAACCACTTGCGGCAGCTTCTCGACCTGGCGATAGATCTCTGCCGTTCCAATCCGCACACCCCCCGGATTCAGTACGGCATCAGATCGACCATGAATGATCACCCCTCCTGATGAAGTCAGTTCACCATAATCCCCGTGGGCCCATGTATTCGGGAAGCGATCAAAGTAGGCACCGTGAAATTTTCGCCCATCTTCATCCCGCCAAAAGCCAATGGGCATTGATGGAAACGGTGTTCGACACACCAGCTCCCCCTTTCCCTCCTCTAGCGTTTCACCATCGTCATCAAAGAAGGCAACATCCATACCCAACCCTAGACATTGGAGCTCACCTTCGCGCACTGGCAACACGGGATTCCCAAGAGTGAAGCAGGAAATAATATCTGTACCACCAGAAATGGATGACAGACAGACAGACGATTTCACACTGTCATACACGTATCGAAAAGACTCGTTGGACAAGGGTGACCCTGTCGACAAAATAGTCCGGAGGCTCGTCAATTTGTGTGATGTCTTAGGTACTGCGCTGGTTTTTTGGAGTGCACTAATGTACTTCGCACTAGTACCAAACACCGTTATCGCTTCTTCGTCAATCATGTCCATCATTGATGTGTCACCAGGATGGAACGGCGACCCGTCGTACAGCACCAGCGTCGATCCGGAAGCAAGACCAGAAACCAGCCAGTTCCACATCATCCACCCGCATGTTGTGAAGTAGAACAATGTATCTGAACGGTTCAGATTGACATGCAGCTGATGCTCTTTCAGATGCTGAAGCAGAGTGCCTCCAGCACCATGGACGATACACTTGGGCACACCGGTCGTGCCCGATGAATACATGATGTAAAGCGGGTGGTTAAACGGGAGTCGCAGAAATTCTGGCTCCTGCAGTGACCGTGTAACCTCGTCCCAGGTCACAACGGTTGCATCAACATCGAGCACCGGCAATCCGATATACGGAACCTGAACGACATGTTTGATCGAGGCGACCCGTGCACAGACCTCACCGACCACGGGCCCGCTGTCGATGGTCTTCCCATTGTAGAAATATCCATCGCATGCAATGAGGACAACTGGCTCGATCTGCCCGAAGCGGTCGAATACACCGTTCACACCGAAATCGGGAGAGCAGGAAGACCAGATCGCGCCCACGCTGGTTGTTGCCAGCATCCCGACGATGGTCTCAGCAACATTCGGCATGAACGCCGCGACACGATCACCCTCTCCGACGCCCTTCGATGATAAGAACGCAGCGAAAGCACCAACCTGATGTCGAAGTTCACGATACGTCAGTGTCTTCCGACGACCGTTCTCTAGGCGAGAAACAATCGCCAGTTGATCATCGTCGAATCGCAGCAGGTTCTCCGCAAAATTAAGGTAACTTTCTGGAAAGAAGCGGCAATCTTGCATTTCACTTTCAGACCGTAGCACGTCTCCGCGACGCTCGCCTGTCACATTGCAGAAGTCCCAGATGAGATTCCAGAACGCTTCTGGTTGCTCAACAGACCATTTGTGTAGAGACGGATAGTCATGCAGCGCCACGCCGTGAGTACTCGTAGCCCGTTCCCGAAAACGCGTCATAGCCGCATTGGAGATCTGGTCTTCTGCAGGCTCCCACAAAAGTTGAGACGAATCAGTCACCCGCTAAAGTCCCGACGTGACCTCACTATCGACCCCGTTCTGTACAGGCCCCACGCACAACGCTCGCGCCGGCGCGGCGAATATATTGACTCCGACTGAATCGATCCGGGAGGTGAGCGGCATCCGAGTCCTGCTGCGCAAGCGCCTGCAACAGGGCTTTGCCGGATGGAGATGGTTCTGCTGCCAAAGTGTGCGGCCAGTAGTCATTCCAACAACTAACATAGTGTAAACAGGCCTGATTTAATAGTCCTTTACAGTGATCATCGTAATGATGTCGTCCCAAGAAAATTACCTAAATTTCAGTCTTTTACCAACTAACCTAAAACTTCAATCGTAGGCCGCTTTAAGCGCAAACTGATCTCCTTCGAGCGTCGTTGTCCCGAGCCATCTCGAGACCCGGAATAGCGCTACCTAACGCATGCTCCTGAGGCAGAAGCGCCAAAACTTATCCACAGGAAACAGACCAGGCGCCTGACAGCCGGTCACCGGTCGATTGTCGTGCCTTAAGATAGATGACTGACCGTTCAAGAACGTCAACTTGCGTTAACCTTTGGTTAAGCTGACGTAGGCGTAATTGCGTGACATCAAGACCTCCTTCATACTCGCGCACTTCCTAACCATCTCTGGACGGTATGTTTCCCCGCCTGCTTGTGCTTTACGCGTGCCTGATTGCTTCAATCAGTCTCGCCGACTCCGCCCCACTCCAGTTCCCTAGATTTAGCGAACGCGATATCCAGATCAACATAGACGGTCGACTAGATGAAGGTATCTGGCAGGAAATACCGTTCCACGATGGAATGCGCGTCACATCACCGGCTTCTGGTGTCACACCCAGGTTCGAGACTCGCGTCTTCTATCTCTATACGGAAAAAGGCCTCTATATTGGACTGCACGCACTGCAACCAATTGACCTGAACCTACCAAGGCTGACTTCCCGAGATTCCTTTTCAACTAGAGACGCGTTTTCAGTCACAATCGACCCATCCGGGGAAGGTAAGTACGCCTATTGGTTCATGATCGCGCTCGGTGACTCTGTCACTGATGGCATCGTCCTGCCAGAGCGGAACTTCGAGAGAGATTGGGATGGTCCCTGGCGAGCTGCTTCCTCAGAACTCGATGATGGCTGGAGTGCCGAAATGTTCCTGCCCTGGGCCATGGTAAACATGCCTAAATCCGAGAGTGATATACGAAAAATGGGCATCTATGTCAGTCGCTCGCTGGGATCGATCCATGAGCGTTGGACGTTCCCCTACCTGCCACAAACAGAACCCGGTTTCTTGTCACGCCTACATCCGTTCACTGTAGAAGACGTCAACCCCACTCAGGAGTACAGCGTCTATCCTTATGTCGCCTCCACACAGGACGGGATCGGCGATGGTGACAGTTCGAACGCGGGGATCGATCTTTTCTGGCGCCCGTCAACATACCTTCGTCTGAGCGCAACGCTGAACCCGGACTTCGGCCAGGTGGAAGCTGATGATGTTGTGGTGAACTTTACGGCGTTCGAGACCTTCTTCCCTGAGAAGCGTCTTTTCTTCCTGGAGAATCGCGAGGTGTTCGTTACCAGTCCCAGGAAAGACTCCGCCGGTACCCTACTGAATACACGACGTATCGGTGCAAGCATTGCTTCTCGGCGCGGATCTCCAGAC
>CAJWYI010000161.1 GCA_913049815.1 uncultured Gammaproteobacteria bacterium
ACTAAACTGGTCAGCATGAACCTTGTCGACAAGCTATTGATCGGTGTCCCTGCAGTCGTCGGAGGTGGCATTGTGTTGAACACCAAACTACGAGATCTCTTCTCTGGCAAGGTGCAACTCTAGGATTTTGGCTCGAACTGGTGACGGAATCGGCTCCGATTTATGAAGCGGCATTGATTGCTCTCCTTCTGGGCGCGGTGGTCCCGTGGTAGTTTTTTACTGACAATTCATAAACTTCGGGCAACGCACGGTCGTTTTCATGCAGACGCTGACTGAGAATCTCTACTCCGAGAACCTGGATAATAATGCGGGTGTCTGTCACCGTCTGATTGATGACGACAAGGAGGGAGAGTGCAAGGAGGCAATGTTGGCCGACCTATTCCTGTGGTTAAGGCAGCTGTCGCTGGTGGAGATCGACAGGGATGGCCTTATCAAGGTGTGTGACATCGACAAGGCACGGGATTCTGGGCCGCTGTTGGGATGCCTATTTCCAATATGAACAACCGACTCACTAAGGCTGGTTCTATAAACACAGCCTCATGCATACCGGAGAATCTTTTTGACAGATGAAGCTTCGCGGCTCGATACCATATGGCGACAACTTTGGCGCCCACGTCCGGTCTGGATGACCGGAGTCATGCTATTTTGTTTCTATATGACTTTCATCTATATGCCGTTTGACATGTTTGTCAAACCGGTTGAGCAGGATGAGGAAGTCTGGTTTGGCTTTGTTCTGCATGGCTGGTATGCCAAGGCCACCGAACCATTGCACTGGGCGATTTATGCGGCGGGGGCCTGGGGTTTTTATCATATGCGTGCATGGATGACTCCCTGGGCGGCGCTTTATACGATGCAGGTGGCGATCGGGATGTTGGTGTTCTCGGGAACCGACCCGCGTGGAGCAGGTTGGGTGCCTGGCCTCATTCATGCGGCGGTATTTACAGGGCTCGCATCAGCCCTGTGGTTCGGCAGACATCACTTTGGCAGTCAGCACTGATGTCCTTTGTTGGTGATGCCGAGGCGATCGCGCAGCGATTAGCGGTAACTCGTGCGCAGCCCTCCAAGGTCCTTTCGGTCGTTAGTGCAGTTTTGCTTGTGCTCTGGATCATTGTCATGGTTTTCTTCTTCTATGTGGTTGTTGTGACAGTAAAGCGTCACATTCCACGTCTGCTCATGCTGTTTCATGGCGGCGTTGCGTGGTTGTTTGGGATACGGATTCATGTCCGGGGTGAGTTGGCCACCGACGGGCCCGTGCTCTACGTTAGCAATCATGTGTCTTACCTCGATGTGTTTGTCCTAGGCGCGAAGGTGCCCGCATCGTTCATCGCAAAAGCGGAGGTTGCCGGCTGGCCCGTGTTTGGCAGCCTTGCGAAGTACCAGAACACGTTGTTTTTTGAACGCAACACACGTCGAGCGGCTGATCAGATTGGGGTGATGAAAGAACACCTGGCTCAACGCTCCAATCTGATTTTATTTCCTGAAGGGACCAGTACCACTGGGGATCGAGTAGAGCCGTTTCGCAGCAGCCTGTTTTCGGCGATTGGAGACGGACAAATCCAGCCTGTTACCTTGGTTTATGCCGACTACCAACGTCAGCCCATGACCCAGGCAGAACGCGATCGCTATGCTTGGTATCTACCAATGCCCTTTGCATCGCATTTTTTTGCGGCGTTGGGGTTACTCAGGTCTGATGTTTATATCATCTGTCACAACCCGGTTCGGCTGAGTGATTTCCCAGATAGAAAGAGCTGTGCTGCGCACTGTGAACAATTTGTCCGAGATGGACTGGAATCGATTCTCAAGCGGGTCTAGTACCCGTGCCCTGGTCAGCGCGGTTCTGGGTTTTATTGCCTACGGCACCTGGGCGTATTTCGTCAATGTGAACCATGGCGGACCGGCGGTGGGATGGCGTTCAGGTATCGTTCAAGGGGGTTACAGCTTTCTGCTGACCCTGTCGTCCGCTTATCTGATGGAGTTCGTCTATGGCCGGTTGCAAGGTACGGCCATCCGAATGCTGGCTTGGATCCTGACACTTTTGCTGACGATGGCAGTCCTGTTTGTGACAGCCTTCAGTATCAACTGGGCGGCGGGTACCCCTCGGATACTGATGACAATCCTTCCAGGCTTCCTAATTGGTAGTGTGTATTCACTATTCTACTTGCTAAACCTCCGACGACTGCTCGCATCACATTGAGGCTACGACTGTAACGAAATCGTAACCATTCGTGTCATATACAATGAGACGGCTCAGATGTTGTTAGAACGACAACCGTGTGACAATAGCCCTTCGCCCGAGCCTTCATAAGGCTGGCACCAACCCAACGAGACCTGCGCATCAGTCGATGCCTCGATGATTGGATCGTTTAATGAGTGAAGAAACTGCAAACCAGCAGGCTTTCATTATTCCCGCGCCCATCAGGGCAGGTCGGTATGAGGCGAGGCTGGCAGATACTGCAGATGAGGTTTACGAGGCACAGAAGCTGCGATATCGGGTGATGTATGCCGAAAAGGGCGGGCGTCCCGATCTGAGCAAGGTGCGTCGTCAAGCGGACATTGATGAATGGGACCCGGTGGGCCACCACATTGTCGTGATGGATACCCGAGTTGACCACTCGACTGTCATGGGCACTCTGCGGCTGGTCAGCAATTTTCGCCTTGCGCAAGATCAACGTTTCTATTCGGAACGGGCTTTTGACCTTTCGGGTCTCCGAGGTCACTACAGCAGCATTCTCGAGTTGGGAAGATTCTGTATCGCTGACGGTGCACGTCAGGGAGCCATTCTGATGCTAATCTGGAAGTATGCGATGCAATTTATCGTGGATAACCGAATCGAAGTGATGGTGGGCTGTGCTTCGTTTCCTGGGACGGATGTAGACGACCACATTGATGTCCTGAGTTATCTCTATCACAACAACGTGGCACCCGAGAGTGTTCGGCCTCGGCCTGTTGTTGATCACGTCCGTATAGACGACATCAAAGCGGATGACGTTGACTTTGAATCCGCAGCTAGAGAGGTCCCCACGTTGTTGCGTGGTTACCTGAAGTTGGGTGCTCGCGTCAGTGATGCGGCGATCGTCGATCCCGTTTTCAATTCGACGTTTCTCTGTATTTATGTGGATGCCAGCGAGATGCTGGCGGAAAATACGGTCCTCGTGACCGCACGTTAAGGTTCAGTTGCGCCCGATAATGCGTTGATGAGCGCTGTTCAGTGCCTCCTGGTTTTCCGAGACGCGACGGATAATCTCCTTGAGTGAAGCGAGTACCATCGGTTCATGTCGATGCTCAGCTGCGATCGCCGCGAGTTTGCGCGCGTGATACAGAAAGATGCTGTAGGACTCGCGCAGTGACAAGCCCGGATCGAAAATGTGTGTTGGTAGGGAGGCGACACCGTTAACCTCAATGACTACAAAATCTCCTGCGAGCAGCGCCTCTTTGGACGGAGCCTTTACGTCGAGCCTGCCAAAATTGAACCCGGGTTGGGGATCACAGATCGAGAAGATAGACGATGCGAGTTCGGACGTCACCTTTGTTGTATCGTTGGTAAACTTACAGCCCATGGTGTGAGACCCAACGAAAGACAACACCACTACTTCATCAATGCTGGGGACCGCGTTGAGGTCGAGGTATTGTAGAAACAGATTCCAGTGATCTGTTCTTCTTGGATGTTTTTTGGCGAGCTGGCCTATTGTTTGCACACCATCCCCTGTCACTTGCGGGAAGTGCTTCCGGTTCATGCCGGAAATCTCACTAACGCCGTTTTCCCTTAGATAGAAAACGCCGTATTCGACGGGGTAGTCATTAAACGCCTGCACGATGACGGCACCGCGATAGGCGGGTAAGGTCGCGGCGAGCTCCCGGTCGTTGTCGCAACGTGCGATACCCTTGCCCACACAGCCCGTATCAGGCTTCAGAATGAGGGGATAACCATGTTCATTCGCAAAATCTCCCGCTTTTGTGAGCTTGGCTTCTGTTGAGTCTTCCTTATGTAGCAACGCAGTAGGCAGAAAACGAGCTTGATCGAATGCAAACTGGGTCTCCACCTTCGATCCGATACCGATCTCGCCGTGGTCAAGCGCATAGTTGGCTCTTGCGAGGCCTCTGATGCCGATACGGTGACGCAGACATTGCCAACCGAGATAGAGGTAATACGGTGCCTCGAACAATCGAGGGTGCCAGAATTCGTGATGTTTCATGCTGCTATTATCTCGCGATTCTTTAGCGCCAATAGCCCTTTGCGTATTTCAACGCGGTCTAGGAGTTGGATTGCAGCCGAAACTACAATTTTCTCCGGGCTGATACTTGCTCAAACTGCTCGTTTTCAAAAGACCTTTCGATGGTCAGACCTCTCAGTACGCCACATTGTTTCACCGATAGTTTGTTGTAGACTCCGATCGAATTTAAACGTGGCGTCACGTTCCTGGCCACAATGCGCTCTGATAGCCATGTTGACCTTGATTGTATACTTCGACGGCCGGAACGCTTTATGAACCCGAGGTGCCGGTCCCAGTCCAAGATGATGGAAGCGAAGTTACAACAGTTTGAGATCCGCTCATTTTGATGGACAACGGAACAGAATAAAGAGTCTGCGGGGGAGATTTGGAATTCGACGCTAGCAACGATCCGGAAATTCAGGGCAACCTTTAGGCGTTGCAGAATACCCTGACCGTTATTGAAGGGCTCGATGCGCTCCAGCTTACGTTTTGCACTCAGCTTCCTTCGCAGCCACGCGATACATCACCTTGCCCTCATCGCACTTATTATGGGCCAGTGTGGATTTTTAGCACCGCCGTCCTGAGCGTTGCGGCATCAACGAAGAAGCATCTACAGGAAACATCGGCAGAAATTTTGGGGGACTGAGGGGCTCCATCCATGCGGCAGACAAAAAAGGGGCCTTAACGGCCCCTTTTTGAATGTGGTCACGAGTGTTCTCTAGAACTGATTCATGGTGTTGTCATTACCACCCGCCAGAAGCGCATTTTCACCCGCAAAGTACTCTTTGTGATGATCGCCAAGTGTTGTGCCTGCCATCTCCTGGTGTTTGACCACAGACATTTCACGTCGGATTTCCTGTCTCTGGACGCCCCGGACGTAAGCCAGCATGCCCATGTCACCAAAGTAACCTTCACTTAAAGTGTCCACACCCAATGCTGTCTCGTGATATGTCGGTAATGTGATCAGATGATGGAAGATCCCTGCATGGGCTGATGCATCTCGCTGAAAGTTCTGAATTAAACGATCGGCCTCGACTGCCAGTTCAGAACCATCGAGAGAGACATCCATGAGTGCTTTCTCGTCGGTTTCGGGATCAGGGTAACCGGAGATATCTTTGCCAGCTTTTTTCATGTCCTCATATACCTGCTGGCGGAATTTCAGCGTCCAGTTGAAGGATGGGGAGTTGTTGTAGACCAATTTGGCGTCAGGGATCTGCTTGCGGATGGCGTCGACCATCTCAGCAATTTGAGCCACATTGGGTCGTTCTGTTTCGATCCACAGCAGATCGGCGCCGTGTCGCAGGCTTGTAACACAGTCTAGAATTACGCGATCAATACCAGTACCTTCTCGGAAAGAGTACAGACCGTTGTCCAAGCGAACTGGTTTCACCAGCTTGCCGCCTTGATGAATCGTGATGTCGTTTTCCTTCAGTTCATTGAGATCATGGATCTCCTCGGTGGCAAGAAAGTCGTTGTACTGACTTGCGAGGTCACCAGCTTCGCGAGAGACAGGGACTTTCTGGGTCAATCCTGCACCTAGCGAGTCTGTCCGGGCAACGATAACGCCATCGTCGACACCCAGTTCCAGAAACGCATAACGGATGGCATTGATCTTTGAGATGAAGTCCTCGTGGGGGACAGTCACCTTTCCGGCCTGGTGACCACACTGTTTCACTTCAGAGACCTGGTTCTCGATCTGGATGGCACAGGCACCTGCTTCGATCATTTTCTTGGAAAGCAGGTAAGTTGCTTCCTCGTTACCGAAACCTGCGTCGATGTCTGCGATGATTGGTACGACGTGGGTCTCGAAAGCGTCGATTTGATCAATCACGGCATTCTCGTTGCCACCGTTTTCTCTCACATCATCCAACTGTTCAAAAAGCCGCTCGAGTTCGACGGCATCAGCCTGTTTGAGAAACGTGTAAATCTCACCAATTAGGTTAGGCACGCTGGTTTTTTCGTGCATGCTCTGGTCCGGCAGGGGTCCGAATTCACTACGAAGGGCCGCGACCATCCAGCCGCTCAAATAGATGTAGGACTTGTCC
>CAJWYI010000162.1 GCA_913049815.1 uncultured Gammaproteobacteria bacterium
ATCGACCAACGACTCAGGGGCAAAGTATGCGTGATCCACCCAACTCATCATCGCGTGTCTTTCAGGATAGAACTGCTCATCCCTCCATTCACCGACATAGTAGCGGCACCCCAGCCGGTGACTGATACACAGCAAGACATCCTTACCATCTAGGCGAAACATATCTGCGCAAGACACATCTTCTTCGAGCGTCACACCTTCGACGCCATGTGCAAGCAGATCACCCACGTACTGCCAGTGACCTGAGAGCGATTCACATTTTGCGATTCCAGGCTGTTTGCCACCAAATATTGCGTAATACGTATCTCCGTCCAGCCATCCGAATGGATCCCAGGAAGCGTAACGCCCATGGACGTCGTCAACTTCCTCCGTGGCGGGCGTAATCACGTCGAGTTTCTGCCATGTGTCAAGCTCATCATCGATAGCCACCGCCATTGCATTACCTTGACCTTTCTGGTGATAGCACATCGTCGGAACTCCGTCCCTGTTAATGAAACAGTTGCCGCTATACATCCCATCCATTAGCCCTGTGGGATGGTGGCGCCAATGAAAAAGGTCGGTACTCGAAAGGTGTCCCCAGTGATCCGCCTGATACCCCAGCTGATCATCCTGAAAAATATAGAAGAGGTGATAGCGACCCTGCCAGAAGACCGCACCATTGGGATCAAAAGGCATGGCCACACCTTCGGGACTGACCACGTGGTAGCCCGGCCGATGTGGGTCAGCGAGGATTCTTTCCCTGACTGAGCGGGCATTCTTCGCGGCTTCATCGCCTAGCGTCATCAAGCCCAGGAAATCACAACGCCAGACGCCGTCAGATTCTCGTTTCATCTTGAACGTGAAACGACCCCCGCCCGTTGTGGCTCTTAAGGTGATTGGCTGCACCGTCGCCCTATCACCATCATCACTGTCCAACTCAACTTTTGTCTCATCATCAACAATAAAACGATTATCCTTATGACTGCCGTCTTCAATCTGCTTCTGAATGTTGTCTCGCAGATCACGGCGAGACATGTCATTGGCTGACAACCATCCTTCCGTAAAAAAAGAGGCCTGGCCTTCAGGATCGTGCTTGGACAACGCAGAGTCGTAATGACGGATCGCATCCAATACAACCTCATGATCATTCATTGATTGTTCCACTCTCTGCTCTCACACCGATTCGTGCTGCCTTCACTTCATCAAACCACCAACCATCCGGATATGCAGGTCGGTACAGCGGTTCCGGTGGAATGCCAAATTTGTCCCAAAAAACCGTCCGCCGTTTCTCGACCGCCTGCAACGGGACAATGAAATAGTGCCACATGAGAACGCGATCCAGTGCCTGACAAGCTGCCACCATCTCCTCAAGCGTCGATGCATCTTCAGCTTGCTCGATAAGATAGTCGACAACCGGGAGGTCAACCCCTGTCCAGTTTCGAGAACCCTCGGTATCGATCCCAGAGGAATGGAAGTTGGAACGTAGCTCGAGAGTCGGTGGCATCAACATCCCGTAGCCCTGCGCTAGGGCTTCGTAGTCATGATGACGGCTACGGTAACCAAACTGACTACTCTCAATAAACCGTAATGTTGCGTCGATGCCCAACCGTTCCAGCGTATCGAACCAGGGCAGCACAGTACGGTTATTGGCCGCGTCCAGAGATAAAAATTCGAGAGTAAATGGTTCTCCGTCATCATTACGTAGTTTACCCTCTGTGTAGTACCAACCAGCTTCCGCCAGGAGTGCTTTCGCCTCAACAAGATTTTCTCTGAACGAGTCGGGCGATCTCGACAGGGGCAACGCGAAAGGTTGCGTGAAGACCTCGGCAGGCAACGACTCGCGAAAAGGCTCCAATAGCGCAAGTTCCATCTCACTGGGTAGGCCGTGCGCCTCAATAATGGTGTTTGGCCAGTAACTTGTCGCACGGATAGCCTGTCCGTAGTAGAGCTTCTCGTTATACCAATCGAAGTTAACGGACAAGGCCAGCGCTTTACGGACTCGAGGATCAGAAAAACGAGGTACGCGCGCATTCAGGATCAAAGCCGATTCGATGCCAACCGAAATCCCATAGCTGCGACGAATCTTCCGAAGCCAACCTTTGTCCAACGCGTCCTGCGGCAAACCTGTCACCCAGTGTCGCACGTCCCCCTCATCAAGAATATCGATCAGACCTTTGCGAAACGCCTCTCGCGTGACCGTCGCGTCGCGATAAATGTCATATCGAACGCGATCGAAGTTGTAGCGACCACGGTTCAACGGTAGATCCGCACCCCAGTAATCCTCGTTTCGTACATACTCGATATATTGTCCGGTCTTCATCTGACCAATTCTGTAGGGTCCGCTCGACACTGGGGGTTCAAGCGTGTGAGCCTTGGGGTCCTGCACCGACCAGATGTGCCTTGGCATGATCCCAATGTATTGGATCAACGTGATGTGGTCATGCGTCAACTCGACATTAAGTCGAAACGCAACATAATGATCGCTTATAACGCTAACGTCGTCGATGAACCGCAGGAAAAAGCCCATGCCAATCTCATCGGCAATGAGCTCGAATGTAAAATTCACATCGTGTGCGGTTATGGGGACGCCATCATCCCATCGAGCTTCGGGATGAATACGGAAATACACCGTGCGCTGGTCCTCCGAAATAGCAATGCCGTCAGCCAGACGTCCATAGAACGCACTCAGTTCATCGCCACTGCGTACAATCAGGGTGTCGTTGCGAAAGTGATAGCCACTGGGTGGACCGTTACCACTCTCTGACATCGGTGCCAGGGTGTCGAACGCAGTCGAAAATGGCAGTACCATCGTGCCGCCCTTCGGCGCATCCGGATTCAGATAGTCAAAATGTGTGAAGTCTGCCGGATACTTCAGCTCACCAAAGAAAGCGATGCCGTGTTTGAACGTCAGACCTCTGACTTCTAGGGGGGCATCGTCGGCCTGGACAACGACTGGGGTAGTCCCAACAAGGATTGCAAGCAGCAGACGTCGTAAGGTTCGAGTACGAGGTGTCGAAAGCGTGTCATGATTCGGCAGCAGCATCGGCGGAGTATAACGAACACGCACAGTGGCTAGTCGGGTTCTGGGTGAATGTCCATTAAACTCGCCAGCCGCTTTCCACACACATCGATGTTCTATCAGGACATAATGGCCGTATGACTCGGTACCTAGGAATTGACGCCAGCACTCAGTCGATGACAGGCATGATCATTGATGTTGAAGATAGTCATACGCTGGCCGAGACCAGCATCAACTTCGATGAGCACTTCTCACAAACCTACGGCGTCACCCACGGGGCGATGAATTACGGGAATGGTGTCGTTCACAGCTTTCCGCTCATGTGGGTAGAAGCCCTGGAGATGTTATTCGATTCGCTCCGCCGCGACGGCCACGATCTGTCGACTATCCGCGGCATTTCCGGAAGTGGTCAGCAGCACGGCACGGTCTATCTGAATGACCGGACCGACATCCTGCTAAAGAATCTCTCCACCAACAAACCATTACATGAACAACTGGCCGAAGCATTCACCAGGCCCTCTGCACCGGTCTGGATGGACAGTTCAACAAGTGATCAGTGTGTCGAGATAGAACGCAACGTTGGCGGGGCCGACGCGCTAGTTTCACTGACTGGTAATCGCATCTTCGAACGCTTCAGCGGACCGCAGATACGCAAGTTCTTTGAAACTGATCCGGAGGCCTACGAGCGTACGGCACATATCTCACTCGTTAGCTCGTTCATCGCCAGCATACTCGTCGGAGAAGTGGTGTCCGTCGATGCCGGTGACGGCAGTGGCACCAACCTGATGGATATACGCTCCAGACAATGGTGTTCAGCGGTGCTTGATGCAACCGCGCCGGGACTTTTGCGCAAACTATTACCCATCACGCGCTCCGATGAACCTGCTGGAACGATTCATCCATATTTTATTGATCGCCATGGGTTCTCTGGCGATTGTCGGGTGTTCCCATTCTCCGGCGACAACCCTTGCAGCCTGATCGGACTGGGGCTGGTAGAAGCCGGGGCTGCAGCACTCAGCTTAGGGACATCCGATACATTGTTTGCCTGCACCCAGGACGCAATCAACGCGGCGCCTGACGAAGCCTGCCTGTTCTCATCCCCCGACGACCAGCACTACATGGCACTGATCTGCTATATGAACGGCGGCCTCGCGCGAGAAGCCGTGAAGGACCAATACCAATTAGACTGGACCGGCTTCACCGACTCGCTTGTCCAGACACCACCAGGAAACGGCGGTGCCTTGATGCTGCCCTATTTCGACAAAGAGATCGTTCCCCATGCTCGACAAGGTGTCATTAGATCGAATCTCGATGCGAGTATTGCTTCAGACAACGTACGCGCTGTCGTGGAAGCGCAGGCACTATCGTCGAAACTCCACACCCAATGGCTCGAAAATTCCGGACCGCTCCACGTGACCGGCGGAGGTTCCGCAAATCCGGAAATTCTGAAGATCTTTGCTGACGTACATAACCGACCAGTGCATTGTCATCCCACAACCAACGCTGCCGCGCTGGGCTCAGCCTTAAAGGCTTGTCATGCAGACCGCCCAGACCGGCCTTGGATTGATCTGGTGACTCCCTTTGTCTCAGCCAGCGCCGTTATTGAGCCGGACCCTTCGACACGCGCCATCTACAGCGAATTACTAGATGCCTATCAACAGCTGGAAGCGTCTATTTCATCGTGACACTCTCTTACATAGCTGCATCCGCTCATAGGTGATCATCAACGGCTCAACGCGGATTACGGGGTATAGCCAGATGCTCAGCTCATCGCAGGTCACCACCGCCTGACCCGTTCAAGGCTGACGTCGTAGCATCGTAAAAATCGTATCGTAGAACGATCGTAAAAGTTCGCGATATCAGATTAATCCATTGAGACGATTCTACGCTCGCACCGACGACGTTTTTCAACCAGATGGTTAAATGGTCACAATATGAGAGTGGTCGTCCGCGGACACGCTATCGCAAGTTCTGCACGCTTTGGCAGACCCGACACGCCGCGCGCTGCTGCAATATATTCTCAACGGCGACTCATCCGTCAACGAGCTCACCCAAAATCACGACATGTCCCTGGCCGCCATCTCTGACCACATCACGGCGCTCGAGTGAGCAGGACTGGTCTCGCGCCTACGACAAGGATCAATCCATTTGATTCAACTCACACCTTCCGACCTTCAGCCGACCATAGCCTGGTTCTCACAGTTCATGCGCGAGCAGGCATCGCAACAGCTTGATTGCCTGGTGTAGATCCCGACACCTAGTCTGATCCAACGCACCTGGGCAACCGTAATCGGATTAATCAAACGTCACGAGGCGACCCGCGTGCAAATAGACAAGATGAACCGAACAATGCTGCTTCTATCCACAGCAGTAGCGTTGTCCGGTTGCTCGGCGACAAACACAGAGAATCAATACCTTGGACAATCGCCAACACTCAGTCTGAGTCAGTTCTTTGATGGTGAAATCAAAGCTTGGGGTATCGTGCAGAACCGATCGGGACACCTCGTACAGCGATTTGCAGTCGATATCATCGGTACCAATGACGGTACAACACTAACGCTGCATGAAACATTCTCATACATGTTGGGCGATGGTCCGCGCACCCGCATCTGGGAAATCACCTTTGAAGATGGTCTTTACACAGGGCGTGCAAACGATATTGAAGGTACAGCGAGCGGCCGTAGCTTCGGTAACGCCTTCCGATGGTCTTATGAGATGGACCTACCGGTCGGCGATAACGAATACCGTGTCCAATTCGATGACTGGATGTGGGCCATGGACGAAAACACATTGATGAACCGTTCCGACATTAAGAAATTTGGTCTGGTGATGGCCGAGGTGACCATCTTCATGCAGAAGGTGCCGCCACGCGATGGCTGACCTCTCTACCTAGCAATCACAATTCAAAAACACTCAGTGACCTTCCAGCTCGCGCTCGCTTCCAAATTGCTAATCCAGGAGTCCATCGTAAATATCAAAGACAGGTTCTGCTGCCAGATGGAACGCATACCATTTTTCCTGACGATCGTTACCAAGCGTCTAACAGCGGATATCTCTTGGCAGTTCGAACATCGGCAGATCCGCCAGCAGTACCATTGCATATAGAGCATATCGCAGACATCAGACATGGGCTTATGAGCGGCTTCCATACGCGCCCCGGGACGCTAGTACGCGATTGGACTTAGACCACATAAGTATCGAAAATCAGCGATCGACTTCGCTGGAACAACCC
>CAJWYI010000163.1 GCA_913049815.1 uncultured Gammaproteobacteria bacterium
CGGTATCGCCTTCTAACAGGCTCAAGACGCCAAGATCACTCAAACTAGGGGCAGTATTTGAAGCCGGCGGCGCCGCAGCGCCTGTGTCGGAAGCATCTCCACCACCACCGCCACCGCCACAAGCAGTGGCGAGTAGACAGAGACACGAGGCCACTAAAAGTCTTGGCAGTCGCACGATGAAGCTTCCTTCTAGTGTCTAAGTAACCAGCGCTCTGGAGCCCAGGGTTATCCCGCGGACCGGCAGTGTTATTTCATGATGAAGGAGTGGCTGTCAAGTTACCCAAAGAAAAGACCAGACTTTGTTACTTCATCGGGGAGCTCCAACAGTGTCTTTGCTAGAGCAACTTATAGCAGGCAACAGCTTTGTCATCAGTAGTGAACTGATGTAAGGGATTCGAAAGGTTTTAGGATTGTGAAACTTAGCGTAGCTTGGTGGCGCGCCCGGAGAGATTCGAACTCCCGACCCCCAAGTTCGTAGCCTGGTGCTCTATCCAGCTGAGCTACGGGCGCATGGACCGCGTAATATAAGGAGCGTGGGGGAGCCGGTCAAGGCTGGCAGTCAAGGGTCAGATCAGTCTTCAGACTTAGCTTCAGCCTCATTGCCAGGTTCTGGCGCTTCGTCGGAATGGACCTGCTGGTGGATCTCTTCCCGATGGACAGCCACCTCCTTCGGCGCACTGACGCCGATACGCACCTGATTGCCTTTTACACCTAGTACGTTTACCGAGACATCATCGCCGATCATGAGCGTCTCGCTGACGCGCCTAGTCAAAATTAGCATGTGCCCATCCCTTCAGAATCCATTTTTTCTAGTTCGTTTGATCTATCGATTAACTATCAAGGATCCTGCTACGCCCCTTCCTCACTTAACTCGAAAGCTAAATGCAGTGCACGAACAGCGAGTTCAAGGTACTTTTCGTCAACTACTACAGAGATCTTGATCTCTGAAGTCGAAATCATTTGAATATTGATCGACTCATCAGATAAGACCTTGAACATCTTGCTGGCAACACCGGCATGAGAACGCATTCCCACTCCCACTAAAGAAATCTTGGCGATCTTCGCATCGCCTTGAACCTCGCCAGCTTCTATTTGATCGACCACTTTCTGCAATATTTCCATGGCGTGGTCATAGTCGTCTCGCTGCACAGTAAAAGTGAAGTCAGTGGTCTGATCAGCCGATATATTCTGCACAATCATATCCACCTCAATGTTGGCATCGCTGACGGGGCCCAGAATGCTATAGGCAATCCCAGGCACATCTTTGGCACCTGTGACCGTAAGCTTGGCTTCGTCTCGCGTAAACGCAATACCCGAGATGATTGCTTGTTCCATTGAATCGTCCTCTTTACTGATCAGCGTGCCGGGTACGTCATCAAATGATGACAATACACGGAGTGGCATCTGGAACTTACTCGCGAGCTCAACGGACCGCGTATGCAGAACGCGAGACCCCTGGCTGGCCAGTTCCAGCATTTCCTCAAACGTCAGACGGTCGAGACAACGTGCATCCTCACAGACTCTAGGGTCTGTCGTGTAGACGCCATTCACGTCTGTGTAGATCTGGCATTCCGCAGCACCAACCGCGCAAGCGAGTGCCACGGCAGTCGTATCAGAACCGCCCCGGCCCAGCGTCGTAATATTGTGGTCAGCGTCCACGCCCTGATAGCCTGCGACGACCGCAATGACGCCATCGTCCAGGTCAGATCTGAGCCTCTCCGTCTCAATATCGAGTAACCTCGCGCGCGTGTGCGCGTTGTCGGTTAGCATACGAACTTGACCGCCGGTATAAGAACGCGCCTTGTGTCCCATATTGATCAGCGTCATTGAAAGCAGCGCCACACTCACCTGCTCACCCGTCGTCATCAGCACATCCACTTCCCTGAATGTCTGGTCATTGATGCCCACCTCACGTGCGAGTGCATCAAGACGATCGGTTTCCTTGCCCATAGCGGACACCACCACAATGACGCCAAGGCCTGACTGTTTCGTCGCGATCACACGACGAGCGACATTTTCGATATGTGACGTGGTGGCAACCGAGGTTCCACCATACTTTTGTACGATGACCGACATAGTACTCAACACGTATTAAAGACGCTGTAGGACCGCCTAAAAAAGTCGGGTATTTAAGCGCCTCCGAGGTGATCCTGCAAATAATCCCGAACGGACGCGAGCGCACCCGGCAGAGCATCCACATCACTGCCTCCAGCCTGGGCGAAATCAGGTCTGCCACCCCCTTTCCCGCCAACCTGGGCTGCCACATGATTCACCAGATCACCTGCCTTGACCTTGTCCGTCAGATCTTTTGTGACACCTGCCACCAGGGATATCTTCCCACCGGTAACCGTCGCCAGGCAGACAATGCCGCTACCCGACTTGTCCTTCAGATTGTCGCATACCTGCCGAAGTGATTTCGGGTCCACATCCTCAAGTTGCTGAATCGATACCTTGACGCCAGCGACTTCAGCCACTGACTCTCCCGCGGTTTGCCCAGCAGAACTGGCCAGTCGTGCATTCAGTCGGTCCACTTCTTTCTCAAGCTGACGATGCTGCTCCAGCAATTGTTTCAACTTTTCGTTTAGTCCATTGGCATCAGCGCGCAACAAATCTCTCGCATCGTTGATTGCATCATCGACGGCTTCAACATCCAGAATGGCACCAGCGCCGGTGACCGCTTCTATACGCCGAACTCCTGAGGCGATACCCTGCTCAGAGAGCAATCGAAAGTAGCCGAGGTCACCCGTTCTGTTTGCATGAGTGCCCCCACACAGCTCGACGGAATAACCATTACCCATGGTAAGCACTCTCACTTCATCCGCATACTTCTCATCAAAGAGGGCCATGGCACCACTTCGGCGCGCATCCTCCAGGGACATCAGCTGCGTTTCAATCGCGGAGTTGGACCGAATTTCATCATTTACACGCCGTGCAATCTGACGTTGCTGCTCAGGTGTCACCGCTTCAAAATGTGAAAAATCAAATCGAAGTCGATCGCCCGTCACGAGCGAGCCCCGCTGATTCACGTGCATCCCAAGCACTTCCCGTAACGCAGCATGCAACAGATGCGTCGCAGAATGGTTGAGGCGAATCGCGCTGCGTTGATCCGGCTGGACCTCAGCGGTCAGTTTATCACCTACAGCAATGGAACCTTCCTGCAGGACACCTTTGTGGAGATGGGCGTCCCCTGCTTTCACAGTGTCAAGAACGTCGAATGTCTGACCGTTACCATGAAGTCGGCCCATGTCGCCAATCTGACCACCGCTTTCCGCATAAAAGGGCGTCTCATCGAGAATAACGATGGCCTCATCACCTTCATTGATTTTCTGGACCGCGAACTCGCCAGCAATCAGTGATATCACGCGTCCGGTACCGGTGAGACCTTCGTAGCCACTAAACGTTGTATCCGCCGATATTTCCATGGCAGCTACATCTGTCTCAAAACGGCTCGCGGCACGCGCACGTTCCCGTTGTTTAGCCATTTCAATTTCGAAGCCTTTCATGTCGAGCGTGAGTTCACGTTCACGAGCAATGTCGGCGCTCAGATCAGGTGGAAAACCGTAAGTGTCATACAGTTTGAAAACGATCTCTCCTGGAATCTCGGTACCCTGAAGATCAGCAATATGTTCAGCCAACAACCTCATTCCCTGGTCCAGGGTCTGATCAAACTGTTCTTCTTCCTTCAACAGGACTTTTTCTATCTGGTCTCGCATCGCGCGGAGGACGGGATAGGCCTCACCCATCTGTTCATCCAGGCTTCCCACCATGCGATGAAAAAAAGGCGCCTGCGAATCCAGCTTGTGTCCGTGTCGAAGCGCACGGCGAATGATTCTCCTAAGGACATAACCACGTCCCTCGTTCGATGGCAGTACGCCGTCAGCAATCAGAAATGCACAGGAACGAATGTGATCCGCGATGACTCGGAGCGATTCATTGCTTGGGTCTTTAATATTGAGCAATTGGCCTACTGATGCAATCAAAGACTGTAAGATGTCGGTATCGTAATTGTTGTGTACACCTTGCAGAACCGCGGCGAGACGCTCCAACCCCATACCTGTATCCACGCCAGGCTTTTCGAGCGGTGTCAGTGTGCCATCCACTGACCGATCGTACTGCGGGAATACGAGATTCCAGATCTCCACATATCGATCAAGATCGTCATCAGCACTACCGGGGGGCCCCCCAGGAATATCTTCGCCATGATCGTAGAAGATCTCCGAACACGGGCCACAAGGACCAGTGTCTCCCATCGCCCAGAAGTTCTCTTCGTCACCCAATCTCGACACTCTTGATTGATCAAAACCGATCTCGTCGACCCAGATCCGTTCCGCTTCATCATCGCTGTCATGAACCGTCACCCACAATCGCTCGGCAGGAATCTCAAGTACCTCCGTAAGAAACTCCCACGCGTGGGCAATCGCATCTTCCTTGAAGTAATCCCCAAAGCTGAAATTTCCCAGCATCTCAAAAAAGGTGTGGTGTCTCGCCGTATACCCGACGTTATCCAGGTCGTTGTGCTTACCACCGGCACGCACGCAACGCTGGCAACTCGTTGCTCTTGAATATCCACGGTTTTCACGTAGCGCGAGTGCATCCTTGAACTGCACCATCCCAGCATTGGTAAACAACAACGTTGGATCGTTGGCTGGGACCAGGGATGAGCTATCGACTGCCCGGTGCTGTTTGCTTTCGAAGAACTCCAGAAATGCCTGGCGTATTTCTTCGCTATTCATCGATTTCATGGGTTTAACCTGTCTACAACAGACGCTGACCAATTTTCAGGCCATTCAGAAGGAGATTCGGAAACGTACCGAAACCTCTCATCGAAGGGATAACGATACCGAAAACCAAAATCAGACGCGACCGACTCAACCAGGAATCTTCGAATCACCGAACAGAACGAACGAGCTTGGACAGATAATGAATGAAGTCCGAATCAACGGCTCCGCATGGCTTCTGAGATCTGCTCGCCCGTGAAACCACGTTGCGTGAGGAAACGATATCGTCGGGCTTGCTCTTTCCTGCTCGCCCTTTGCTGGTCTATTTCTATTTGTCGGCGTTCATTTCCCGAGACCAGAGTCTCTCTTATCTCGTTCCCATCCACGCCATCAACTATATTATCAACGCTTAAAGCATCCTCCCGCCCGCCAAATCGTCGACTTAAGACGTCCGAGGCCGCTGCGATCCAATCGATTTCTTCTGCAGCCATGGTCAACTCCACAGCATCTGCATCAAAGCCACGGTGCCTGGCATCAAAGCGAATCTTCACGGGACCCTGCCCTCGTCGGATCCGTTCCCGGACAAATGAAGACAATGCCCGATGTTCGCTCAGGAGGCCATCGTCTACCAGCTGATCAAGAACACTATCAACATCTGAAGGTTCAACTTCACTGAAACGACGCCAGAGTTTCTGACGTAACTCCGCTCGTCCGTGTTCACGCCGCGCTAGCAAATCCATCGCGGCGCGGCGAAGCTGGGTCAGCTTGTTCAAATGCCGGTGATAGGCGTCACATTGTCCTCTGCCGCAGCATCGGGATCACTTTCACCCAGCAATTCAGCTCTGATCTTACTTTCCAACTCATCCCGAATCTCAGGGTGATCATCCAGAAAGTCAGACGCGTTTTTCTTGCCCTGTCCGATTCGATCAGTCTGGTAGCTGTACCAGGCGCCTGCTTTCTCAACCAGACCCTGTTGAACACCCAGATCAATGATCTCACCTGTGCGATTGATTCCACGACCGTACATAATCTGGAACTCGGTCTGCTTGAACGGCGGAGCTACCTTATTCTTGATGACCTTGACCCGTGTCTCATTCCCGATGACTTCGTCGCCATCCTTGATCGCCCCAATGCGACGGATATCGAGACGAACCGATGAATAGAACTTCAGCGCGTTGCCGCCTGTTGTGGTTTCAGGTGAACCAAACATCACGCCTATCTTCATTCGAATCTGGTTAATAAAAACTACAAGCGTGTTGGAGTTCTTGATGTTACCCGCCATCTTTCGAAGCGCCTGGCTCATGAGCCGTGCCTGGAGCCCAACATGCGTGTCGCCCATTTCACCTTCGATCTCAGCCTTGGGGGTCAACGCAGCGACTGAATCGATGATCACCACATCGACTGCTCCCGAACGTACGATCATGTCGCAGATTTCCAGTGCCTGTTCGCCGGTGTCAGGCTGG
>CAJWYI010000164.1 GCA_913049815.1 uncultured Gammaproteobacteria bacterium
ACCTTCCGGGTTTTTCATCAGCGTGTCATGGTTACCGATCTCTATGATCCTCCCATCTTCCATGAAATAGATGCGATCAGCGGATCGAATCGTACTCAGTCGATGTGCAATCACGACCAGAAGTCGTCGGTCTCGTTCCTTTTGAAGTGCACTGACGAGCACGTTTTCGGTTTCCGGATCCAGGGCGGCGGTCGGTTCATCGAGAATCAGAATCGGTGACTGGCTGACCAGTCCACGTGCAATGGCCAACCGTTGTTTCTGTCCGACAGACAACATGCTACCCGCGCGCCCACAACGGGTTTGCAGACCTTCGGGTGTGACCTCTATGAATGAGGCTGCACCTGCGGTTTGAGCGGCTCGCATGACAGCATCATCATCCGCGTCCGGCTGCCCCAGGCGGATGTTCGCGCCAAGTGTGTCATCGAAGACCATCGGTTCCTGAAACACGAGGGTGACGAGTTCCCTGAGGTGTGTCAGCTCAAGATCTCGTATGTCGATGTCATTGATCACGACCTTACCGACTGCGGGACGGATGAAACCGGGCATCAGGTACGACAGGGTGGTTTTCCCTGCACCGGTGCCTCCGACCAATGCAATCATCTCACCGACTTCGCCCGATAGCTCAATCTCATGCAGCGCTTCGGTACCATCAGGGTACGCATAGGAAGCTGAGTTGATCCTTAGCTCTCGAACTGGTCCATCGATTCGTTGGTCACCATGGATGTCCTCATCGATGTCGGTGTCGATGATTTGATAGACACGCTTCATCCCCACCAGTTTGTCCTGCAGGTAAAACCACAACGCTCCAAGCGCGGTTGTATTGCCATAAAGTTGCAGGAAGTACGCAAACAGTAGTCCAAAGTCGCCGGGAGACATGGCTCCTGAGATCACGGCCTCACAGACATCGAAGAACAGGATGAAACCCAGCAGGACGGCCAATCCGTATTGCAGGCCCCCAAGAATGATGTTGAGTGCAATATAACTTCTGAATTTGCCAAAGGACGTTTCGCTGTCCTGGTCGAAGATATCGCGTTGCCTGTCGTTGGCACCCAGGCTTTGTACTGCAAGAATGTTGCTCATACCTTCTTCGACAGTCGCGGTGGTGTCAGCGCCTGCCTCGCGTGATGCGAGTGACCTTTTGCGGGACAGTCCCGTCATCGTGAAGGAAGTGATCAGGGTGAGCGGCGCTGCAATCCATGCAAGTAACACGACGGCGGGCACTGCTTGAAAGCTGTACTCGGTGGTGTAGATCACGAGACCAATGACGTACAGGCTACTGATAGGTGTCACCAGGATGTCGTAACAGACTCTTGATATGGCGGGTGTATCGTACATCACCCGGTAGACCGCATCGCCAACGCTTTCATCCGCGAATCGGGTTATCGGGAGTCTCATCAATCGGTCAAAGATAAGCCCACGTAATCGATGGTTGATGCGATGGGTAATACGTAGCTGATAGCGATATTCAAAGAGCCCGATTAAGCCGCTGATGCGACTACCGGATTCGTTGGCCTGATTCTCGCTCTGTGTGGCGGTGTCCAGACCTTGAGCCAGGTTACCCTGGGCGTTATCGCGTACGTCGTTATTAAAGGCGCCAATGAGAAATATCCCAACAAGTGAAATCCCGACGATGGCCCAGGTGATCGCAATAGGGGACAAACCTTTCAGGGCGTCCACCAGCGGCTGGACATAAGGTGGGAATGGGGTGGGCGACTCGCCGATCGGCATTCCCATCACCACGTGGTCGATGAGGATTTTGAGCGGCCAGGGCAGATAGAGCACCACCGACAGACCCAGAATGCTCAGCAGAATCTTGACACCAATCTGGTACCGATAAGGCCACACGAACTGCAATGACCGCCAGATGAGAGACCAGACTTCGCGCGTGCTGAAGTTCATGATGGTGCGTTTGTAGAGGCGTCGTGGGTGCCAGACTCGGCCTGAACAAACGTCCGGTAGGTCTCGCTTTCTGCCATGAGTTGATCATGCGCACCTGCCGCCGCAATGTAGCCATCCTTCAGATACAGGACACTGTCGGCACGACGAATCGTCGACAAACGATGTGTAATTAGAAAGATGCAGCGACCTTCACCCCAGAGCGCCAGGTTGGCCATGACCTGAAGTTCGGTCTCGGCATCCAACGCCGCCGTGGGTTCATCCAGAATGAGGATTGGGGTGTTTTTAATGATTGCGCGTGCGATGACGATGCGTTGTCGCTGCCCCGTGGAGATACGAGTAGCGCGTTCTCCGAGCGGGGTGTCGTACTGACTGGGCATCGCCTCGATAAACTCGTTGGCGGCGGCGACTGTTGCTGCGTTGGTTACATCTTCATCCAGTGCTTCCGGCACCGCGTATCGAATGTTTTCCCGTACCGTTTCGGAAAACAGGATGTTCTCCTGGGTGGCGATGCTGATCTGATTGCGCAGCGAGGTCAGTGTGAGTTCACGTAGATCATGACCATCAATGGTGATCCGCCCATGAGTGGGATCAGCCAAGCGTAACAATAGCGACATGAGGGTCGACTTACCGGTTCCGGTGGCACCGATCAGCGCGGTAATGGTACCCGGTCGCGCTTCAAAGCTAATGTCTTTCAGCACGGGGATGTCAGGGCGATACTCGAAGCCGACGTTCTCAAATCGGATACCGTCCTGGAATGACGGCAGGTCGATGGCATTCGGCGCATCCACAATATCGGGGGTCAGATCGAGGATTTCGTAGACACGACTGAGTCCGACGGCCATGTCTTGTGCTCGACCCCAGATGGCCAGTAGCTCATTGAGTGAATGAATGCCGTCTGCCGAACGGGTCATGAAGGCAGTAAACGATCCCAGATTCCAGACTGCGAAACCGAATCCGAGCAGTAGATCTCGAGCGAAAGTCTCGTCCGAGTCATTTGAAAACATCGCCGCAAGACTGATGTTGGTTAGAATGGCGATGCTGATGACCATAAAAACCAGAATGCCTAGGACAGCTAACATAACGCGTGCCCGAAACGCTGCCCCAAAGGCATCCGAAGAACGACTTACGAACGTGTCCAGTCGTTCCCGTTCGTGTCTGGTCGCTTTGACCACGCGAATACCGACGATGCTCTCCTGGATCCAGGAGGTCAGACTGCTGTTGTTTTCACGAGCGGTTCTAAAGGCGCGCCGTAGCGGTGAGGAAAACCAGTAACCCAGCGTCAGCACGGGAAGGACGGTGACACCTACGACCAATGCCAGCCAGGGATCGAACGCAGCAACAATAACGATACTGAACAGGTAACGACCGAGGAACTGCATTGGATCGAGAAAAATAGACCGAATGATCTGGGTCACCATCGCACTGTCCTGGTACACCCGGTAGATGGCATCGCCGGTCTCTGCGTTGTTGTGGTAGGCCAGTGATTGCATCTGCAGTTGCTCTATGAGCCGCACCCGCATTCGTTGGTTAATGGCCTGGAAAATCCAGACCGTGTAGTACCACATGGCAAAGCCGACGGGCACGGCAACCCCAAACAACAACGCCGCCGTCCAGATCACTAGCCACGGCAATTGTCGCCTCGCGTCATCAGACAGTACCTCGACGTTCACGTAGACATCAGTATCGAGACCGTAGATATTGACATGCAGAGATCCGAGTGGCTGCGCACCGACGATGGCACCGTTCATAAGGCCGGTAATGATGAAACCGAGGCTAGCCACAAAAATAAATACAACACCTGAAATGAAGACAAAGAAGATCAGGTGTTTCAGCGAGGGTCGAATGAAGGGCCACGTACGGAAGAAGATCTGCATGACTGCTGAAAAATCCAGCCGATCCTGTGCGTCTTCGTCGCGTTGGCTGGATTCCGCTTTGGCGTACGCTTCGTGGAGTGAAAGATCGGTCAACAGCTGGGGTCCTACGCGTGAGCCCGGAGTGTATCCAAAATACGGATGCCTACGCACACTTTTTCTATGCCTTAACCCGACAGACCACCCTCGACATTGGTTCTGGAGTACACTGCGACGAAAGGATTACCGTGACGAGCCATGAGACAAGCGATCGCATCAACAAATGAAGACTCAATTCGGGCGAAGTTTGATGACGACGGATACGTTGTCCTTCCGACCGTGTTCAACGACGATGAAATTGCCGTGATGCAGCAGGAGGCCGATTTCATACTTGATCTGATCATCAATTCATCATTGTTTCATGAACGTCAAAGTCGACGATTGGATATCCGCCGAAATAAGACAGGTATGGTCGTTCGAAAGATTCAACCGATTATTGATCTGTCGTTATCACTGTCCAGGGTCTCACGCGATGAGCGTCTGATCGGTGTCATGAGAACACTCATGCACGACGAACCTGTGTTGATGGAAGAAAAGCTCAATTACAAACAGCCGGTTCCGGTAATGAAGTTCTTTCAGGTGCCTGAAGACGATGATCGTTTTCCTATCCACAACGACTATGCCTACTACCTGTTTAATGGCTATCCAGACTCGATCATCTCAAGCGCAATCACCATCGATGACTGTCATGCGGGTAACGGTACAATACTGGTGTTTCCTGGAACGCATCGTTCCCATACTCAACACGAAAGGGTTCGTAATGGACTTGAGGTCCGGGCCGAAACAGTCGAGATGGCTAACGCCGTGCCGCTCGAAGTACCCGCCGGCTCTGTGGTTTTGTTCCACAGCATGCTGCTTCACACATCGTTACCCAATGACTCCGATGGCCCACGCCGGATGATGATCTACTCTCATTACCCCAAGGCTGCCAATATGGGTATTGATATTCGGAACGGTCCAATGCGGCTGGTGGAGTCGCCTTGGGAATGGGGTTATCTGCGGGACCGCCCATCTGACTGGCAAGTACCGTTCAAGGTCGATACTGCAGATAAGACAACGGCTTAGACGGAAACATAATTGCGCTCATCATGAGCGAGGGATCTGCGATGACCAACCTTTCCTATCACGACATTGAAGGGCAGGAGGAACTGCTGACTTACCTGTATGACTTGGAAGGCTATCTGGTCATTGAAGACGTGCTGTCATCAGAGCAGGTCGATGAGTTGAATGCGATCGTTGATGATGCCTTGCCGCCGTTCCCTGATGATTGGCGGGACGGTGCAGAAGAGCAGAAGTTGCACGCCTACAATCTTTGTCGGTTCGGAATGGCCGGAGGTTCCTATCCTTCAGGACCTGGCTTCCTGTCATTCGGTCAGGCGCTTGTTGATTTGATCGACCATCCACTGATCATGCAGATCATGCGGATGCAGATGGGTGATTGTTTCCGGTTGGATCGCGTGTTCGGTATGCGCATGCAACGGGATATGCCGGCGGGAAGGCTACACTCCGATTATGGTGCCTCTGAGCCGTTTACGGGTGCGAGGCCGGGACAGCGTTATCCGCAACCTGCCTATCAGGCTCTCCACGGCTTTGGGGTGGTAGCACTGAACCTAGCGGATAGTGGCCCGGAGACAGGTGGTCTGTGTCTCATACCATCGAGTCACAACAGCCAGTTCAAGCTCCCAATGAGTATTCGCAACGATGAGTTCACGGATGTCGTCGTCTGTCCGAAAGCGCCTGCCGGCAGCATGGTCTTTTTTAGTGAAGCAACCACGCATGGCACACGGATGTGGACGGCAGAACATGAACGCCGGACACTGCTCTACAAATATTGTGCATCTCAGTTGACCTGGTCGCGTACGCGCGTGCAGGCACCGGAGGGCTCAACGCTGACGGGCCGACAGAGTCGCCTGCTGGAGGAACCTGCGGGAGCGAAATGGTTCTTTGATTCGCTGTTTGACGATGAGGCGCCCCGCAAGACCTCATCGACCTGAAGAACACAGGCTTCGACCGTGAATGGATTCGCTGCCTACTCACTGATACGCCGTGAATACATCCACTCAAGCTCGATATCGGATTTCCACTATATATTTTTCAACACATAAAGCTTAACGATCAGTATCGCTAAGGTGTCGAATGACGCTAAAACGATCAAGCTCGCGGACCACATCGATAACGCGCGGTACGCAGAGCAGTGCTATCATAGGTCTACAGACTCTAATATTGGCGTGCACTGTATGTTCAACGGGCGAAGCCACCGCATTTGACAGTCCAGTCTGCTATCGGAAAATAGTCTCTGAACTGATGATAAAAAATGGCATTGTCGACTACTAGCTTAGAAAGCAAGACGATGAATAAGAAAAAATGACGG
>CAJWYI010000165.1 GCA_913049815.1 uncultured Gammaproteobacteria bacterium
GCCCGGCTTTCACGAACGTGGTGCATTTGGGAAGCCACTTCATTCCTCGTCCGGTTTGATCGTCCAGCGATCGATGAGTTTCCGTGCATGTATCACTCCCGCATCCGCTAAAACGAGGACATGGGCATGATGGATCAGTTCACGGTGTCCTAGGTTTTGACGCAGGCAGCGTGATGGTGAATTCCACGTCTTGAGAGTCGATCGCTATCGATCAACTCGCAGAACGATCCCGTACCCGTCCCGTTCGATGTCGGTGTGATCAAGTTTTGATTGTTCATCGCTGAACTTTCCCAGACGAGGTCAGACTACAGTGGCAGAGTTTCCTTGTTACACCAACTTTCAGCGATGCGGCCATCTTGGCTCGGTCGTTGCTAAGTACTCTGGTACTTGAATCTGACCCCACAAGTTGCCCATCAGCCCGATGGGCGGTCGTCAAGCCAGATCAAACAACATTAGTAAAGACAGAGGCTACTGAAATTCAATCAGTATTGGTATGATGCGCGTCGGAGAGAAGATCTACGTAAATATTGAGGAGATATCTGAATGGAACACGACCTGATTATCTCAGGCGGCACCGTTGTCGACGGCACTGGTGGTCCGAGTATTAAAGCTGACGTTGGCGTAAAAGCAGGCCGGATTAGCCAGATTGGTGATCTGAGCGGCGATACGGCAGCGGAAACTATCGACGCGACTGATCGCGTCGTATCACCTGGATTTGTTGACCTGCACACCCACTTGGACGCGCAGATTGGATGGGATCCGATGATGACCTCCACCTCCTACCACGGTGTGACAACCGCATTGATTGGTAACTGTGGTGTCACCTTTGCACCTTGTGGTCCTAAAAATCGCCGATACCTGGCGGAACTGATGGAAGCGGTGGAAGACATCGCGGCCGACGCAATCATGGATGGCCTTCCGTGGGACTGGTCCAGTTACGGCGAGTATCTGGACTCTGTACAGGCATTGAAGCCTGCACTCAATATTGTGGGTCTGGTGGGTCACTCAGCCGTTCGATACGAAGCCATGGGCGATCGATCCATGGACGAGGGTGAACAACCCACTGACAAAGAGCTGGCACACATCACGAAGATGGTTCGCGAATCTGTAGAAGCAGGTGCTGTTGGCTTCTCAACGTCACGATTCCTTCAGCACACCGTACCCGATGGTCGTTGTACTCCGGGGACCTGGGCTGATCTGCGTGAGACTAAGGCGATTCAGGAAGCGGTCGTAGCTGGTGGCGGCGTTGGCGCTGTTTACCAGTCTGCCAACGATATGGCGACGCGCTACCAAACTGAACTGCAGATGTTCCGCGATGGCATGGACGCAGGCTGCCAGGTGCTCTTTTCTGGGGGTACTGGCGGTGAAGGTGACGGTGGTGTTGGTCGCTGGCAGGAATTCTTCGAGGCCGGTAATCAGGGGGGCAAACGCATTGCCAGTATCTGTCACACCCGTCCTAGTGGTGCATTCTTCGGTCTTGCCCAGTTGTCGCCGTTTACAGCCAAGTCACCGGCATGGCGCGAACTGATGAAGCTGCCAACGGTCGCCGATCGGGTTGCACATATGAAGAAAGAACATGTGCGTAAGGCGCTGATCGAAGAGGGCATCTCTGCGGGTGATATGCGTGGATTGGCCCGCATGATCCATCCGTTTGGTATGGATGCAACGCCGAACCTCGACTTCGACCGTAAGCAGAGCCTGGCCCAACTGGCGGAAGCTGAAGGTCGGGATCCGGTCGAAACATACGTCGACCGCCTGATTGCCTCAGAAGGTCGTGAGTACTTCAACATGTGGATGTTTGGTGGCAACCTTGAGAATCAGTGGAACTACATGCGACTGCCGCACGTTGTTCCGATGCTGGGTGACGCAGGCGCACACGTTGGCTTCTTTACGGATACCGATTCCCCGACTGTTCTCCTGAGTGAGCTGACTCGCAAGCAGGGTGTCTATAGCCTTGAAGAAGCGATTCATCGAATCACAGGAAAGTCGGCTGAGATCATCGGCCTGAAAGAACGTGGTCAACTCAAAGAAGGCTGGCACGCAGACATCAACGTGATCGACTACGAGAACCTCAGCACCCATCATGCGGAATATCTGAATGACTTCCCGCACGGTGGTGGCCGGTTTACCGTAAAGAGCTCAGGTTATGATGCGACGATCGTTGCTGGTCAGGTTGTTGTTCGCAACTGTGAACATAGTGGTCAGCGTCCGGGTGAGGTAATTCGCGAGTTCCATCGCGGCTAAGCTTGCTGTAGCTATCCCCCGTGGGGTAAAGACAAGGTACTGATGACGCGATCTGCGTCGTCAGTGTCTTGTTAGTCGTCTCTAAGTTGACTCGTCGTCATGTTTGATGAACTGGGGCGGTGGCGAAAACTTGCCCCAGATTTCAAACTCTTCATAGACATCCGCTTCCATCTGCCGTCGCATGAATCGCTCGATATGGGGCTCAGTTTCCTGTCCATTCAGAAAAGCACTACAGGCTTTGTTGATGGCTGCGATCGACTGTTTAACCTGGTCATCGGTCTCAGAAGAACCTGCACTTAACGATTCACTGATGAAATCAGTTTCCCGAAAAATCTCTAGAATGAATTTCTTTGCGTCCATAGAATCGGTTTACCGTGTGGATGTTCGTGGCATAGCCACCAAGAGGTGTGGCGAAGCAGCAGACGATAACCAAAATCTGCTAGTAATACACTGTGATTTTCATTGTAGGAGGGCAATCAGTGGATAAACAGGGTTCCTTCTTCAAAAAACAACGCGTTCCCAATCCATGCGTAAATCTTTGCTCCCTGAACGGCGACAACATCTGTATCGGCTGTTATCGCACGATTGACGAAGTCGGCGCATGGGGACGCCTGAACGATGAAGAGCGACTTCGTGTCCTTGAGAAGTGTGAGATGCGTTTCCAGGAGGTTGTCACAAAAGAGGACTGAGATCGCCACCTGAGCCAGAGTGACTAGTCGTTATTGAATTTGTCGAATTTACCGAAGACGCCCTGTTGATACAGGTAGTCAATACCGCGCTTCTGCGCGATGAAATCCGAGGAATCACAATTTTCGAGCGTGATTCGTTCATCGACAGGGTAGCGTCGCGAGGAGCTTTCAACACGCTCCAGCAGGTCGAAACAACGTTGGGTTGGAGCGGAAGCCATCCCGTCCTCGGCAGCAACCTGGGCTGCCTCAAGGTGAGAACGATCGTTCATCGCTGATTTGTTCGTAGAAAAATCAAATGTTTGAGACGTGACCTCGTTTCGAACGAACCACTGGTGATCGTTTTCGCGAGGGTTGTGCATGAGTTGTAGCTGATCGTTTTTCATTAAGTAGATGAAGACGAGTGCGGCTGTTTTGAGTCCGTCTGAATCGTTATTAAGACTCAGGTCTTTGATGTTTTCAAAGACTGACAATGCCGTCGCTGGTGTGTAATCGGATCGTTGAAACTGAATGAATTCAGTATCCTTTGCTCTGGGCCTGAAGAGCATTGAAAACGCTTCAAGTTCAATTAGGTATCTGAGGTAGTGTTGCTCTGATGCCATCATTTTCTTTAAAGATCATCAATTCGTTGGATGACAGGTGGCTCACCGGTTGTGCCTTTGGTTATACCGATCAACGGTGGCGTGCGACCAAGGGACTTGGGAAAACGTTTGTTCGTCTCAAGGCCTGCTGCCGTCAAACCACCACCTACGACGAGCAGTGTGACCGCAAATGCGTATGCGGTATCGACAAACGTTTCGAAGCGCGTCATTTCGCCTCCCGACTGAAATCGTGTTTGGTATGGGTATTTTTCATTGTTCTTTTTTAGCCCTGTGCGGCCTACTTTATCTTGTTCCCGGGCGGTTCGCTTGGTACATAGTTGTCCTTACAAACGAGAAGATGGACGCTGAAGTTTCATTGATACTGGCAGTTTGTTGCTTGCATCGTTAGCCTAAATGTTCAGGCCAGATCGGGAGTACACGTGACGGAAATATTTGTTCTTCAGACGGAGACCTACAAGGACCAGCAACGTCGTGACGTACATGTCATGGTGCTTTCCAACAGAGAAACTGGCGAACTCGCGGAAGTTCTACTCAATACTCCTGGAGGACAGAATCGAAGTACAGGTGCGGGAGCGGTCAACGGTTTGTTGTTGATGGATCCCAGAACCAATGAACTGCGAGAGGTGCTTCCATATCGACGGGGGTTTGCGGGAGGCGTGATGGCACCTTTTGCGAATCGAATTCGTGAGGGAAGCTATACGTTCTCGGGAATCCGGCACCAGCTAGCCTGCAATTGGGACGAGATCGGCACTCGAATGACTAGAGATGGTCGACACGCGATTCATGGGCTACTGCCAAAGGAGCTTGAACTGACCTCTCAAGAGACTTCTGAAACACACGCTTCCATGATGCTGACCGCCAAGTTCGATGGTACGGACGAAGGATATCCTTTCCATGTCCAAGTCGATTTGACGTATCGTCTGGATGCGGATGGGTTGTCTATCGCGGTGACAGCTACCAACGTATCAACACAGGGGCGACCAGCGCCCTTCATGATAGGCTGGCACCCTTATATCCAGTTGCAGGGTTCGGTAGACCGGGCCGTCGTCGAGTTTGATAGCCGCAGTGACTTTGTCATGTCTGAACCAATGGGACCGGGTCCCGAAGGGCAGGATCGAGACACACATCCTACGGGGCGGTTCGTTCCGTGTGCCGACTTCTCTCACGGTCGACCGTTGGGAGACCAATACTGGGACGATGGGTTTAAAGCGCTTGCCAGTGTTCATTCGGTTCCGCGTCTGGAGACACGTATCTTTGACGATGTGAAGGGCGGTGCGGCTATTGTATTGTGGCAGGGCCCGCAATGCCGTTTCATTCAGGTCTACACCGGGATGCGTGATCTGGGCGTCGTGGCCGTTGAACCCATGTCGGGACAGACAGATTGTTTCAACAATGGTGACGGTCTCGTAGTCTTGCAAGCAGGCGAGACATGGGAAACCGCATTTGGCGTTCGTTTCGACCTCTAGTCTGGATCGCCAGAAACACCTACTGGTGGTGATCCTCGGGAATCGCTAGTCTGGGCCGATTGATGACGTCAAGGTGATCGCTCGTGCACTCTAACATCGCTTGGATCTATCTAGACGAACTGCGGACCTGTTCACTTGATTGCGACGACAAGACGGTACTGCAGCGCGTTTTGGACTATGCCACGGTTAGCATGGAAGTGACGTGGGTGCCTGATGCACGGCTTCGATCGAACTGAGCGAGGAGGGACCCTTTGGGGATCAAGGCAGATACGACGTTTTCATTGGCTGACCAGCTTTTCAATGCCGAGTCGGTCAACGAGTTGTCTACGGCGGTGGGACGTGCTTACAAGCCGTTTAAGGTGACGACATTCAGCCGGATCGTGCTTCGTGAATTTCCGGAACTCGCGCTGAAAGAACGCATCAATTGCTTGGTTCAAGCGCTGACGAAGTACCTGCCCAATGACTTTGAACGTGCGGTCGACATTCTCGAGCGCGCACTACCGGCACCTCTGGATCCCACTCTGTCTGATGACGACTTTGGTCAGTTCATCTGGGTTGTGCCTGGTGAATATGTAGCAAAGCACGGTTGTCGCAAAGAATACCTTCAACAATCGCTTGCGTTTCTTAAGACAGCCACTATGCGTTTTTCATCCGAGGCTGCCGTCCGACCATTTTTGCGCGATTTCCCCGAACAGACGATGGCGTTTGTGCATGATTGCTCCATGCATGACAACTATCACGTGCGTCGGTTAGCCTCCGAAGGGATCCGTCCCTACCTACCTTGGGCGCTGCGAGTGAGGATTGATGTTGCGCAAGTGATTGAGGTGCTGACGACGCTGCACGCAGATAGGACCCGCTATGTGACCCGGTCAGTAGCTAACACTCTAAACGATTTGTCGAAAGACGAACCTGAACTGGTGATCAGGACATTACGGGATTGGCGACGGCGGGAGTGTCAAGAGAGTCATGAGCTTTCGTGGATGACGGGCCACGCCTTACGAACTTTGAGTAACATGGGTCATGCTGGTG
>CAJWYI010000166.1 GCA_913049815.1 uncultured Gammaproteobacteria bacterium
GGAGATCAGGTCACGTTGAACCTGGCTGCCGACTGGCTTGTCTGCGCTGATCTCTGTATCCCTGAAGATGCTGAGTTGGCGCTTACGATGGATGTTGCGACATCGAATGAGTCAGATACACGATATGCCGCCTGGTTTGCATCAACGGACACGCAGGTGCCGCTGGATGTTGGACTCACTAGCGGCGTCAGTTTTGCCGAAGAGCAGATTGTGGTCACCATCCACATGCCCGGTGTCAGCGGAGAACGGGTGTCACGTCTCGAGTATTTTCCATACTACGAGAGTGTGATCGACTATCCAGCTGAGCAAGTGATCTCGATTTCGGATGATCGAATCGAAATTACACTGACCAAAGCCTTTGATTTTGAGGACGGTGAAAAACGGCTTAATGGCATCATCGTCATCTACGAAGACGCCGGGGAGGACATTGTCACGCCCATCGAAATTCATCCTGTTGTTGACGGGATACCGAGGGTCTCGAACGAGGGTCAAATGGGACTGGGGTTAGCCGTGCTGTTTGCACTGATGGGTGGCGCCATTTTGAACCTTATGCCCTGCGTGTTCCCGGTACTTTCTATCAAGATTCTGTCTCTGGTAAAGCAGGTAGGAGAAGACAAGCAGCAGGTTCGTGCACATGGCTGGGTGTATATGCTTGGGGTCACGATCAGCTTTGTAGCCATGGCGCTCACGCTCGTTGCCCTCCGTGCAGCAGGCGCACAGATTGGTTGGGGGTTCCAATTACAATCACCGATGCTGGTTGCGCTGTTGGCGTATCTCTTTTTCCTCATTGGGCTCAGTCTCTCGGGATATTTTGAAATTGGTAGCAGCCTGATGAATATGGGCTCGGGTTTCGCCGACAAGGGGGGTTATGCAGGTTCTTTTGCAACTGGAGTCCTTGCGACTGTGGTGGCGGCACCTTGCACAGCACCATTCATGGCGGGTGCGATTGGATTCGCACTGACACAAAATACGGGGATGGTCATTGTGATCTTCTTGGCACTGGGAATTGGGATGGCGATCCCCTATGTCGCGCTCTGTTATTCTTCAGCACTGATGAAACAACTCCCGCGGCCGGGTGCATGGATGGTCATTTTGAAGGAAGCGTTGGCGTTTCCAATGTTTGTCTCGACTGTCTGGCTGTTGTGGGTACTGAGTCAGCAGACAGGTGCCAATGGCTTACTGGCTGTATTGTTGGGGTTGGTGGCCCTCGCATTGGGAATTTGGTTGTTTCGACATTTGCCGGCGAATTCGGTGGGCCGCGGCGCTGTGTCTTTTCTGGCTGTAGCGTCTATTGTCACTGCGCTGGCGCTCACAGCAGTGGAGGGAACTGTCGGTGATGAGCCTACAGCCGGGAGGGCTGTTGCGGCTGGTGATGGACCGGTTCCTGAGACCTACACTGCTGATCGACTAGCGAAGTTGCGGACTGCAGGTCCTGTTTTTGTGAACTTTACAGCGGCGTGGTGCATTACCTGCAAAGTCAACGAGCAAGTGGCGTTGTCATCGCCCGAACTCGAAGACGCATTCGCAGATGCCGGTGTCGCCTACTTGAAAGCGGACTGGACGAACGAGGATCCCCTGATCACTCGTGCACTCGCGGATTATGGGCGCAGTGGCGTACCCCTATACCTGTTGTATGCGCCGGGAGAGGAAAGAGCGCGTGTGCTGCCCCAGGTTCTCACCAAAGCCATTATCATCGGCGAGTTGTCGACTCTGTGAAGTGACCCTGGTCCATCTCCGATCCATTTAAAAGAGGGTACGTCTAGGTCGTGCGGGAAGCCCCGAGGGTCGCATGATCAGGCTCAGGACGAGTCGTCCAAGTCATCCAGCGGGAACTAATGACCGGGAGGATCCCGGCCATCAGCCAAGCAGATGTTACAACACGATGTCGTCGACCCTCAGTCGACCCTGGCAGTCGCATTACCCTTGACGACCTCAGTCCCGTCTTCATCAATCGTTGAGACATCGAGATCAACGACCTTCTCTCCGTCTTCGTCACGGACGGCAGTGACTGTCGCTCGAGCTGTGAGGGTGGCGCCAGGAAAAACCTGGGAGGTAAACCTGACGCCGAAGCTTTTCAGCCGGCCGTCTCCGACGTAGTTTGTCAGCATCTTGCCGGTCATCCCCATGGTCAACATGCCGTGTGCGAATACAGATGGGTATTTCGCGATCTCTGTGGTGTAGATCTCGTCTGTATGCAATGGGTTGTAGTCACCAGATGTTCCCGCATATTGCACGATTTGGGTTCGGGTCAGATTTCTGACGACTTCTTCCTCATGGACATCACCTACATTCAATTCATTTGCTTTGAGTGCCATTTCTTAAAAATTCCTATGTTTAATGCAGGATATTTACGCGGAGGTTGCTGGGCGTTCAGTCCGCACACCGACTCCGGTGGCCGTGACGACAAGCTCACCATTCTGATCCCGGTACTCAGTGATTGACTCACTGAAAACCAGGTTTCCGCCACGACGTCCTTGCTTTTCCCATGTTTTGCCAGATTTCGTCGTGGCATTGAGAACGTCACCTACTTTTGGATGGCGGTGGTATACATAATGCTGTTCAGCGTGCAATCCCCCACCACTTCCGCTCTCCTTCTTTTCTCCGCTCTTTTCAGCATCCGACTTTGGCTTGGGCGTGATGCCTGTCGGCCCCTTTGCTGATCCAAACCACTCCTGTCCTATTTTAGGCCGCAGAAAATAGTCGGGATCGAACTGTGCGCTTGCCTGGACGAACGTCGGTGGAGCAATGACACCACCAGGTTCAGTGCTGGCGGCATAGTCTTGGTCGTAATAGATATTGTTGGCGTCGCCTACCGAACGCGCGAACATCATGATGTGACTGTATTCAATGGGGAATTTGCCCACTGCCATATGCGTCTCCTTTGTTGGGTATCTTTTCTGGGTTGTCTCGAGTAGCTGCTCTTTTGAGCCCGTTTTGCGTCGGGATCGGGACGTCCGAGTGGATCAAAAAACGATATGACGTGCAAGGTTACGGTGTCGGTGGACAACACAAAAGTGACTCTGTACGATGGTCGGTCCCTTTTTCGCGTGCTTCCGGGGGTCTCAACATTGTGATCGACAGAGAGTTAGCAATGTCATGAGAAGCAACGGAGTCACGACAAGAATCAAGAATCCATTACAAACGGAACAGGGAACGAAGGGAGCCTAAGTAGCAGCAATGTCCAGGCCGGTCCGTATCGAGTTTCCAGGTGCGTCGTATCACGTCACCAGTCGTTGCAGTGATGACAAGCAGGTCTTTGTCGATGACGAGGATCGCGCTGCATTTCTACATGTCCTATCGATGGTGGTGGCGCGTTTCAACTGGGTGTTACACACCTACACGATGCACGATCAACATTACCAACTTGTACTTGAGGTCCCCTCAGCAAATCTGTCACGTGGTATGCGACAGCTGAACGGTGTGTACACACAGCACTACAACCGCCGTCATGGTGATCAGGGCTCACTGTTCCAGGGGCGATTCAAAAGTGTCCTGTTTGAGCCCGAGACGTTTCTCGTTGCCATCTGCCGACACGTGGTCTCTCAACCTTTACGTGAAGATCCTCCCCAGAGACTAACTTCCTACAAGTGGAGTAGCCACCGGGCGATGTGCGGCACGGTTAAAGCACCAGAGTTCTTGTATACGGAGACGCTCTTGTCCCGATTTGGGCGTCGAAAAGCCGTAGCTCAGCGCAAGTACAAAGACTACGTTATGGCTGGCGCAAGCGACGCATCGCCGCTATCTGCGCGATCCAGCCAGGTATTGTTGGGATCATCAGACTTTGTGGCGGAAATGGAACAGCGACTTAGTGGTGAGAAAACGGCAAAGCGGGGTCCCAGGCGCGCAGGTCGGCGTCGCAGTCTCAACACATTGTTCAGATGCGTCGATAACAAGACCCGTTCGGAAAGAAACGAGATGATCCTCCGTGCCCACCTAGATCACGCCTACACGTTGATGGAGATCGGTGATCATCTGGGCATCCATTACACCACTGTTAGCAAGGTCATTAATCGCTGATCGCTGGCACGGAAGACATTGCGTCGAAAGGACACATTCTCCGGAACCCCATCGCGCACCAGTGACCGTGAACGTTGTGACGACGGCTCGTTCCTCGATTGGAAGGTGACAGGACGCGTTGTGCACAGACGTCGCTGAAGGTATTCTTGCGGCCAATATTGAACGTCACATCCAGAAATGTTTACTCGTTCAGGACTGCTGCGACGCAGCGAGATGGAGGACGACTGGTGAAGAAACGAAATTACGAGACCAACCAAGAAGAAGGTGAAATCGATCTGACGCCCATGTTGGATGTCGTATTCATCATGCTGATTTTCTTCATCGTGACGGCCACGTTTGTGAAAGAAATTGGCATCGACGTGAACAGCCCGGACAAAAACCAGAATATTCAGGATGCTGATAAAAAGAGTATTGTCGTGAAGATCTCCTCGCGGGACCGGATTGAAATTCGGGGCCGAAACGTCGATATCCGGTCGGTTCGCGCGAATATCGAACGTCTTCACGCAGAGGATCCTGAGGCGCCTGTCGTCGTGCAACCGCACCCGGATAGTACGACAGAGGTGATGATTCAGGTCATGGACTCCGCCCGTCAGGCGGGGGTCTATAACGTTAGTATCGCCGCGACGTAACTCACGCATGCAGATTGGCATCGCAGTTCGCAATATGGGCGTACATGCGACGCCTGATGTCATCTCAGTCATTGCAGTCGCAGCAGATGATGCGGGTCTCGCTTCGCTCTGGGTCACCGACCACATCGCCATTCCTCCGGACGACGCAGAAGGATCTGATGGGCTCTACCTCGATCCGCTGAACACGCTGTCCTACATTGCCGGTATGACGCAACGTATCAAACTCGGAGTTGGTGTTCTGATTCTTCCCTATCGGCCACCTCTGCCAACCGCCAAGACAATTGCGACTTTGCAGAGTCTCTCACGGGAGCGTCTGTTGCTGGGTTGTGGAATCGGTTGGATGGATCCCGAATTCAAAGCGCTTGGTATCTCAAGACATGACCGGGGTAGGGACGCGGACGCGATGCTTGCCTTCCTCAAGGAATGTTTTGGTGCAAGAGATCGTGGTGACGTTGTGAACGTGAACGGCCAGGACTTCCTGTTCAGACCAAACCCGAAGCCACCACCGATCCTGATCGGAGGTCGACCACCTCAGGCAATTGATCGTGCATTGAGGTATGGCGATGGCTGGATGCCAATGGGGCGGCTGGACAGCTTTCAGGCAGATATTGCCGTTTATCGAGATCGGGCCGCGTCAGAAGGTCGCCCACCGCCGATCGTTGTGACGTTTACTGATCTGCCCAGGGAAAAGAACGCGGCGCAGGACGTACTGGCTCGATATGAAGACGCCGGGGTGGATCAGGTGATCGCGAGTCGCAGGTATGAGTCGTTGTCAGAGTGGCTTGGCATGGTTGAATTTTTGGGCGGTTTGCCTCAGTTACGGAACTGATCTTGTTGGCTAGGATGTGTGTCCTGGTGCCGTTTGGGATTCGGGCAAGGCGATAGAGGGAACGTGCAGCGTTTCTCCGGGTGCATGCCCAGGTCTTAAGCGATCTTCGCCAAAAAGCAGGGGTCAGGGCGGATGAAATTGTCCCGATGGAGATCAGTCCTGGACTGCCATCTGCGACAGATCCCGTCGGTCGGAAGACATCGGCGGGCTTTCCTCAGCAGACTGCAACCACTTTTGGCGAAATGGGGGTGAAGTGGCGTCTTGGTTCAGGTACCGCTGGGGACATTGGTTCGCATTGACGACCCGCTGGATAAGGCCCTGCGGACGCACGTTGCGTTTGTGATGTACCAGATTAAGGACTTTGTGCCGCTGTGTATGGTTAAGATCAACGGAAGCGGTGCACAAGAGGCTGCACGGCTCAGTCAGTTACCTAACGAACGTGGCCTCCAGGCTTGCCGCTCGTAGTTGATCACCCAAGTTCGTCAGTATTTCTAGGCGTTCCGCGGCTTGCCGACTGCGCCTCCTGTTCCTCCCA
>CAJWYI010000167.1 GCA_913049815.1 uncultured Gammaproteobacteria bacterium
GTAGCCTTCGGCCGCACGAGTTTCGACTGGGATGACTCGTTTGCCGTGTATCCGGGCCTGTGGCGCGTAGCTGACCCAACAAGGCGTTGGCAGCAGTAGATCTCCTTCAATGAGATAGAGCGCATGGAAGATAAGATCTTTGGATCCGGGACCAATCAGGATGTTATTTGATGCGAAATCATAGCTGTGCTGTGTGCGGTAGAACCCGGCCACTGCTTCTCTCAATGAAGGGAGACCGGAAGTGGGCAGGTAGGCGCTCTCATGTACGTTCGCAGCAAGTGCCTCTGCAATCTTGCCTGGCACCGGAAATGGGGACTGGCCGAATCCAAAGTGTGAGATCAGATCCCCTCTGGCACGCATGGCATTGGCACGTTGGTGCATCGCCAACGTGGCAGAAGGTTTGAGACCAGCGATATTGTGATCAATCTGAACGTTGGTCATGAAGCACGCCAGGCGAAGCAAGGTTGGTTGGTGCCCGGGGCCGGCCTCGAACCGGCACCGCCCAAAGGCGACAAGATTTTAAGTCTTGCGTGTCTACCAATTTCACCACCCGGGCACACGAGTAGTTTAACCTGCAGCACGCGCTCCGGACAGCTGGAGTTGCCCACGATAGATGGTGACGGCAATAATCAAGGTGAAATAAGAGTAGTGGTCCATGGTGGAGTTCGACAATAACCCGAGTGAGACAGATGGCAGACGTCTTCGTAGCGAGGACACCAAACAGCGCATTGTGACCGCAATGCTCGAATTGGTAAGGGAAGGGAAGATAGCGCCAACTGCTGAGGACGTCGCCCAACGCGCGAACGTTGGCTTGCGCACCGTGTTCCGTCGGTTCAAGGATATGGAGAGTCTCTATACTGAGATGTCAGTGGCCATCAGTGCGCAGATTGCGCCCATCGTAGACGAGCAGCTTCATCACTCTGAATGGTGGCGGAACCTCGACCAACTTCTGGCCCGGCGGTTGCGTGTCTACGAAATCATCATGCCTTATCGGATAGCGGCGGGTGCCCTACGCTTCCACTCCACCGCCCTACTCAACCGACACCTCGACATCGTCAGCCATGAACGCGCGGCGCTGGAATCAGTGTTGCCAACCGACGTTCGCGAAGATGCGGTCTTGCTCGATGCACTCGAGGCAACGCTCAGTTTTGATATGTGGAATCAGTTGAGAAACGATCAGAGTCTGCCTGTCGAACAGGCTCGTCTGGTGGTCTACCGAATGGTGGCCGGCATGCTGCCTCAGGCGAGGCTGGGTTAATGAGCGAGTGTTATATCGATATGACCAAACGATTGTTCTGATTTACGGTAGACCCACCTAAACTCCGCGGCATGAAATGGTCTTCTACCGCCGACGTATTATCACTGATTGCCATTGCTTCAATGGCCACGTACCTTCTGTTGTCGTCAATCTGACGTTTACCCGATCGGCTGCAAGCCCCACTTTACCTACCGGCGTGTGTATTCCCCCATCATAATCCGGTAGACTCTGGCGCGGTCGACAGCGGCTTTTGCGCGTGTTTTATGGAAGACACACAGAGATGTCTGCTGACGATGGCTGGGTGGCAGAGTGGTCATGCAGCGGACTGCAACTCCGTTTACGCCGGTTCGATTCCGACCCCAGCCTCCACACGAATTTTCCATGCGTATGAGTTGATCTTATGTCCGACTACGTTCTACTAGTCAGTGAACGCTCCGGTCTGCATCTCTCGCACACTGCAGACCACCGTCATTTTCAATTACGCCGTCGTTGTGACGACAGCTGCATCTGGACCTGGGAAAGTGTTTCGTCGCTGCGCAATGCCCAGACTGGATCTGTGATCAATGTAGAGGCGAGTGATCTGCGTACAACAAAACCAGCCTTATGGGATGAGATGTTTGGACCAGGGGCGAGCAAGCTGATTGCACCAACCTATCGCCTAATGACCGAAGAGGGAGAGACCTTGGCGTTGGGTGACCCGGGTGTATTCGGTGTTCGACAGGCCCCTGACCGCTTACCGTCGGATTATCTCGTCGATCTGGAACGCCAGGGTTGGACAGTCGTAGAAAACATCATGAGTCCTGAAATGGTGTCGAACCTGATAGAGAACATCAATCAGGTGCGAGCGGAAAATGCGGACAAAGAGGCTCAGGTCAAAGCCGGACAGGACAGCAGGCCGTACAAATCTAACGACAACCTCATTCGACCTCGATCGTTGATGCCACGCGAAGAGAGCTTTCTTGGGATGACCCCCGCGGTGGCGCAGGCGCTCATGCACCCTGTGTCCTTGTGGCTCATTGAAAGTTATTTTGGTGTCGACGACATCCATTACTGCCAATGTCCCGGTTTCTCCATCCTGAGACCCGCAGAAAAAATAGGGGACAACGCTCGCGTGGAACCGGGTGGCTGGCACGCCGACTATCCGTATCCGCTAAATAGTGAGAACGAAGCGCATACTTACATGCTCGGTCCAGAGGAGTTTAAGAAACTGGACGCATCCATTTCGCCACGCTACCCCAACTGGAAACAGCGCAAAGACCGTCTTGGGATGCAATTCAATATCGCCCTGACCGACTTTACACCCGAAGCGGGTGCGACCCAATTTGTCCTGGGATCCCACGAATTTGATGGCCCTCCGCCCAAAGAATTGAATGAGGTACCCACTGTTGCTGGAACAGGTCCCCACAAAGACGTCGTACAGATGTCCTTTCCCGCTGGCTCAGGCATCCTCTATGACTCGCGCACGTACCATCGCGCCCCACCGGAGTTGAACGTCTCTGGCAAAGAGCGCTGGGCGATGCTGACGTGCATCGTGCCGTCGTTTGTCAGGGATCTTCGTGAACGTGACGACAAGCTTGAATCCGCAGATGCCTTCGCCCGTGCGACCGATGTTCATAGTGCACTCACACAGAGAGAACTGGACGATGTGCTCAAGATGCTGTGCGACGATGAATCAGGCACGCCACGCAAGGATATTGAGGCCATCGTTGCTGCAAACACATCGAGCTGAGCGCTAGTCTCGGCGTTAGGCCCTGGCCATCTCTTTAACTGTCCTGCGCATCCCCTTCCATTCTTTCCAGATATCCGTCAGCGCGGGTGAATACGACCGACGTTGGTCCTCGGGTCGATCTGGTGACATGACGCGAAAGTAAATCATGTGTCGTGGATCGGGACCGTCTACCCGCGATGCGGAATGCGGTGTCGCGAAATGAACGATGACGGCGTCGCCCGGTGCAAGTTTCATGAGCGTTGGTTTAGGCCATAGACGCCCGTCGGGGGTGACCTCTGCACTGCGCTTGTAGGCGTCGCGCAGCTGATCCGGGTAATGTCGAAGACCGTGTCCATTTGGGGCTTCGAAATGTTCACGAGGCCACCCGGGCCCATCGGGACCCAATGGACCGCCCTGCGCATCCTGCCAACGAAAAAATTCGCCCATCTTCAGATGTGCGCCTTTCAGTAGGCCCAGATTTCCGACACCTTCCTTACGCTGGTCAGACAACGCGACTCCCACCAGTGCGGTGAAGTTTGTGATATTCATGCCGGTGCCCTCATAGGAACGAGAACAACCATTACGGGCCGGATCCTGGTACCACTTTCTTCTTTCGGTGCGCGTCATCGGGCGTTCGATCGTCGGGACGGGTGCAGCGCCATTCCATAGTCCATCCAGATGTCCACACCATCCGTAAAATGGCGTGTCACCATCGCGGTAACCCGCCTCGTTGATGCTGTCCTGGTGTCTGCCCGGATAAACCGAGGCAACCTGTGCTCCTATTGCGTCAGGGAGAGAACCACCAATGACCGATGTTACCAACGCCTTCAAGCCTGATTTGTTGTAGAGGTCAGTGAATACCGGATTTGTTCCATCGACCGTGGCGACTGCATTCTGACGGACCGGATCGATCTTCTTTGCAGACATTGCCTGTCCGCGCATTGCTCCCATATGAACGTTCAGGTGGCGACGAGCGTTTTCTACCATATTTTCTGGTACCGCCTTCCTCAGAATGAGAAATCCATCCCGATACAGTTTGCGTTTCTCCTCGTCGGTCAGTTTACGGGTTGCCACCGGTCATACTCCTCAAAATCGATGATGCGTTGGGGCCTTAAGAACCAGAATCGGAACCACGATCCGTCGAATTCACGTTCATACCCCGCGATAAATCTGGCCAGGCTACGCGCAGATAGACGTACATCGACCAAAGTGTCAAACCTGCAGCTAAATAGAGTAGCACGTAGCCCAGTGTCACCAGAAAATTGTCCAGAGCAGGTCCACTGGCCAACAGGACAATGATGGCGACCATCTGTACTGCGGTTTTGATCTTACCCAGCATATTCACGGCAACACTGCGGCGATCACTGTAGATACTCATCCACTCTCGAAGTGCGGACACGACGATTTCCCGACCAACGATGACGAGAGCGGGTACCACCAAGATGGCCGATGCATGAACTTCGACGAGTAGCACCAACGCTACCGCCACAATCAACTTGTCTGCCACCGGGTCCAGGAACGCGCCAAAGGGAGTGGTTTCACCCCATTTTCGTGCGAGGTAGCCATCCAGCCAATCAGTAATGCTTGCGATGGTAAAAACCAAGGCAGCGAGCAAATAGCGGGAATCAAAAGGCAGATATGCCACCACCACCATCACGGGAATTAGCAGAATCCGTAGACTAGTCAGAATATTGGGAATGGTCGTCGGCAAGCGCACAGCCAGCATTCTAGCCGGTTCAACCATGTCAAAACAGCTACCTGGTCGTAACCTATTGTTGGTGCAGTGTCCCGTAAATGTGATCAGCGAGTGCCTTCGAAATACCATCAACCTTCGCCAGTTCCTCTACGCTGGCGGCCTCGATTCTCTTGACGCCACCAAAGTGCCGTAAAAGCGCTCGTCTACGTTTAGGACCAACACCATCGATACCCTCCAGCGTCGACTCACGTCGCTTTTTCTGACGGCGGTTTCTATGAGCAGTGATCGCGAATCGATGGCTCTCATCCCGAATATGCTGAATCAGATGGAGTGCGGGCGTATCTGCCGGTAGATCGAGTTCTCGACCATCAGAAGTGAACAACACTTCAAGACCGGCTTTTCTCTCCGGTCCCTTGGCGACCGCAACTACCAGGATATCCATGTCGAGCTCTGCAAGAATACTGATGGCCTGTGTGAGTTGACCCTTACCGCCGTCAACAAACAGGATGTCAGGAACCTTGCCATCCCCTCGTTTTAACCGCGTATAGCGCCGTGAAAGCGCCTGTGACATGGCGGCGTAGTCATCGCCGGGTGTAATGCCGTCAATATTGAAACGGCGGTAGTCAGATTTGAGCGGTCCGTTGTCATCGAACACAACGCATGACGCCACCGTCGCTTCACCTGCGCTGTGGCTGATATCAAAACACTCAAGGCGTGACGGTATCGTGTCGAGTTCCAGAACGACTCGCAATGAATCGTATCGCTCCTTCAGGTTGTTTCGACTGGCCAGATGAGAGCCGAGATTCTGTTCAGCATTGGTTTCGGCGAGCTCGACCCAGCGTCTACGATGTCCCCGCACATTGTCTGAGAGCGCAACTTTGCGGCCTGTTGCTTCCGTGAGCGCATCTGCGATGAGCGTCTTATCGTCGATCTTGGCATTGACGATGATTTCTCGCGGGACCTCCCGACCGCTGAAACCGCTCAAGTAGAACTGCGGTAAGAATGAGGAAAGTACGTCACCTGAGGTGTTCTCGAGCCCCGTCCGTGGGTAATAGGTTTTATTTCCGAGTAGGCGCCCTCCCCGGATCACCATGACCAAGATGCCGACACCCGCTGGCGTGACCAAGGCAGCGATGACATCGATGTCGCCTTCGGGGCCAAGGACGTATTGTTGTTCTTGAATACGTTGGAGGTGAGCAATCTGGTCTCGGTAGCGTGCAGCTTTCTCAAACTCAAGCTCTTGTGACGCCGTTTCCATCTTGTTGGCGTAGT
>CAJWYI010000168.1 GCA_913049815.1 uncultured Gammaproteobacteria bacterium
GGCAGGTCAACACCCTGTTCTTTGGCTGATCGAACGGGACAGTCTTCCGGCTTTGGTATCACTGGCGCAGGAATAGTCAGCTGATTTTTCACCGCGTTCGGCGCGCCGGGTGTCATAAGATCACCGAATGCGGCCAACACCTCGATGCGTGATTTACCATCCTGGCTCAGGGAAGCGGACGCCGTGGTCAGCGTGCGACCACGCCTGATCATCTGGGCCTCGATATCACAGTCTGTATCTGGTAACCCGGGGCGGAGGTAGTGTGCCGTCACGGACAATGGGTCCGGATGATCTGGTGCCAGCTCGCGAATGGCATTCATAGCGTTGGCGACCAGATAGCCGCCATTCGGATTACCGCCGATGCTCCATTGACCGTTGATGTGACCTCGCCAGTTGTTTTCGTTGATCCGGGTGAGTTTGGTCTCGTCGGCGAAATGACTCATATGTGACTTCTGTCGATAACGTTGTGGGGCAGTATACCTGTGGCACTGACCCGTAGTGTCCTCGTCAAACTAGCTATTTTCGAAGCAGTTAGTGAGTCGGTACTGGACATCCTGCGGCGAGCGCATCTTTCAACGCACACACATGTTTACACATTCCCCTGTAGCTGGACCAAGGACAGTCGCAGGTGAGATATGGACCGTCGACCTCATTAGGGTAGCGTCTCTTGGCAATGTGCTCGGTGCGGCGGGTACTGTTGTCGGCCATCAGCAGGTCACAAGCGGTCTAGTCCGCAACGCGGATCATGCGCGTACCCACATTGCCACCTGCCAGCATATCGACAAATGCCGCCGGGGCCTTCTCAAGCCCATCGAATTCATCATTCAGTGGGTTCAGTTGACCGTCGATGATCCAGGACTTCATCTGATCACGCGCTTTTCCGTAGGAAGCTGCAAAGTCGAATACTAGGAATCCCTCCATTCTAATCCGCTTGTTCACGAGAAGACCCGGGATACCGCGCGGCCCACCTGCGGGATTACTGGTGTCGTACTGGGAGACCACACCGCAACAGACAATCCTGCTGTGATCATTCATACGTCGGAGTGCCATTTCGAGAATGTCGCCACCGGTATTGTCAAAGTAGATATCGACACCGTTAGGGCAGGCTTCTTTCAGGTCTGCGCGGCAATCGGGTGACTTGTAGGAGACTGCTGCATCGTAACCGAGTTGACTGGTCAAGAGGCTACACTTTTCTGATGTACTAGTGATGCCCACAGCACGTCCTCCTTTGATCTTGGCCATCTGACCGACCAGGTGACCGACGGATCCCGCAGCCGCGGATACGAGCACAGTGTCACCTTCTTTCATGTTTCCTACATTGAAGAGGCCGAAGTAAGCCGTGAGACCATTCGTACCCAACGCGCCAAGGTAATGTGCAGGATCAATATCGTCGGTGACCGGAGAAAGTGCGGCGGGATCATGCACTGAATAGTCTTGCCAGCCACTGGGGCAGATCACCAGATCGCCCGGCTTGAATTGATCACTGTTTGAGTGTTCAACACGCGCGACGCCACTGCCGTTCATGACAATATTGACCTTGGGTGCCCCGGCATAGCTCGCGCTCCCCTGAAGACCCGCGCGGGTTCCTGCACCCACGGTCAGCACCAGCGTACGGCACAACACCTGTCCGCCGCCAGGTGAAGGAACATCGGTGGTTTCAAGACGGTAGTTGCTCTCTTGAAGCTGATCTTCCGGAAGGGAGTCGATCATGACTTGTCGATTCTGTTCGGACATGCTGTTCCTGTTGTTGGTATTTGGTTTTGTCGTGTACACAATGTGTCAGAGCGGAGACCATTAGGCAATGTGCCTCTATCCCTCTAAGACCATTTACCCCAAAGCTGCCTCGCTCGTAGTAACGGGTCCGTCACCGGGGCACCGACAAGGCAAGACAGAGTTGGTGCGTGGATTTACATCCAGGATCGACCGCTCGCTTCTGCCTGATAGAGGCCGTAGTCCCGGACTGTTTCTGCATAGCCCTGTGGAAGAAAGGGCACGACCAGTGTCCGTGATGCGACCGTCAATGCGAGCGATGAGAGTTGGCGACGGCGCATCAGAAAGGTTTGTATCAGATTGGTCGTTTGCAGTTTATGAAGTTCGATCACGATGTAGTGGACGCCGATGCTTCCCTTGCGAACGATGGCAATGTTACCGTCGATTGTGATGCCTAGTCGCTTCCATCGGTAGTACTGCAGAAGGCCCAACCAAAGAGCAAAGGGGACCGGCAATAGGCTTAACGCGTCAAGTTCTGGAATCAAGTGAAGTGCAAGGACGAGGCTTGTTGTTGCGATCGCCAGAGTGCAGAGATTGCGAATCAGAAGCCGAATACTCACGCCCTGATAGTGGTAGTCCTCCGGATTTCCCACACGAATAACCTCTTTAGTCAGGTTATTCGCTTCAGGAAATGTGACGGAGGGCACAATTAACCGCCGATCGCTATCAGCCTCATTGTTCGTCTGGTGAGAGACCTGCTCAAAGACCAGGTTCAGGCGACCGAGCACACGATCCAACCAGTCCTGATGGTAGTAACTCGCCTGAACCCGGCTTTTATTCATGTGTATTGTACGGTGAGTCAGTAAACCGCGTCTCACTGTCAGGCGCGTAGCCGTCCCGGTTAGTTCGTAGCCGTAATACGCGAAAATCGACCCGGCGATGGAGAGTCCTGTCACGATGATGATACTCAGGACAAGCGCCGAAAAAGCCATTGCGATCAACATGGAGATGGTGGCGTCCACGAGCATTGCGCTAAAGTCGATGCCGAGTACATCAACATAACTTCTTAGAGTATCGGCGAATTGGCTGAACACAGCGCCAATGGCGGCGAGTGCAATCCAGGCCCGGTTATTGGTCAGGCCGTGTAACACGAGATGACCAAGCTCTCGGTCGATTAGGAATTTCTCTGACACGTCCCCCTTGGATGCGTGCGTCTCCTCTTCGTGGATGGATGGCGCAGCGCCTTGGCGAGCCGTTCGTATCATATCGTGGATGCGGGTCGCTTCGACCTCATTCAATGCCGCCAGATTGATCTCCTCGCCGCTCGAACCGGCACTATCGACCTTGAGCGTGACCAGTTTAAGCGGACGGAGGTAGAAAGGACGATCCAGGGAGACGTTCTGGATCCGTTCGAAGCCAAGATTGGTTTGTTTACGGAACAAGATGCCTTCACGGACCAGTATCGCATCATCGGTGACCTGGTATCGGAAGTAGGTATATTGGATGACCGCGTAAACGACGACCGCAATCGTCGATGCGAGACCAATCGCGACACCGATCTGGAGACTCTCGATTCTCGTGATGCCGTATACGGCCGGGATCAGTGCGAAGATGTTTGCGATGAGTTGGCGCAGAAATCTTGCGATGAAGTAGAGCACTGACCAGCCCAACAGACGGCGCCATAATTCATTACTCATGTGGTGTCTCGATGCCGAAGAATAAACTCTCGCAAGTCCTCAGCGCGCGTCAGAGTGAGACCAGGAATTTTCAGACTGGCAGCACCTGAGCCCGAACTGAAGAGTTGCAGATGCGCCAGTCCCAAACGCTTGTCTATGGGACCCTGTCCGACTTCAACGTGCTGGACGCGATTCAACGGTTGAATAGTCTGAGCGTGCCAGAAAACGCCACTCTCAAAGTACACATCGTGTTCCCGAATCGCATAGCGTTTGACCGTCGCAGCGCGTCGACTGAACAGAAGATCCAATGCGGCCAGCAAGAGTAAGCCTGGAACGGCTATCCAGGGGTAGAAACGATCAAAACCAAGTTCAGATCCACAAATGACAGCGATTGCCACGATGAACCAGCGAATCAACGAGAATGCCATGGCCAGCGACACATAGGCGGATTGCATGGCCGATGTTTCAAGCGTAGAAGCCTGTGGCAGGTCTTGAGGTGCGACCTTAAGATTGGTGAATGCTGATGGTGTGGCACCATCAGCATTCGGTTTGGCATTCAGATCATCGCTTTGATCTGAGTCCTCCGCCTCATTTATCGATGTATCGTCGATGCTGTTGTTAATCTTGCAAAGAAAAGCCATCACGCAGTTTGGGTTGAACGTCGGCGACAGTAATCAGTGACTCAATGCAGTCACGAACGGACTCATCAAGCGGTCGGAAGGACACGCCGGTCACCGATCGGATCCGATCATTCCGAAGATCACACTGGGCCCAGATGCCACGAAACTCGGCTTCTCGCTCCTGGTGTCGCTCTGGATGGTTGTCAACAAGTTCTGCTTCCGCATGTCCGAGTTCCGGCAACAACCGGTTGATGTCAGCACAGATATCTTCAACGTTGCGCGTATCGGTGGACCAGGCGATGTATCGTTCTCCATTTTGTACCAGCGGCGATTCCAGCAGGCCGATATGACACTCGGCATCGTCACGAACATCGACCGGCATCCAGGGTCGATAAACGCCACTTTGGTCGTATTTACCAAGCAGCATCGTTTCGATGTTGTGCTGCCAGGGACCCATGTCCTTCTGGTGTGGGGACAGAATAGGACCAATATTATCTGCTGGACAGCAGGTGATGGCGTCCCAGGTTCCCGCCTTTTCTGCAGCGTCTGAGAATACACGCTGCGCCAGGACCTTACCCATCGAATAACCCTGCCCTCGCTCTGGTGTCCGCTTTGGGTTCTGTTCATCCGGATAGCGGTCTTCGTAGAGTACCGGTCGCTTAACCAGTTCCTTCAGATCCATTTCACTGATGACAGCAGCCACGCTGGATGTGACGACCACTCGGTTGACGGTCCCAGACTTGTTCACGCTGTTGATTATGTGATCGCAGACGCGCTGCACATAGTCCTGATCGTTGTAGGTGCTAACATGAGAGACGTGCGCGACGCCATTACAGCCTTCAAAGATCTCATCAAAACAGCCGTCGTTGTCGAGGTCCGCAGAGTGTATGGTCAGTCGACGTGTTGCGTATCCTGGCATCTTGCGCAGGAAATCGGTTCGAGCCGGATCCTTCGCGTCACGAACGCAAGCTCGTACTCGATACCCTTTTTGGAGTAGCAACTTCACAACCCAGCTGCCAATGAAACCGGCTGCTCCGGTGACTGCCACAGTGCCTCCCGTCGGAATTGGCGCCATATCAGAACCCTCAACTCATGAAAGTGAGCCGGAAGAATATAGAAAAGCGGGAATAGGGTCTATTGACGCGTCCCGAAAGAGTAAGGCTCGTGAACCTCAAAGCAACAACTCGGCGATCTGGATTGCGTTGAGGGCAGCTCCTTTTCTGATCTGGTCCCCTGACACAAAGAGTTCGAGCCCAAGTCCTTTCGGTTGGCCTGCATCTCCTCTGATGCGCCCAACGAAAATGGCATCCTGATCAGAGGCTATCAATGGCTCAGGGTGCTGGTTGCCCCCGCGGTCGTCGATGATTCTGATGCCGGGTGCCTCTGTCAGTAACGCACGCGCTTCCTTTTCGTAGAGCGGCGATTTCAAAGTCAGATTGATGGCTTCGCTGTGAGCCCTTAGAACCGGTACCCGTACACAGGTTGCGGACACGCTGATCTGCGGATCGGCAAACAACTTCCGAGTCTCATTGATCATCTTGGTTTCTTCCTCGTTGTAGCCCGTATCAGGATCAATACGGGAGTTGTGCGAAAAAAGATTCCAGATGTACTGGCGGTCAAACACCTCTTGGGTAATGGGATCGCCCGCCGCCCAATCGCGAGCCTGTTGCGCGAGTTCATTCATCGCGGCGGCGCCTGCACCACTGGCTGCCTGGTAGGTCGAGACCACCACCCGTTCGACGCCAACCGCTTGATGAATAGGCCAAACAGGCACCGTCATCACAATGGTCGAGCAGTTCGGATTCGCGATAATTCCATTGTGGCTCCCGATTTCCTGTGGGTTGATTTCGGGTACCACCAAGAGCGTTGTCGGATCCATCCGAAAAGCGGACGAATTGTCGACTACAACAGCCCCGGCTTTGGCGG
>CAJWYI010000169.1 GCA_913049815.1 uncultured Gammaproteobacteria bacterium
CAGCGCCATCAAACGTGTATCCAACATGCGAGACGAGTCGACCCTCCGCCAACACGAGCGGCGACGCCTCCTGCCATTTGTTCGTCATCCCGTCATCGGTGACTCGATGGGTTCGGTAGTACAACACCTCCACGCGTCCATTTTCCCAATAGCCATCGCGGAAATCTGGTGCGCCCAGCCTAGTCACAACCTTCTCGAGACTAACGCCGGTTGCTAGCTGATTGATTCCCAGACGATTCACCTGCTGACGCGACTGCCAGTCTTCAGGTGCATGCCGTTCATAGTAGGTATTGACGTTGTCAGCACCTCCCGACCAGATCACATTCTGGAACAACACACCGCCCGCCAGCACACTCAGCGCAAAGATCACGGTCGGAACGTTGGTCCGACGCTACGATCGAGGCTCCTCAAAAGAGTCGTGTACACTCATCGTGCTGTCTATGATAGTGCAAACCCGTCCAGAGAACTGTCCTTCAACACAGGCAACGTTCGAACCAACGCCGACAAGTAAATCTTAAGCCATTGATTTTGTTGAACCCAGGACTGAACCAAAGATGATGGTAATGAGCACCAGATATTGGTGAATTTCATCGACTGCGCGTCCAGGGCAGCTGGCTCGGGAGTCCCAGGTAAGAAAGCAGAATAAGGAAGGGAGCTGTTCAGCTCATTGGGGTGAGGACGAGAGGGTCGATTCGCTAGACCGCGGAAACCCAGAGTTGCGAGTCTTCGGAGTGCCGGGATTCAAGAATGCTTCGGGTGGTCTCACGGCATGAGCCACAACACGCACCAGCACCCAGTTGATCGGCAATGTCTTCAACATTGGACAGACCGCGATCAATCGCGTTGTGGATTTCCTTTTCGGTGATTGCGTTGCAGATACAAACGTACATATCAGGTGTCTTCAGACTGTCATTCAACCAGAGTAACAGTGTAAATAATAATAATTCTCGATAGCAACTACTTTTTCGACTGCGCTCCGTCTCTTCCCGACGGGTGTGAATCGGGTGCAAATAATATTTATTTTCGTTTATATATCAACAAGTTATATTGTTTTCCCTCGCTCTCCATGGCACTATCAATCCTCCCTGCGAGAGTTTGGGATAGTCAGTCATCCCAAACCCCATTCACATTTTATTCAACGAGAAACCCGCCATGAAACCTACTCACGTTAACGTCGTGGAGTACCTGAACAAGGTGCTCAAGAATGAGCTAACCGCTATCAACCAGTACTTTCTGCACGCACGGATTTATGACAACTGGGGGCTGAAGCGCCTCGGACAGCTGGAATACCATGAGTCGATTGACGAAATGAAACATGCGGACCGGCTCATTGAACGCATTCTGTTCCTCGATGGCCTGCCGAATCTTCAGGACCTGGGACGGCTCTACATCGGTGAGAACGTGGAAGATGTCATCGCCTGTGATCTCAAACTCGAAATGGAAGTCATCCCACTGCTCAGGGAAGCGATCGCGTTCTGCGAGCAGGAATCAGACTACGTCACTCGCCATCTCTTCCGCGACATTCTCGAAAGCGAAGAAGAACACGTGGACTGGCTGGAGACCCAACGGGGCTTGATCGAAAAGACCGGCATCGAGAATTACACCCAAAGTGGTATGCACCACGAGGACTAGAGGGAGTTCCTAACCACGGGCTAACGCTCTCGAAACGGAAACCATCACGCGACAGGCTTTTTCTGTTTTTTCGGGATCCACGGCCTGTGGCCAGATGTCATCAGGGTGGTGAAACAGCGCATTGGCACCCACCAAGGATACGTAACTCCCTCCCGCGTCGAATACTGATCGAACCTCCCCGCCAGGTCTTCGCCCCATGACCTCCATATAGTCAGTCAGGCCTGCCTCATCAGCACATTCCCGCGCCAATGCCTGCAGGTCTGGATGCGACGTCTGTACGCGAATCGGGGCAGGTGGTAGTGCCGCAAAGTTTGCACCCAGGTGCACCCACGCCCTCGCACCTGCCTCCAGGTCCAGACGGTTCTCAATAAAGTGGTGGTATCCAAGGTGTCCCAATTCGTGGCCTGTATTCGCCGTAAACACAACATCTCTATCACTGCCTTCAGCGGTCAGCGTTCGCATGATTTCAAGCCAGGCGACAAGCCCTCCACCCCGCTCTGAAGCGCACTGCCACCAACCGCTTCGCGGGGTCATCACGACCAGTGGGGGTTGAGATGAGTCTCGACCAACGAGACGGGCACCAACGTTGATGCCTGTCGCTGGCGTCTGTTCAAACGCATACATGAAAGCCACGTCTTCATTGGATTCAATCGCACGAGACAGTATTGCAAGATGTTGCCTGGCGACCTGTAACGCGGGTATTCCATAGGGTGCACCAAACCGCTCAGCATTCGCGAGTGCAATTCCTGCTTCCGGCATCCCCTCCGGCGTGACCACGATCAACGCGTCGTACTGATCGTTGACTCGCATCTCAGTGACCGGGTTCCCCTCAGCCAGCGACTGAGCCTCGACGAGCGCTATGGCACCTTGTTCACCATAGCGAACCAGACGACCAACCACCTCGCCCTGCCCCGTCGGACAGTCATAGAAGGGAATCCCCTGGACACGCTGTCCTGCAACTTCGGCATATCCCTCAACGGGGTCAAATCGATCGAACACAAAGCTAGTTAACAGGGGTTCGAGACCTGCTCGCTGGACCTCAGATCCAAGCCAGTGCGCACTTTCCACATCGGTGTCTGTCCCAGTTCGATGAAAACCCTGCGACGAGTAAGTGCCGATAATGCGTGAAATATCAGTCTGCATGAGGAGGCTCCGCTGCGAGATAGCTCACATCAGCCGCAGTTTTCCTGACGTGGATCCAATGTGGGCTTGCCTTGTTTAGGCATGTCTCAATCCGATCACTCGCCCATTGATCAACAAACTGAACAACGGCCGCATCCGTGACGCCGGGCTTCAGGAGTGTGAGGAGCCGGCGCGCCACCATCGCATCGTTGGCCTCCCCAAGAGAATCCTGGATGGAAGACATGGATTTGATGAGTTTGCGGCCATCAGCACTGATCAGGTCGTTAAAGAATTCGAAGGCATATCGAGTTTTCTTGCCTCTCTTACGAAGATCGTGCAGTTCCTCTCCCCACATTCGCTTTAGTGATCTATCGGTGTTGGTGAGATCGTTCAGTGTTTTTTTCAACACTCTTTCCGCATGAGGCCTGATGGGTGCCGCAAGTTCGCCCGTCTCTCTGATTGAAGCAAGCCAGCGCTCAAACTGAACCAGCATACGCATGTAGCGTCGGCTCGTTAACACCTCAATCGACTCTCGCGTCGATGCCAGTCGTTGATTCCTCGCAACACGTTGAAGCGGTTTCACATTGACCCCCGCCGGCGCAGCCTTTGACAACCGAGGCCAGGTTTCAGCCAGAAAAACATGCCAGTCCCTGGCAGTCCCAAGTTGCTGCAACGCACGGCGAAACTCACCGTTGAATGCCATGCGCTCGTCCCACGGCAGAACATCCTTGAATACTCTCAATGCTGCTCGGATTCGTCGAAGCGCAACTCGAGTCTGGTGAACGCCTTCAGGTTGCCCAGCCAACGTCGGCGCGTGATTCACTAACAGATGCTCAAGTGCCGCATCCAGAACCTGGTGTAACGCCTGGAGGATCGTCGCGTCGGGAGACACCGAGACTTTTTTGGCCTTCATAGCCCGTGGCCGCAGATCCTCCCTCGTCAAGGAGTAACCTCGCTCGGACTTCGTCAAATGGAGCGGCCATACCTCGTACTTTTCGACGAGAGACTGCGCAAAATCGAACAGGTCTACCGGATCCCCAGAGATCATCTCCAGTTCAATTTCACAAACCTGTTCACTATTGCCCTGCAGGCAGGACGTGATGTCACCTCGATCGAGGGCCATTTCTATCTTCGTCTTGCCGAGTTTCAGCACATATGCGTCTCGTTCTATCCTAGTCGTAAACACGGGGCGCAGGTTGGCATCGCGGTATCGCCAGCGTTCCAGCGGCTCTGTAAGCGCCCCACCCTGGTAGACAGATAGATCTGGTTCCATATCGGAGACATCAGCATTGAACTCGGCAAAGTTCCGCAGACCTACAGGCCCATCAGAAGGCATCTTGATGGTCTGCTCGAACCCTTTCCCATCGTCACGAATCCGCAACACGACCCCCGACTTCCTCAGGGTATGCTGACGAGTATCAAAATAGGTGCTGACGAGTGATTTCTGTTTGACCTTCCCCTTCGCCATCTTTCGGAAACGGGACGAGGACAGGATGTCCTCCATGGACGCCTTTGAAACAGCCAGTTTGAGCTCAATTTCTTGAAACATCGGGTCTGCCAGCGGCTAGGACCGGGATTCGTAGACCGGCGCACCTCCGGCAACGGTCACACGCCACATTCGACGAACCTCACCCTCCGGCCGATTCATCACCGGATAGTGTTGTGCACAGCGGTTATCCCACATCACGACGTCGCCTGTCCGCCAAAGATGGACATAACAAAACTCAGGCCGATGGGCGTGATCGGTCAGGTAGTTCAGTAACCCGGCGCTCTCTTCTGTCGACATATGGGAGAATCGACGGGTGAACTCATGGTTGACGAACAACGCCGTTCGACCAGTCTCAGGATGAGTGCGCAGCACAGGATGTGTGGTGTACTCCTCAGGTCGGTTATGCGACGACGCGTCATGCACCGCTCTCAGCGGTCGGATCATTTCCTTCATTCCATCCGAGAGGCTTTCAAACGCAGCATATTGATTTGCGAATGCGGTCTCGCCGCCTTTGGACGGTAGTTCCCTGCCCGACAGGATCGATATTGCTGGCGGTGCCGCATCAAACGTCGCGTCCGAGTGCCACCGACCACGCAACGTTCCTGAAGGCAGATTGATTGGCAGGATGTCCTTGTGGTCGGTCAGACCTGGGTTGTGGGGGTATACATAAAGCTCACCAAACCGCTGTGCGAACGCAATCTGATCTGACTCTGTGAGATGCTGGTCTGGAAACACGAGCACCAGATATTCAAGGAACGCGGCCCTGACCGCATCAAAAGTCTGGTCATCAAGTGCTCTCAGGTCCACATTGACCTCTGCGCCAATCAGACCCGCCAAAGGTGTCACCGGTAACCTACCGGTTTCAATCTCCTGCCCTGATACGCTCATACCCTCCTCGTACCCACCCCGGGTGAACGCCCACTATAACACCACCCACAGGACCAACGACCTTCGGGCCTGGCTGGCTGCACAGTATCTGCCCTAAACCGTATACAGACGGTGCCAAACGTACTTCCGCGATCCGGCAGTATGCCGATAAACAAAGTGCGCCAAATCCATTTTGGCACCTATTCATCATTGTCATGAGGAAATGTTCATGGATCTGGCAACACTGGTAGGCCCCATCGGTGCCATCGTCGCACTGGCCGCAGCTGTGATCACCGGCGGTAGTGCCAGCAAATTCCTCAACACCGCGTCACTCCTGATTGTGATTGTCGGTACCTTGCTGGTTGTCTTGATGAAGTTCAACCTGGGACAGTTCCTGGGCGCAACCGGAGTCGCAAAACGTGCATCTTTCAAAAAGTTGGTGATCCACAGGAATTGATCACCAAAATCATCGAACTCGGTGAGATCGCTCGAGAAGAAGGTCTCCTCGCACTTAAGGACGAGGAAGTCACAGATGCATTTCTCGCCCGCGGGATCAACATCATGGTGGACGGCACCGAGCCGGAGACCATCAAAGCCGCTCTCGAGCGCGATATGCGCGAAACCTCAGATCGACATAAATGGGGCGCCAAGGTTTTTGGCGCGCTCAGTGAAACCGCCCCGGCCATGGGAATGATTGGAACATTGATTGGTCTGGTTCAGATGCTTGCGCCGATGGAAGATCCAG
>CAJWYI010000170.1 GCA_913049815.1 uncultured Gammaproteobacteria bacterium
CTTTGGCGCAACCACCAGGCGATCTACGCCCGCCAAGTCTGGACCTTCTGTCAACGCGACACTGACCGATTGCAGAACGCCAAAGAGCAGAAAAGCAATAAAAATACTTCCGAAGGTGAGGGCACTACGTACCGGCTTTCTAAATAGTGATGTCCAGATCAATCCAAAATACTTCATGCCGCGTCTCCGGTAACCAACTGGCCCTTGTCCAGATGCAAGCAGTGTTCCGCATGATCAGCCGCTTTTGGGTCGTGTGTCACCATAACAATCGTTTTCCCATGCTCTTCATTGAGCAGTTGCAGCAAATTAAGAATTTCATCTGCGGTGGCTCGGTCGAGATCACCAGTGGGCTCATCGCAGACGAGCAATTCCGGATCCGATACGATCGCTCTCGCAATAGCGACACGCTGTTCCTGCCCCCCTGACAATTCGTTGGGTCGGTGACCGGATCGCTCCTCCAGCCCCACAATCTTCAACGCAGCCAGTGCTCTTTTCTTACGATCAGAGCCCGAGAGAGACGTAAGTAGTAACGGCAGTTCAACATTTTTCTGAGCCGTCAGCACAGGCAGCAGGTTGTAGAATTGGAAAACGAACCCCACGTTACGCGATCGCCACTTCGCAAGTGCGTTCTGCGACAATGCATCAATGCGCTGACCGCCGATGGCGATACTGCCACGCGTGGGTTTGTCCAGCCCGCCTATTAGGTTAAGCAATGTTGTCTTGCCGGATCCAGAAGGCCCCATCAATGCGAGGAAATCCCCTTGCTCGATCGACAAGCTGAGATCACTGAGCACCGGCACGTCGTTGTTGCCCCGGGTGTAGGTCTTTGAGACGCGATCGATCTCAATCAGATTCTCGGCCATGGTTCCCTTCCCGTGTTCTTTAATCAGTCATCCACTCTGCATTGAGACCAGGCGATCATCGCGCAGCTGATCAACCAATTCCAAGGAAAGTCCGGTCACGACTCTCTCTCCCGCACGCAGACCATCAGTTACATTACGCTTGCCGCTATGTCTGGGCCCCAGAGTGACCGTACGGATCTCGATACGATCGTCCTTGACCACAAATACTCGGTTGATTCCAGTCGATGCATCAATCGCGCTTCCAGGCACCAAAACTCCCGTTAATTTCGTTTCTTCGGGTTCAGACAGCGATTCTCTTTCCAGAAACGAAACACGAACTCCCATATCCGGCAAAATCCTGCCGTCTCGCTCTTGGAATCCAACACGGACCCGCACAGTTGCTTTATTACGATCAGCTGTTGGGATGATAGCGATGACCTCTGCAGGTATCTGCCAATCGGGGTATGAGTTCAGTGTCGCCATCACCGGTTGACCCGGGACAACTCGGTTGATGTATGACTCATTGACGTCAACTTCAACCTCAAGAGAAGCCATATCAACCAGTGTACAGATACCGGTCCGTGTAAAACCCCCGCCACCCGAAACAGGAGAGATCATCTCTCCCGGTTGCGCAGCCTTGGTGACCACCACACCATCAAACGGTGCTTTGATTTGGGTGTCATCTAGCGCCAAGCGCTGAATATCGAGGCTACTCCGAGATACATCAACTTCACGTTCCAGCGCTCTTAAACGTGCCTTTCGCCCCGAGAGCGTCAATCGTGTCGTGTCCAGATCTGCGGAAGATGCCAGATTTTTCGCGCGCAATTCCGTGACCCGCTCCAGTTCCAATTCTGATTCCTCAATCTGAACGCGAACCTCGTCCAGTCTTGATTCTGCCGCGCGAATCTGCGCGCGAGACAACTCAAAAGCTGCCCGTTGGTTGGTGTCATCCAATCGCGCCAGCAGCTGACCCTCGGAGACCGCCATACCTTCCTCAATGAGTACTTCAATCACTTTACCCGTGATCTTTGAAGATACTGTTGCCTGTCGACGCGCAGTGACGTAACCACTTGCATCTAGCACCGCTGCGACCGAGGCAGTAACCGATCCTGAGGCGCGTTCACTGACAGCGACATCAACCGATAACGCTGTAGTATCTGGTATTAGAATGAACCATGCAGCAGTAACTAGTAGGAGCGCTCCAAATCCGGTCAGGAGAAATCGCGCGGCTCCGCCTCCGGATCCACGTTGATCAGCATCGATAGTCAGCTCGTCCAGAAGTTGTCGTTTGTCATTCACTTTCTGGATCCCACGATATATTCACCACCTTGTTTGGTAATCCTGAAAAAAGAAATCAGTCTAGGTTATGGTGGTCCACTTCGTAAAGTGAGAAACAGCACACGGCCGAACAGCCTGATAGCGTGACTCATTCGATCATGCTGACCACGCTCGCCTCATTCATACTCCTGATGGTGTAGCCCAGTACCTTGCTGGATGCCATGGTTCATAGTCCTGAATCCTTTATCCTGTTCCTGTAGAGACTGTTCCTGTAGGGACTACTCGATACGGCCTAAAGCCTATTTTGTATCTTAGTACCAGAGCGCGAATGACAGCAGCCAGACAAGGACGACAATCAAATTCACTAACGTCTGATACCCAGGTGACTCACCGGCCAATCGCGTTACCTTGAAAAACCGCAGGACCATCAGCTGCTACTCAGCGAGTACTAGTGCTGCAGAGCCTAACAGGCTCTACAACATAGATTTCCAACGATCCCTGACATCATCGGCGTCCTGTGAAGCAGAATGTTCAGCTTCTAAGTGGTTCTAAGCCGAAAGAAATACCGCGCCAGAGGGCTGACCAACTCAGACAATAATGGAGAATATGAAAGCCTGTTTTTGGTTTTGTAGAACACGCTGGATCAAATGTTTATTTTTCTACCCGCACTGTGGCTTTTCAGCTACTTTGTACCTAAATCGATCGGTGCCGGTATCACCTGCATCTTTCTGATTGGGCGACCTATCTACAGGGCCGAATACGCAAATTACCCATCAAAACGGGACCCCTGTTACGTCATTGGATCCGTGAACCGGACTATGCTCCTACTCGGCGGCGACAGGGGCACCGTCTACAGGTTCTTGCTCTGCTAAATTGTTCTAGTAGATCTCAACACTCAAGTGGTCAACGATCCAGACATTCCGTTAAAGTCCGGTCTGCTACATGACGGGAACATAATATGGAAATCCAGCACCGATGGGATACACCGAGAACAGTCTCAGTTACGGTAGGTGACTCTCCCGACGCCTGGCGAAATGTTGGCTTTTTCGTCGATGATGATGGCAGTTGCGTTATCGGTGGCGTCGATTTCCGTCTGGTGGGTGATGATGCCGACCGCGGAGTTCAAGACGTAACGTTTGAAGCGGATACACTGATCGCAAACGACGAACCCACTATCAATATTCGCGGTCTGACCTATCATGTGATGGCACCGGGTACAGCCGGTGATGTGCTTGAAACTCCCCATCACAGCAATTTATGCACCGGCATCCAAAAACTGGAAATCTGCCCCGTTGAAACCTGGTTTACATTGACACAGATGGTGCACCGCATTTTGCCACCCCCCTATCAGGCATTCCCGTATCGAAATCCAGATGGAAACCCGCAACACGTTGCACTCTGGAGGATGCAGAACATGGAGGTCTTTGAAATGGCTGACGGCATGGGTCAGACCACCAAAGACGAAATGGCTATGTTCTTTTTCATTGTCAGTGACTTAGATACTTCTCGAGAGATGATTGGCGCAAATAACTGTACCGAACCATTCCCGATGGGTGAAAACCGACGGGGCATGGTGCTATCGAACAAAGCCCTGAACCTGTCAGTACGCACTTTCATGATGGAACCATTACCCGGAACCAACGAACACTAGCGCACGAGCAGCTATGTGACCGTCGTTATTAGATTCAGCGGCAGTTATTTCCGACTCCATAATATGGGCTCAATCAAACGCGCGGATAATTTCTTCCTCGTATCTCACAAACTCATCCGGCGTTTCAGTCAGGATTCCAGCGAACATAATCTCATCCACACCAGCTTCGATGATTTCACCCACACGATCGATGACATAGTTCTTTTGCCCTATCGCTGACCCGGCTCCAAGTCTCCGCCCAGAGATCATTGCTTCACAGGCAGCCTTATCGTCAGAAAGGAGAGTCGGGATAAGGATGGTCTTTCGGATTTCTGACGGATCTCGTCCCATCGTTTCGCAATGCTGTTCCAAAATGCCCCATTTGTAGTTTAGATACTCCTTCGTCATAGGACCGCCAGCCCAGCCGTCCAGGTTGAAAATATCGCCATACATCGCAAGAGTTTTCAGCGTACGTTTCTCACCAGTCCCTCCCACCATAATCGGGATCGGTTTATCGTAACTCCCAGGTGCCAGTGGAGCTTCGTCAAGTGTGTAGTAATGCCCGCTGTAGCTCACAGGTTCACTCGCACGGAACAACATTCTCACCAACTCACAGGCTTCCTCGAGGCGATCCTGTCGTTCCTTCATGGAGGGAAAATCCCACCCGTATGCTTCGTGTTCGCGCTTGAACCAAGCCGCACCTATCGAAAAAGTAAAACGGCCATGTGAAATCTGATCCACCGTCGCTGCCATCTTCGCGGCGAGGGCCGGGTTACGATATGTGTTACCAAGCACCATATGGCCGATATGAAGACGACTAGTGATGCCTGCAACCGCCGCTGCGATGGTAAAACCCTCATGTGCGTTCAGGTGTTCCTCTTCTCTTCTTGGCGGTGGTGGCAAATAGTGGTCAGCAAACCACACGCTGTTCCAACTGCCTTGTTCAAGGTGTTTTACGACCGTACTGATCTTGTCCCACGTGGTTCGGTATACACCGACCTGTGCGCCAAACTTCATAAAGTTTCCCGATGACTGATTCGCTAGATATTAATTGTATGGGTACACAAGTACCACATATCTTGACTTATAGGCCAACCAGATATGGATACCGAAACTGTAGTCGTTCCTTTAGTTATTGACACAATTTAACCGTCCGAAACAGTACAGTAATTTATCCGCGGTCTAAGGCACCTAGGGACTCCGGCTGTTTCCAGCGTTCGCAACTAGAGGCTTACTGCTCAGCGGCTGCAATGATGGTGATGGACTCCGCTGTCAGCTGCCCGTAACCCGGCTTGGAGATAGTGACGCTAGCCGCTGAAGTTGAAACGACACCGATCGCACCAGACGTGTCATCAGGAGCTGCGAGATATGCATTAACCTGGTTACCAGAACCGTCGGCAGACGGTGCGTTGCTCCCTGCAGGATTGAAAATAGCAATCCAGGCTGAAGCGTTGGCAGGTACCGTTGAAGACAGGCCAAGGGCCGTCTGCGTGTTACCTTTTACGTAAGTGGCACGAGCCAGAAGAATCGCTTCCTCATAATTCGCGGTCACTTTCGTCATGTTGGCCGTAGCGATGTAATCCTGGTACGCGGGTAGTGCAATTGCAGCGAGGATGCCGATGATTGCTATTACAATCATTAATTCGATCAAGGTGAAACCTCGTTGGAGTTTGGTCATCATTCGAAGTAGTTCCTAATAGATCCTTCTGTTTTAAAAGCTGTAAGCACCTGGGTACCCACAACGTACACGGAATTCAGCGCAACCTCTGAGCCAACTTTAAATCAAGCTGTTCACGACAGCTTGTTTGTGATTTTTGACCTCACTGGTCAGCTGTAATCGACTTGTAATATACACTTTCCGTCTGAGGGTGACTATTTTCGTCACCTCGTTCAGACCAACTGCCCCTGTTAGCGTCATAAGTGGTCCTAACGGGTCATGCTCACTGGCTGAAGAGACCGACGGCAGCTACACGTCTCAAGACGCAAGGAAAGTTGGTCAACAGAGAAACCCATCCCTGGCATTGTGGATCCGCAGATTATGGCGGGATCACGCCGAAGTTTTGTAAATAGTCTGCTAGGGACCC
>CAJWYI010000171.1 GCA_913049815.1 uncultured Gammaproteobacteria bacterium
CAAGGTTGTGGCATGGTCGATATGACTCTGAAGGATGGCGTTGAAAAGACCCTTTTGGAACAACTGCCGCAGCTGCGAGAGGTCCGCGACATCACGGACCATTCTCAGGGCGAAAATCCTTACTACCAGTAGTCTGCAGTGTCGTCTTGCGATCAAAAACTGTCCGCCTCTTAGGCGCTCTTCTGGTCGTCAGTCATGCTGGTGCGCCGGGTCGGCAGAACCTCGCGAACCTTATCTCGCAATCCTCGCAACATCTGTTCAGTGGTGTCCCAATCGATGCAGGCATCGGTCACAGATACACCATAAAGCAGTTGAGATGGCTCGTCTGGTATCGACTGATTCCCAGCGTTCAAGTGTGATTCGATCATCAATCCGACAATGGATTGATTACCATCCAGGATCTGGTTGGCCACGTTGTCTATCACGAGCGGCTGCAGTTCGTGGTTCTTATTGGAGTTGGCATGGCTGCAATCAATCATGATGTTGCCCGGAACGCCAGCTTTGGCCAGTTGTTCCTCGCAGAGTGCAACATTCACTGAATCATAATTGGCACCAGCTGAGCCACCACGCAGCACGATGTGTGCGTGTCGATTTCCCCGGGTATGGATCACTGATACCTCACCTTGGTGGTTGATACCCAGGAAACGATGCGGTGCTGATACGGATTTCAATGCGTTGATTGCGACCTCAAGCCCGCCGTCGGTACCGTTCTTGAATCCAATTGGAGAAGACAGTCCGCTCGCCATTTCCCGATGGGTCTGAGATTCGGTTGTCCGTGCCCCAATTGCGCTCCAGGCGATCATATCCTGAAGATACTGTGGCGTGACCGGGTCGAGCGCTTCTGTTGACGTGGGAACGCCCATCTCTGCCAGATCTACGAGCAGCTTGCGCCCCATGTGAAGTCCGTCAACAATGTTGAACGTGTCATTCATATAGGGATCGTTGATGAGCCCCTTCCAACCGATGGTCGTACGCGGTTTCTCGAAGTAGACCCGCATCACAGGCAACAAGGTGTCATCGATATCAGGCGTCAACGCCTTCAAACGCTCCGCATACTCCATGGCGGCACCCACATCGTGGATTGAGCAGGGGCCGACGATTACAAATAAGCGATGGTCTTCACCGGCCAGAATGCGACGTAAGGACAGACGCGCGTTGGAAACGAGCTGACGCGCGCCCTCAGTGGCAGGTATGGCCTCCTTGAGTACCACGGGTGCGACCAGGGTTTCGGTACTTAACACGTTGAGATCTTCCACTGTAGTGTTCATGACTATCTCTTTGTTGTCGTAAATGTGTATGTTTTTGGTCGATCCGGTGTGCTTCTTTTTAACAGGCAAAAGTCGCCCAATAACAAAAAACCCCGAATGGCACCGCCATTCGGGGTTTCGCATTTTGTTGCTTCCTGAAGGCGGAGATGACCGCCTTCAGTTCAGCGGTCAGTCAGTTAGTCGAATAGTAGTTACCCAGCCAATAGTCCCTGGCTGGGTTCTTAAACTGCTCAAACAACATCATCAAACGTGAGGTTGTTCTTGATGAACTGACTGTTGCACGCTGTTGCATTTGAGCGATGATAGTCTGACTTTATAGCGGCTGTCCACAGCCGCCATAAAGACGTTGCCAGCGGTCAGCACCCAATGAAGGAGCAGAGTCATTCGTAGAATTCGCGGTACGATCAAAAGTAAACATGCTAACAGAGGTGAGTTGTTGAGGCGCATGATGTTGCTCTGCCTAATGGTCGTGCTCATTGTGTCCTATGGACATGCACAATCGTCGGGTGGCGACAGCGAACTTCAGCGTTTGGTAGTGCCTTTGTTCCAGGTCCCTCACGAGGGGATCAGTGAAATGAGTGGTCTGACCCGTTCGCACAACTATCCCGATGTGTACTGGGTTCATAACGACAGTGGTGATTCGCCGCGCCTGTTTTCTATGGGGCAAGAGGGCAAATTGATCTGGCCGCCCTTTGTCAATGAATCGTCCTGGGAGGGTTTGTCTGTTGTCCATGCTGCTAATATCGATTGGGAAGACATCACCAGCGATGGTGAGTACCTTTATATTGCTGAGACTGGAAATAACGGGAACGCACGACGCGATCTGGGAATCTATGTCATTCTGGAGCCGAATCCACGTGCCAGCACCGTGATTCGACCGCTCAGATACCTTCCAGTCGCCTATCCGGAACAGATCACGTTTCCAGGCCGTCGCTGGCACTACGACAGTGAGGCCATGTTTGCTGTTGGCGGTGAGATCTTTTTCATCACGAAACATCGTGTGGCAGGGAAAATCAATGAGTTCGAAGACGGTGCAAACCTGTATCGACTAACGACACGAAACTCTGATGAGATCAATGCGCTCGAGTTGATTGAGTATCAGGAGGGTCTCGCCATCGTTACCGGGGCTGATGTATCGCCCGACGGACAGTACCTCGCGGTTCTATGTTACGACGCACTCTGGGTTTTCGCTGCACCGCCTAACAATCGCCTTTGGTTTTCCACAGCCGTTGGCACCATCACTCTGGACCGGGACTATACAAAGCAGGTTGAAGCGATTACCTGGGCTGACAACGATACGATGCTAGTGGGTAATGAAGAGGGCACTGTCTTTACCGTCTCGAGAAAGACGCTTCCCCGTCCATAAGCGATGTCCGTAGTGGTACCATAGTCGGCGCGGTGATGACCTTGACGACTAGCCCATTTACGCGGGACACAACGCATGATCTATGAACTGACGCTACCGCTGATTCTTATTCTCGTGTTTGCAGGAATCGCAGGTGGTTTCATCAATACACTGGCAGGTGGCGGTTCGATGTTGACTGTCCCCGTGCTACTAATGTTGGGCATGCCTGCTGATGTCGCAAACGGCACCAATCGTATCGGCGTGTTGTTTCAGTCGATCGCGGGAGTCAAGGGATTTAGGGACCATGACAAACTCGATACCAGTGCGGTGACGCCCGTACTCATCATTGCGCTAGCGGGCGCATTGGTGGGGTCCCTTGCTGCATCCTATTTCCCCGTGGCATGGCTCGAGTATGCGTTGCTGGGTGCCATGATCGCAATGGCAGTGGCGATGCTTGTGAGACCTGATGTGGTGATGCCTGACGAAGGATCGATCCCAAAGCAGCTGGCGAAGAGTCCGGGGGCCGCGGGGGGTCTTTTTCTCGCGGCAGCGTACGGTGGATTTGTACAGGCAGGTGTGGGATTTCTTCTGATTGCTGCGCTGGCGGGAGGTCTTCGTTATGACCTAGTCAGGACCAATGCACTGAAACTTGTCTGCACTGCAGCGTTTAGTGTCATTGCACTGGCGGTTTTTGTTGTGCGCGATCAGGTTGCCTGGATACCTGGATTGATCTTGGCGGTTGGCACAGTGATAGGCGCAATGCTCAGCGTACGGTTTGCGATCAAAGTAGAGCAGCGGACGATCAAATGGTTCCTCTTGGTCATGGTGCTCGCTGCGGCTGCGGGGGCTCTGCTAATTTAGAAGGGGCATGCGGAAAGACATTGGGTAAGACATTGAAAGCTGGACCGCGCGCGGTCATGGTCTTCAAGTTGAAAAAGGACGTGTTCAGCGTTTAAGCAGATAGAAATCTGGAACGATCTAATGGGTATTGACAACAACAATGATGGAACGGTCGATGACGAAGCACGTTATCCTCCTAACTTTATTCGCAATGTCGTTGAGGCTGACGTTGCCGCCGGTAAGAACGGTGGCAATGTGATGACACGGTTTCCACCAGAACCCAACGGTTACCTTCATATCGGCCATGCCAAAGCGATCTGCCTCAGCTTTGGCATTGCCAAAGAGTTCAATGGCGCAACTAATCTTCGATTCGATGACACCAATCCGCTGAAGGAGAGTAATGAGTTCACGAAAGCGATGAAGCGAGATATTCGATGGCTGGGATTTGAGTGGGCAGAAGAACGAAACGCGTCCGACTATTTCGAAGAACTATACAGCATGGCGGAGCGCCTAATAAGTGAAGGCCACGCGTATGTGGATTCGCTCACGGCCGATGAGATTCGAGCGTATCGGGGTACGTTGACTGAGCCGGGGAAAGATAGCCCACACCGGTCCCGGTCCGTGGCTGAGAATCTCGACCTATTCCGTCGAATGCGCGCAGGTGATTTTGCTGACGGCGAAGCTGTGCTGCGTCTGAAGATCGACATGGCATCACCCAATATGAACATGCGGGACCCAACGATCTATCGAATTCGTCATGTCCCTCACCATCAGACCGGGGATAAATGGTGCATCTATCCCATGTACGACTACACACATTGTATCTCTGATTCACTAGAAAGGATCACGCACTCGCTGTGTGACCTGAGCTTTGAAGATCATCGGCCACTTTATGACTGGGTCCTCGATACCTTAGCTCTGAACTGCCATCCCCAGCAAATTGAGTTTTCGCGTCTGAACCTGCAGTACACTATCACCAGTAAACGCAAGCTGAAGCCGATGATCGACAAAGGCTGGGTGGGCGGTTGGGATGATCCCCGGCTCCCAACTCTCGCAGGTTTGCGCAGGCGTGGTTATACGCCTGCTGCGATTCGAGAATTCTGTCGACGCATCGGTGTCACAAAAAGTGACAACATCGTGGAACTGGCGATGCTGGACAGCTGCCTCCGTGATGATCTGGAGGATAGCGCCCCTCGAAGAATGGCCGTTCTGGATCCTGTGAGGGTTGTGATCGACAACTTTTCGGAAGACTCACAAACCATCACCGCACCCAATCACCCTAAACTGGAAGCGATGGGTGAACGCGAGATCACGTTTAGCAGAGAGGTTTATATCGATCGAGCGGACTTCCGTGAGTCTGCCAACCGAAAGTACAAGCGACTGGTACTCGGGGATGAAGTGAGACTCCGCTATGGTTATGTCATTCGTGCCAATGACATTGTGAAAGACGATGACGGGACAATTACCGAGATCCGATGTACCTACGATCCGAACACGTTGGGTAAAAATCCAGAGGGTCGAAAGGTCAGGGGCGTGATTCACTGGGTGTCCGCTGAGACGGGCGTACCTTCCGAAATACGGTTATTTGAACCGCTCTTTAAGGTTGATTTCCCCGATGGCTCGGATGATGAACTTTCCACACTTCTTAACCCTGACTCGCGGCACGTAGTACGCGGCGTCGTAGAGAGCGTACTTGCATATGCAACCGTGGATGATCGCTTTCAGTTTGAACGAGAAGGCTACTTTTGTGTCGACGAAGTGGACAGCAAAGCCAGTTTACCGGTCTTCAACCGTATTGTGGGTTTGCGGGATTCTTGGGCACGAATTGAACAGAAGGGAGCTCAGTCACAGTGAGGGAGCTTGCTCTGAAGTACGGTCAGAACCTCCATCAAGATTGCGCGAGTCATGTTCCATGATGAATGACATTAATGGTGCTAGACGGTCAGACTGGATACATCAATCTTCTGAATGCGCTGATCAGATGGTAACTGGTACTACAGTGACTCTCGTGCAAGCCAGTCGCGGCGTCGTATATCCCTTGGACTAAGTCGGGGATGCAGCTGTACGGGAAGAGTGGATAGATATGGGAGATTGATCGTAGAAACCGGAATGTGTTACTGATCTGGATGTCATTGTGAATCTTGATATTAGGGATGTTCATGCGGCCGCAGAGCGGATTGCATCCTATATCCATCGAACCCCTGTCATGACCAGTGCCAGGCTCGATGCAGAGACCGGTGCGAGCCTCTTCTTTAAGTGTGAAAACCTGCAAAAAGCCGGGGCGTTCAAGTCGCGTGGCGCCTGTAATGCCGTGTTCCAACTCTCTGCAGAAATCGCTGCTCGAGGCGTGACCACCCA
>CAJWYI010000172.1 GCA_913049815.1 uncultured Gammaproteobacteria bacterium
GCAACGCGACCAAGACCTTCAGAACGCGTCACGGAGACAGGACCGGTGACATGGCTTCAACAAATCGTTCATTCTCTGAAGGTAGACCTACCGTGACGCGCAGATGATTGGGTAGCCCATAGACGCCAACGGGCCTCACAATGACGCCTTGATGCAAAAACGCATCGTAAATGGGTGCGGCATCACGACCCATATCAATCGTCAGAAAATTACCAGCCGATGGGATATAACCAAGTCCTCTCTCTTTACATGCGTTCATCAGAACATTAAGCCCATCAGTGTTCATGGAAACCGCCTTCTCAACATGCGCCTGGTCATCCAGGGCGATCTCCGCCGCCAAAAGGGAAAAACTGTTGACGTTGAAAGGTTGGCGCACCCGATTCATCAGGTCTGCAATCTCGGGTTGCGACACAGCGAACCCGACACGCAATCCGGCGAGCCCGTACGCTTTTGAAAAAGTACGTGTCACCACCAGGTTCGGATACCGGTTTAGGAGCGCGATGCCATCTGGGTAGTCCCGGTGTCGCATGTATTCGAAGTAGGCCTCATCCAGCACCACAATGATATTATCGGGAACCTGATCCAGAAATCCGGTGACCGTTGATTGATCGAGCCACGTCCCAGTCGGATTGTTGGGGTTGGCAATAAAAATCATACGGGTTTTATCAGTGATCGCAGCGAGTGTTGCGTATAAATCCTGCCCGTAGTCAGTCGCAGGAACAACGGTCAGACCCGCACCAATCGATCGTGCCGCCAGTGGATACACGACAAAACAGTGCTCAGAGACAATCGCCTCGTTCCCGGCGTTCAGATACACCCTTGCGATGAGTTCCAGCACATCATTGGAACCGTTGCCGAGTGTTAGCTGATCCTCCTTGACCCCCAGGAAAGACGCCAGTTTCTTCTTCAACCGGAACCCGCTGCCATCAGGATAACGCGCCAAGCCGGCGATCGCGGCTGGTAGTCCCTCTAAAACGCTGGGACTGGGTCCCATCGGGTTTTCATTACTGGCAAGTTTAACAATATTTCTCAGCCCAAGCTCTCGTTCCAGCTCCTCTTCGGGCTTGCCCGGTTGATAAGGCTGCAATCTCTGAATGCTGGGTGTAGCAAGTGCAATATAATCACAGGCCATAGTATCTGCTCCGAATCTGCGACGTCGTATCTTCGTTAGTGGTGTTTTTGCGAGTTGTCTTTCTGCTATGTCTTCCGAGCACTATTCCGGTTGAATCGCCCTCGGGTAGGACCCCAGAAGTCGAATATCGAGAGCGTCTCGATCAATCTCCGAAAGTACCGCACGAATCCTATCGTCTTCACGGTGTCCCTCAAAATCAATGAAGAACACATAGGACCACACGCCAGTGCGTGACGGGCGGGTCTCTATGGCTGTCAGTGAGACATTGTGGCGATGGAATGGCTCCAGCAGCTTATACAGGGCGCCCGGCTGATTGTGTGTCGATACCATGATTGATGTCTTATCGTTCCCACTGGGTCCAATGTCCTCTCGACCGACTACAATAAAGCGGGTTGTATTGTCAGACAGATCCTCTATTTTTCGCGACAGAATTTGGAGCCCATAGAGTTCCGCGGCAATCTCTCCCGCAATAGCCGCCGCCGTGGGATCTTCAGCTGCCTGTCTCGCTGCTTCGGAGTTACTGCTCGTTGTGATTTGCGGCAAATCAGGGTAGTGACCATCCAACCACCGTCGACACTGCCCAAAACTCTGTTGATGAGAGTAGATACGCGTCAACCCCTCTAGGTCGGCATCTGGTTGAGCCATCAGGCACTGATGCACACGAATCGAAACCTCACCAACAATGTACAGCTGGTTGTCGAGGAAATTATCGAGCGTATGGCTGATCACACCTTCGGTCGAGTTCTCAACCGGTACGACGCCGTAATTACACGTCTCCGTCGCTACTTCACGGAATACATCACCCACCGTCACCATCGGGGAGCCTATGACTGCGTGACCAAACTGCTTCAGCGTTGCCATCTGAGTAAAGGTCCCCTCAGGACCCAGGTACGCAACTTTGAGGGGTTCTTCAAGCGCAAGACATGCAGACATGATCTGCCTGTAAACCTGCACCACTTTTTCATCACTCAGTGGTCCGGGATTAAGCGCCGCAATATTTCGAAGCACCTGTGCTTCACGTTCTGGGCGATAGAAGATGGGGGGAGCCTCCCCCGCTTCCTTCTGCTTTACGGCCGCAACTTCCAGTGCGCAACCCGCGCGGTCGTTGAGCAACGCAAGGATATCGCGATCAATCTTGTCAATACGTTCCCTAAGTGAGGAGAGATCCGCCTCGGTATTGGGGATGGGATTGTCATCAGCCACCGTAGCAAAGCTTCTTCACGATGTGGACGTACCGTCCGATGGATCGTTCGGTCCGTCAGAGGATTCTGTAGCTTCTGCAGATGTTTCATCGATTAGATCGTCGTCCGGTTCCTGCACGCGACCAATACCAACCAGCTTTTCATCTGACGCAAGGTTGATCAGTCGAACACCCTGGGTATTACGTCCTTGCTGCGAGACTTCTTCTGTTCGTATCCGCACTAATGTGCCCCGGTCACTGATCAACATGGCCTCGTCACCCTCATGCACCTGGATCGCCGATACAACCTCTCCATTACGATCGCCGAGTTTCATGCCAATCATTCCCTGACCTCCGCGACCAATCACCGAGAAGTCGCTGATCTGACTCCGTTTACCATAACCACGATCACTGGCAATCAAGACTTCAGCATCTTCGTCGGGAATGATCAGGGAAATCACCTGCTCAGAAGGGCGTAATTTGATACCCCGCACACCACGCGCTGTGCGACCCATCGCACGAACATCCGACTCTTTGAAACGAATCACCTTGCCACCACTACCAAACAACATCACATCGCTGGCACCGTGCGTAATGGCAACGCCTACCAGTGGATTGCCAGGTTCCAGTTCGATCGCAATCAGTCCGGACGATCTGGGTCTCGCGAAGTCCGTCAATGGCGTCTTCTTGACAGTCCCATTCCCGGTCGCCATGAAGATGAACTTCCCTTCATCGTAGGTCTTGACCGGCAACATCGCATTGATCCGTTCATCTGCTTCCAACGGCAGAATATTGATCATGGGTCTGCCGCGAGAAGCACGACTGGCCGCTGGAATCTCAAAGACACTGAGCCAGTAGACTTTGCCACGATTCGTGAAGCACAGGATCGTATCGTGACTGTTCGCAACCAGCAGTCGTTCAATGAAATCCTCTTCCTTCACGGAACTTGCTGAACGCCCACGACCGCCTCTACGCTGAGCTTCATAATCCGCAATAGGTTGGGTTTTCGCGTAACCCTGATTGGACAAAGTCACGACCATTTCCTGTTCTGGAATCAGGTCTGCAGCCGTCAGATCCTCCTGAGTGCTGACAATTTCAGTCCGTCTCTCATCACCATATTCTTCTTTGATGGCTTCAAGTTCTTCACGAATGAGACTCTGTAGCACGTCCGGTTCTTCCAGAATCTCGACCAGTCCCTGGATCTCGGTAATAATCTCGTCGTATTCAGAGATCAGCTTGTCCTGCTCTAGATTTGTCAAGCGATTGAGTTGCATTTGCAGAATCGCCTGAGCCTGCTCCGGCGACAGACGGTAGCCATCATCTTTCAGACCGTACTCATCAGGCAGATCCTCGGGTCTGGCAGCGTCTGTACCCGCGCGTTCCAGCATCCTCACGACGTTTTTGGATTGCCACACGGTGGTCATGAGTTTCTCACGGGCTTCTGCGGTATCCGACGACGCCTTGATCATCTCAATGACGGGATCGATGTTCTCGAGTGCGATGGCATACCCTTCACGAATATGGCCTTGATTTCGCGCCCTCTTCAGCAGGAACACGGTGCGACGAATCACCACCTCACGGCGATGTTGCAGAAACGCCTCAATCAATTCCTTAAGATTCAGTACTTTCGGCTGGCCATCGACCAGGCCCACCATATTGATGCCGAACACCGACTGGAGCTGGGTCTGTGCGTAGAGATTATTCAGTACGACCTCGCCGAGTTCGCCTCGACGCAGTTCAATCACGATGCGCGTATCAGCCGAAGATTCATCTCGCAGTTCGGTGATGCCTTCGACCTTTTTCTCTTTGACCAGCTCCGCGATGCGTTCAATCAGCCGGGCACGGTTCAGTTGATACGGTATCTCCGTCACGATGATAGTGTCTTTACGGGTCTTCTCATCCGTCTCGATCTCGCAACGTGCTCGAATCAGGATCCGGCCTCGACCCGTACGGTAGGCTGATACGATGCCCGCACGACCATTAACGATAGCGCCGGTTGGAAAGTCTGGTCCTTGGATGTGCGCCATCAAACCATCAACATCGATGTCAGGGCTTTCCAGCGTCGCAAGACACGCATCGATGACTTCGGTCATGTTGTGTGGCGGAATGTTTGTGGCCATACCCACTGCGATGCCGTTGGAACCATTGACCAACAGTTGGGGTATGCGGGTGGGGAACACCTCTGGCATTTGGAGCGAATAATCGTAATTGTCGACGTAGTTGACGGTTTCCTTGTCCAGATCAGACATCAGCTCACGCGCAATGCGCTGCATACGAACTTCCGTATAGCGTTGATGAGCGGCACCATCGCCATCAAGAGAGCCAAAGTTGCCCTGTCCCTCAACCAGGGGATAACGCATTGAAAACGGTTGGGCCATGCGAACAATGGTCTCGTAGGCAGCAGAGTCACCGTGCGGGTGATAGCGCCCGATCACATCACCGACAATGCGCGCGGACTTAATCGTCGGTCTGTCGAACGTGTTGTTTGCTTCGTACATCGCGAAAAGACATCGCCGATGGACAGGTTTCAGACCATCGCGAACATCAGGCAGGGCACGCCCGACAATCACACTCATCGCATAATCGAGGTAGGACTGCTTAAGCTCCTCCTCGATATTTACAGCGGAAATATCGCCTTCAAATTCAGACATTTAGTGGGGATTCAGCTACAGCAGCGGCTTCGTGCATCAGACTAAGACTATACCATGATGCACCGTCCCGGATCACGCTCAAATCAAGTAAAAAGCCGGAATTCTGAAACCGCTCTCGATGTGAAACGTATGGGCAAACGACCGATTTCAGTATACTGGCTCGCTATGGCTACACCGACCTCAGGACCCTCTCGCAGTATGACCTCTGAACATCGTCAGAACCTGGTTGTTGAAGCATCCTGGGTCATCCCCGTCGAGCCCGAAGGCGCAGTCCTCCAAAACCATGCGGTCGCCATCAGTGAGGATGGGACCATCGCTGGCGTCTTCCCAAACGCAAACCAACCATTGGATTTCTCCGATTGGGAACACCTTTATCTGCCAGACCAGCTACTGCTCCCCGGTCTGGTCAATGCCCATGGCCATGCCGCGATGACTCTGCTCAGGGGATTCGCGGACGACTTACCACTGGACACCTGGCTCAAAGAGCATATCTGGCCCGCAGAAGCGACATTCGTTGATCCTGACTTTGTCGCAGACGGAACGACGCTCGCCATTGCCGAAATGTTGAGTTCCGGGACCACGTGCATGGTCGACTCTTACTTTTTTCCCGATACGGTCGCCAGTACCTGTCTTGAAACGGGTATTCGTGCGCAGATTTCGCTACCGGTCATAAAGTTTCCAAATGCCTGGGCGGCCAATGAAGCCGAACATATCACCAAAGCACTCAAGGTCTTCGACCAGTTCAAAAGCGATCGACACAGAGATGCGGGGATCACGATGGCCTTTGCCCCCCATGCGCCTTATACCGTCACTGACAATGCATTCCAGAAAATACTGATGTATA
>CAJWYI010000173.1 GCA_913049815.1 uncultured Gammaproteobacteria bacterium
GATGGGGATTCATCACTTCGGGATTCTGCTGTCAGAAAAAGACTCAATTAGTTATCCGCGCGCCATGTCACCGGAAATCAGAACAGGACTACCGGATAAGAGGATTCATCGCGTTGTCGATTACACAGGCAAAACAAAAGAAGAACGTGTCCAGCGGGTTGACGAGATCATTCAGATCACAAAGGACCACGACTACAACGCTGTCTTTGCCGGGTATGGCTTTATGGCTGAAGACGAAACGCTGGTCACAGCGCTCGAAGCCGCGGGTGTTTCATTTATTGGTCCCTGTGCGGCGACGGTTCGCGCAGCGGGTAACAAAGATCTGGCGAAACGGACGGCAATCGCTGAAGAAGTTTCGGTGACACCTGGCGTCGACAACGCAACCGAAAGAACACTGCAAAAACGTTATCCAAACATTAACGCTCTAAAAACGGTCATCAGCGAACACCACTTCGATATAGACATCACGAACCTTGATTTCGAAACAGCCACAGCACAGGTCCTGAGCGCTTCCTACGACTATGGCATCGACTTGTTTACTATCGATGAGCTGAGTCAAACCCTGACGGAAAGTGTTCGGGAACTCATGATAGAACACCCCGGGTACAGGATCCGATTGAAAGCCATTGGTGGTGGTGGCGGTAAAGGTCAAAGAATCATTGATTCGCCGGCCGGGCAGAGTGATGCAGACATCCAGGCTGCCACTTCCAATGTCGATTCTCTCTTAAACGAAATTTTGTCTGAAGTGGGTACAGGCGGCATCGGTGACAACAAGAATGTTCTCGCCGAACTCAACATAGAAACGGTTCGTCATATCGAAATCCAGGTTGTCGGCAATGGTGTCTGGTGCATGACCATGGGTGGACGTGATTGTTCAGTCCAGATGAACGAACAAAAGCTCTTAGAGCTTTCTTTAACCGCTCCTGAACTTGAAGATGCCATCCAGGCTGCAAAATCTGCGGGGGACCTAAGTCGCGCTGCGTCACTGGAACAGGATCTGGTGACGTTGGAAAAGATGGAGTCAGAAGCATCGCGATTCGGTGCTGCAGTGGGCCTGGATTCGGTATCCACTTTTGAGTGCATTGTTGATCCTTCACGACATTTCTTTATGGAAATGAATACCCGGGTACAGGTCGAACACCGGGTCAGTGAACTGTGTTACTCACTTCAGTTTGCGAATCCAGACGATATCGACGACGAATTTACTGTCGATTCCATTATTGAATTGATGGTTTTGCTCTCCCGTCACGGAAAGAGACTGCCAAAACCCTCCAGAGTCCGAAGGGAGGGCGCGGCTGCTGAAATCAGATTGAACGCGAGTGACGATTCGCTGAAACCCCACGCAGGAGGTGTCATCACTGATTGGTCTGCTCCCGTCGAAGACGAGATCAGGGATGATCAAGGCATTTGCTTGCGCAATCCCGACACCGATATGTTCATGCACTACTACCTCGCAGGCGCTTACGATTCCAACATCGCGCTCGAGCTAACGACCGGCGGAGATCGTGAAGAAGCCCTTGTCCGCGCGGCCAGATTACTGGGTGCAATGAAAATTTCCGGGGAGAACCTCAGTACCAATCTCAATTTCCATTATGGACTAGTGAACTGGCTGCTTGGTCAGAATGCACAAGCGCGTCCTTCTACCAATTTCTCTATGGCATACCTCACCATGGTTGGCCAAATTGCCAAGCAAGCGAGCGATGTTGACCTTAATTATGCCTGGTCCGCCCTGGAACAAAAGTACCTGGCAAACTGCGACGCTGAACAAAGCAAAGTCATCGCAGAGATCATGACGCGCAAGTCCAATCTGGTCATCAGAGCTGTACAAGGGTTGCTCGACCAACCGCATTTTCTCGCCGGTTGGCTCGCCCGCAGTCAGGCACAATATTCAGTGGAGAATGGGCATGTCATCTGGAGTACGAATCTGCTTCAGGTTCTGGCAGACATATATCGTTTTCTCAACATGATGCCTGACCATGACACACCGCCGCTATACGCCATCTGGCCCGAAGATCTTGAAATACTCGACCGGGGTTTGGACTTCTATCACGAACTTGGCGACCGTGGCATGATCTCGGTAGACGGTCAGCTTAAGGCGGGTGCAGACACTGACGTCATAGGCACACATCATGGATATCAAATGGGACTCGAACTATTGTCGGTACTCCCATTCCTGGCGGAATGTGCTCGCTACCATGAGTTCCAAGTGTCCGAAGACCTGACAATTGAAATTCCCGTCTGGGCTGCAGACGCAGCCGTGACAGCCGAGAGCTTGCGCTTTCTTTCACCGCCTCCGGCAGCTGCCTCCGACGAACTGACCGCACCGTCGGGAGGTATGTACTACGCACGCGAAGCACCTGATCGTCCACCTCTTATCGAAAAGGGCGACCATTTCAACGCAGGTGACGATCTCTGTGTCATTGAAGTCATGAAAATGTTCAATAAGGTGAAAGCACCATTTTCAGGTACGATCGACGCGGTGCTGATTGATGATGACGCGACGATTGTCAAAAAGGGGCAGACCTTGTTTAAGGTGACGCCCGACGAAATTGTTGTACCACCCACCGAAAAGGAAATCGCCAGCCGACGACAGACTGCGACTGACGCTTTCTTGGCTACAATCGAAGCACCCACAACCGGAGACGTCGCATGATCACAGCACTGGACCACATCGCGATCGCCGTGCCGGATCTGGAACAAGCTATCAACAGGTTTCTCAGCGACTTCGGCTTGACTTTCGACGGCACAGAAGAAGTCGCCGCTGCGCAAACAACCACTGCATTTTTTCCAGTGCCAGGTACCAGCATAGAACTGGTACATCCTACAGATGGTCAGGGACCTCTCGTGAAGTACCTAGAACAGCGTGGTCCTGGCATTCATCACCTTTGTTTTCGAACAGACGACCTCGACGCTGATGTGAGGCGTTTAAAGGAAAAGGGCTACCGTTTCATCACCGATAAGCCGTCGATAGGCGCCCACAATACGCGAGTCATATTTATCCATCCGAAATCTTGCGACGGTGTCTTGATCGAGCTGAATGAGTATCCGGAAAATGAGAACCAGCATCATTGAGTAGCAGGATATGAGTAAAGACAGCTATCAACCTCCTCAGTCAAATCTGTCGGACTGGGAAGCGAGCGCAGAAAAACTAATGAAGGGAAAGTCCATCGACACCTTGAACGTCGAGACCGCTGAAGGGATTACAATGTCGCCCTTATATACAGCGGATGATGTCGAGAGTTTGACCACTACCAATACGCTTCCCGGACTAGAGCCTTATATCCGAGGACCACAAGCTACCATGTACGCCGGTCGACCATGGACAATTCGACAATATGCCGGCTTTTCTACCGCTGAAGAATCCAACGCCTTCTATCACCAACTGTTGTCTGAGGGCGCACAAGGCATCTCCGTGGCCTTCGATCTCGCAACGCATCGCGGGTACGACTCCGATCACGACCGAGCACTCCATGACGTTGGAAAGGCCGGCGTCGCAGTCGACTCAGTTGAGGATATGAAGATCCTCTTCGACGGTATCCCATTGGAACAGGTCTCTGTATCCATGACGATGAACGGCGCCGTACTACCTATTCTGGCCGCGTATATTGTTGCCGGCGAAGAACAGGGTGTCTCCCTAGCTGAGCTCTCAGGCACGATTCAGAATGACATCCTAAAAGAGTTTCTGGTTCGAAATACTTACATATTCCCACCAGCACATTCGATGCGGATCGTTGGCGATATCATCGCATACTGCACAGAGCACATGCCTCGATTCAACACTATTTCAATCTCCGGGTACCACATTCAGGAGGCCGGCGCAGACTCAGCGCTTGAGCTTGCGTATACGCTCGCTGACGGTAAAGAGTACATTCGTTGCGCGTTGTCTTCGGGTCTAGAAATTGATGATTTCGCCCCCAGGCTGTCATTCTTCTGGGGCATTGGTATGAATTTCTATATGGAAATCGCGAAACTTCGAGCCGCTCGACTTTTGTGGTCCCGTATCGTCGATGAATTCAACCCGAGTAACCCACGTTCGAAAATGTTGCGCACACACAGTCAGACTTCGGGCTGGTCTTTGACCGAGCAGGACCCGCACAACAATGTGGTAAGAACAACCATTGAAGCGATGGCTGCGATTTTCGGCGGAACTCAATCACTACACACCAACGCACTCGATGAAGCCATCGCACTGCCGTCCGAGAGCGCATCACGCCTCGCCAGGAACACGCAGCTGATACTCCAGGAGGAGACGGGGATTACTGACGTCATCGATCCATGGGGCGGTTCCTACATGATGGAATCATTGACCAGTCAGCTAGCAGAACGTGCCTGGGAACTCTTCTCTGAAATCGAAGACAAGGGGGGCATGGCCGCCGCAATCGAGACAGGGATCCCTAAACTTCGTATCGAAGCGTCCGCTGCCAAGAGACAGGCGCAAATTGATAGCGGCACTCAGGTCATCGTTGGAGTCAACAAATACCATACCGAAACACCAGACAGCATCGATGTACTTGAAATCGACAATGCCGAGGTCCTCAAAAGGCAACTGGATCGATTGGCGGATATTCGAGCCGAAAGATCGGAGCAACGAGTCCAGGAACGTCTTGCTGCACTAAGAGAGGCTGCTGCTACAAACACGGGTAACCTGCTCGAACTCGCGGTCGCCGCCACTCGCGATCGCGCGACAGGTGGGGAAATCACTAAGGCGCTTGAGTCATCGTTCACCCGATACCAGGCAGAAACCAAAACCGTCTCCGGGGTGTATGGCGGACTGATGGACACAAATGAATCCTGGAGTGATATTCGACGTCGAATCGATGCGTTTGTCGATACACACGGTGAGCCACCCTCTATCCTGATCTGTAAACTTGGCCAGGACGGACATGATCGAGGAGCCAAAGTCATCGCCTCTGCTTTTGGAGATGCGGGTTTCCGAACGTCCCTCACACCAATGTTCTCTCTCCCAAAGGAAGTCGTGGCACAAGCTGTTGGCGAGGGTGTCCATGCGATAGGCGTCTCATCTCTTGCGGGCGCTCACAAGACGATGATTCCGGAACTGTTGGCCGAACTGAAAAAGGCCAACGCTGAGCACATGGTGGTCGTCGTCGGGGGCGTCATTCCAAAACAGGACTATGGCTTCCTCCATAACTCGGGCGTGCATGGCATCTTTGGCCCTGGCACCCCGATTACTGTGTCAGCAGAGGAAGTGCTTGGCACCATCGAAGCAAGACTGTCGTTTGCCGAGACCTGATGAGATACCGACAACATCCTAGGATCGACGACCAACCCTCTGAGTGAAACCTCGCAATAACCTTCCATCACAATCTGACATAACACAGACTTCCAAGCATTCATCTCTGTCAGCGACTTTACAGCTTCGTAAGATCATTGCCTAAGCGATTTCCGTCCCGATCGGACCCGTAACCTGGATTGGGGTGCGCTGTTCACCGAGGCGGTCCTAAATGACTGGAATGGTTCGCCATTCACTCCAGGTAACACACCCTAGAAAATCAGCTATTGGTGAACAATCCGACCAACGAATCTGACCCCAATGCGACCTGGCTCCGGCCCGCAAAACAGCCGGGCTTCAATTCCGCTACATCCCCACATGGCATGACACTTCTGTAGCTGGTCCATTTGGCAAGGTAGAACTGGATATAAACCGCCATGAGTTCAAATTTGAACGCTATCTCTCTGCACAACTGACGAGCCACCAGTCGTTGCAGGAGGCGCAAACGGAAAAATTCAACGTGCATGACCGTAACCCAGCTCCTCTGGGGGCGCATCCCTTAC
>CAJWYI010000174.1 GCA_913049815.1 uncultured Gammaproteobacteria bacterium
TCCGAAAGTGCTTCCAAAGCGAGGTCGATGCTAAAGTGCAGAGGTGATAGATGGGACACGCCCTCCCACCAACGCGGTTCAACCACGTCGGGCAGACTGTAGTCGACCTCAGGTGGTGCCACCTGAAAGTCAATGTTCGCTGTGTCCTGCATAAAAATTTCGGTCCCTTGGGGCGCGCATTGTAGCGGTTCATGCACCGAATGCGAACACTTGAATATGTCCGATTTTTTAGTATTTGAGACGTTCAGCGATTCCGTGAAAAGCCTTGTCACACCTGCGTTCCAGCGCTTCGATGGCATTACGTCCGTCGGGTCCGAGGATGTCGCCCCGTGCACCAGCATCGACCATCAGCTCGCAGAATGCGATGTCCGCATTCTTCTTTAGGAGTTACTGGAGGGCTGTGTAACCACGATGGTCGATATAATCGGGATCTGAATTCAATTGAATCAATGTGCTGGCACCGTACAACCAGCTGACATTGATGGCTCCTAGAAGCGGGGTTTCATTTTCGGCCATGGCTTCCAAGAAGGCACCGTGTTCCAGGAGCAGGCTAATGGTATCTGTTTCGTCCAACCAGAAAGCTGCCTATAGACAGTGTTCCTGCGAACAACCAAACGAAAGGAGCTGCCTAGCGAATATAAGATTCCGGACACCTGAAATTATTTACCAGAGCGGTGTCGCCTCCCAGGTGCCTTGCACGAGAGGAGGTTCATCGAGCGGCAACCCCGCTGCCGGCAACACGTCGGCCATCTCAATACTATGAAGAGGGTCGATGTGCTGTTTGGCCAAATTGATGGAACACTTCAGATTTAGCCAGCTACGGCCGTGTGGGTCGCGGAACGTTGCCAGCGCTCGTAAGGCCGTCAGATCACTGGCGGCACTGGACGTGTGCATCCTTTTAATGTGGTTGGTCATGCTGGTTTTGGATGCCATGGTCACAGTCCTTAAAACCTCCCGCTATCACGCATCCGCATCGATCTGTTGACGACCGCGGTCTATCACTTTGAGACGTCTGCTCTCAAGCGTCTCGGGTCGTTTGTCCCCTTCATGTGTACGACTGGCGCGGCGCTCTTCACTGATCCCCTCCGCCAACGTGTGGTCCTGACCGTATCGGATCAAACGATGCACCTCCTCGAGTGTCTTATGGTCACCCGCGAGCATGGCTTCCGCGAGTGCCTGACAGTGAGGCAAGAGTTCCGATGGTGGGAGTATGTTGTTGATGAGCCCCCAGCGTTCAGCCGTTTCTGCATCGACGTAGTTCCCGGTCAGGCTCATTTCCATGGCTCTAGACCGACCGATTAATGCAGCCAGGCGTTGCGAAAGCCCCCACCCGGGCACCACACCCATTCGTACATGGGTGTCCGCGAACCGAGTATCGGGTGTCCCCACGAGAATGTCGCACATCAACGCAAGTTCGAATCCACCGGTAATCGCGAAACCATTGATCGCACCGATCAGAGGCTTGCCCACACTTGTGACGACTTCTTGCAGGTCGCCGATGGTGCGTTCTGTAAAACCGATTTGACCCAGTTCTTTCAGATCAAGACCTGCGGTGAAGGAACGTCCTGCGCCCGTCAGGATGATGACGTCAGTGTCGTGGTCATCCCTCAACGCCTCGAAGCAGGTGATGATGGCGTTTTTCATTCCTGTGGACAGCGCATTCAGTGCTTCGGGTCGGTTCAGCGTTACGGTCGTCACCCGCTGATGTGTGGTGCGTAGAACGAGGTCGTTGTCAGTCATGGCAGTTGATCGATGGCACGGGGCCTGTCAGTGTACCGGCCTGCCTGGGTATCTGCATCTGCTTGCGAATGTGAAGCGGTGTCGATGACTCACTTCTGTCGTCTAACTTCTCGCAACGGGATCATCAACAGGAACAGGATCTATGAATGCGTGTGAAACTCTGGGATAACGGCCATGGTGGTGGAGATGTCACGCGGATACCGACTGACTGAGTACTGGCGCTTTTTCTGGCCACTGGCACTAATGGGTTCGATCTTGGTGCTGTCCGGTCAGTTTCAGAATGGGATTCTGGCACGATATCCCGATGCGGTTAGCGAACTGGCGGTCTTTGCGATCGCTGGCAGTACCTTCGGCCTGTTCCATGCGGGGATCAGCTTCGTATCCCAGATGGCCAACGTCTATGCTCGTTCTGAGGCGGGCACCCAACAGGCACTTCGGTTCGTGACCATTATCTGTATGGTACTGGCAGGACTGATCGGTCTATTGGCGTTCACAGATATTGGAACCTGGCTGCTCCATTTCATCTATGGCATCAATGACGAACTGGTGCGGCAGGTGGTTCGGTATCTACAGTTGTATATTCCGCTCATCGTTGTCGATGGTTTTCGTCAGTTTCTGACAGGTTTGCTGGTCCAGGCGCGGCTAACGGGCCGGTTGACCATCGTCAACATCATTCAGCTCAGCATGGTGGTCGTTGTTCTGATTGCTGGGTTTACTGCCGGTATGGATGCCCCCATTGTGCTCGTTGGGTCCTTGCTCCTGGGCTCTGTCTGTCATCTGATAATGCTGATCTGGCTGGTTCGAAGAGACTACACTCTGCCAAACCAACGTGAGCATGATTCGTTGTCATTTAATGAATTGTTTCGCTTTTTTCTGCCGGTGGCGACCACCGGCGTTATGTTTGCCATCAGCCGTCCTGTTCTCTATGCGTTGATTGCTCGCAGCCCTGATGCTGTGGTCAGTATTGCGGCGATGAGGGTGGGTTTTGACGTCGCTTCTCTCTTCCAAGTGACCGCCAACCAGTTCCGTCACTTCTTTGTGACATTCGGAGACGACGATTTGGTAACGAAACGATTGTTCATGTTGCTGATTGGAGGGGGGATTACCGTCATCATGTTGTTGGTTGCGGCGACACCGGTTTCTCACTTTTTGCTGGCGGACCTAATTGGGATTGAAGGCACGGTCTTGGTCTACTCGCGGGAAGTCCTTCTCTGGATGTGTATCCTGCCCGGACTCATTCTATGGCGAAATTACTATCATGGGTTGCTCATGGTCGCGCGCAAGACCACAGGGATGGCTTTGGGAGGCATCATTCGTGTCGGCGGGATGTATCTGTTGGCTCAGACGGCCTGGTTGCTGGGGTGGCTTGATTTCAGGGTGGCAACCATCATCCTGCTGCTGGGGTTCGTCTTTGAAGCGACGGTGGTGACCATCATCTGTCGCTGGCATCGACGTCGAATGGCCGACCTCTAGTAAGACTTCGACAGAATACATTCGACATGTAGGCTGCTCAATGAGAATACTGGGTTTATGTACAGTATTAGTTTATGCTGAAACTGGTTCCAATGATCACTTTGAGCACACACGCTGTGAAACCCCCAGCTATCCAAGATCACCCCTTACCATCGCTTGAGATGGCGCGTGCTAACCCGCACTGGGACAGAATCGTATTACATGCTGACATGGACGCATTCTACGCAGCGGTGGAGCAACGTGATCATCCTGAGCTGCAGGGTAAACCTATACTGATCGGTTCTAACAGTTGGCGTGGTGTCGTGCTCACAGCCAGCTATGAGGCCCGACCCTTTGGCGTAGGTAGCGGTATGCCCGTCGCTGAAGCTCGACGTCGGTGCCCCGCGGCACTGATGGTTGAACCGAACTTCGAGCGCTACCAGCACGTGTCTAATCAGATTATGGATATTTTTGCCGATTTCTCGCCATCGGTCGAAACTATTTCTTTGGATGAGGCTTTTCTCGATATGACAGGTGCCATGCACCTTTTTGGTGAGCCCAGCGAGATGGGACGGCAGCTGAAAGCGCGTGTGTTCAATGAGACAGGGCTCCATATCTCCGTCGGTATTTCCGGTACAAAGTATGTGGCGAAAGTAGCGAGTGCCCATGACAAACCCAACGGATTGACGGTGGTGCCGCAGCATGATGCTCAACAATGGCTCTCAGTCCTGCCCGTTAATCGGTTGTGGGGTGTCGGGGCAAAGACCACGCCCAAACTAGAGGAGTTGGGGTATAAGTTTATCGGGGACATAGCGTCAACGGATGTACGCGTGCTCGAACAACAGTTGGGCATGCCGGGGGTTCATTATCACGCGCTGGCTCATGCACGCGACCCCCGGCGCGTGGAGCGGGGAAAAACCTCCAAGAGCCTCGGTTCAGACCGAACATTGTCTGAGGATGTCTCGAAACCGGAGGACATTCTTGTACACCTCAGGCGGTCAGCTGAACGGATATCACGACGACTTCGTGCCAAAAACTATGTTGCGCATGGGCTACGCGTTCGGCTCAAGAGCCGTGATTTCGACATGTTTACCCGGCAGCGGAAATTCCCGAAACCGGTGGATACAGCGGACGCCCTGATCTCTGCTGCAGCATGCCTGTTAACCGCGTTTGATCGCCCAGGTCCATTTCGTCTGGTTGGAATGGTGGCTTTTGACCTCGACTGGCGGGATGAGCCCAACCAGATGGATATGTTCGAGGATGGTGCTGCACATTCACTCGAAACCACCATAGACGACCTGATAGATCTGTTCGGGTCTGATGTCGTTGTCAGAGCCCGCGATCTGAACGCACATGGCACGGTTTCCAAAAACGGTGTCAATCTGGATTTTGTGGACACCCGCGATGGGGAGCGTGTTTCAAAGCCGGGTTAGTCGTCTCTTCGTTCTTGGGTATTTAGAGAGTGTTAAAATGCCATGAGGCACTTATGGTGATCTGCTGTGAGCAAGACGGAAACCCATTCTTTACTTAACTTTTTTGCACCGACCGAGCTTATCGGCACATCGGGACAGCCGAGTCCTGCACAGTTAGAGGACGTTGCCCGATCGGGCTATACAACTGTTGTCAATCTTGCGATGCATGACTCGAACCCCGCAGTCGCGGAAGAGGGGCATCTCGTCAGCGGATTGGGCATGGACTACATCCATTTGCCGATCCCGTTTAATGCTCCGGAAACGAAACACCTGAGACGTTTCTGTCAGATCATGGATGTTCTCGCTGAAGACAAGGTCTTGGTGCACTGTGCCGTTAACGCTCGTGTCTCGGCATTCATCTATAAATATCTGACTCTGCGGCGTGGCTATAGTGATGATGCGGCTACGTCACCGCTACTCGCCGAGTGGCGATCTCAGATTGAAAGTGGCCAGTACAGTCAGTGGCAGGTCATTCTTGATGCGCCAGAAGAGGCACTCGAATGACACCGGGCTCCCGAGCAACGCCCAATTGTTCGTTCAGGGACTGATGCTGCTTGCTTTGCTCGTCGTCACTTATTCACTAGCTTTCAGACCCCGTTCGTAGCAGACGTTGCCTCAATCCTGGTTTGGCATGACCACGCTGGGTGGTAGCTTGCTGCTGGCCCCTCTGGCTGCGCTTTTTGCAGGATGACTACTATCGGTGAATGCTTCTCTTGCGATACTAGACTAAGGCTTACGCTCTTGGCCTACTACGCGTTGACGTTGATGCCAATCCTTCGCTGGATACAACGGCTCCAAGTGACCGCCCTCGGCATGCACATCTACGAGCGCATCAGCAGGACGATACTAAATCCTCGAGAGGGTAGTAATCGACGAGTTGTATTGGGGTCAGATGGTGCCCGCTTCTCGCAGCCGCCTGATCTCCTCATCGGAATAACCGAGCATGTCAAGGATCTCTGTGCTGTGTTCACTGGGTTCCGGGGGGTGAATCGCGGCGACTTGGGACAAGTTGGTCGCTTTGATCGGATGATTCAGTAGTAACGGGACGCCCATTGCGGGATCAGGGGGCCGGCCGGAGATTTGTACGTCTTTCTGCACCTGCG
>CAJWYI010000175.1 GCA_913049815.1 uncultured Gammaproteobacteria bacterium
ATCCAGAATTGGCCGGACGATGTCTGGCGTGAGATCAACACCTGTTAACTCCTCGATGGTCAACAGACCACCCGGATTGACGACGTTAAACTCGATGACCCAGGGGTACGCTAGATCCATGCCGACATATTCCGCCCCCTGGCGGAGCAGATAAGTGCCAACTCTTTTGCAAAGCTGCCTCTCATCCTTGGTTAGGTCGCAGGACTCGTAATGTGCTCCCTGCACGATATTCGTGCGATGGTCGGGCCCTGGCAGTCGCAGGTACTGACCCACCGGACGTCCATGTGCGAGCAGCACACGTTTCTCGCCTTGTTCGATGTTTGGAACATACCGTTGCAACAAACAGTATTGATCGTGATGACGACCCGTTAACGTCTCGAGGATCACTTTGGTATTTGGATCGTCTGGTGTAATCAAAAAAACGTCATGCCCCATACTGAGGGCGGGTGGCTTTGCAATAAATGTCCCTCCTTCCGACCGGACGATGTCGAGCAGTAAGTCAGGATCCGTAGAGGCCCAGGTCAAGGGGTGTTGGAACACATCAGGCTGGCTGCTCAGGAGGTACTTGCTCTTTAAATGCATCAGGCTGGTGAGCGAGTTGATGATGCGAGTCTGATCAGCGACGGCATGCAGCATTTGGATCTTGTCGAGAAACGAGTTTCGGTTGCCGAGAGACAGTATCCAGACAACGTCGAAGGACCTTAGCGGATACTGACTTGTCGCTGACGGCATGGATGTTTCGGGCGAAATAGTATTGCGGATCGGTGCTCCCCCGGTGGAGACCTCGCCTTGTGACATGCCCAGGGAATCCATGTGACTCAGAATCACTTCAGTGTTCCCGGCGCTGATCAGCGCATTTGCTATACGCAGGTAGTTTCCGTCGAGCACGACGTCGGTCTCAGGAACGATGAGGAGGATTTTTGATGGCATCATGGGGTTGAATCTGGTGCAAAAGGACTGGAACCCGGGGATTGCGGCGAGTGTACCGTGTTTGCGTGCGGCGGTTATAATAAGTCATTCACCCGGGGGAAACCTATTCTGATGGCCAATATCGCCTTCGACATACCGCTTCACCAGAGCCATTACCTGAGCGATGAGGACCGGGAAGCGTACCGCGAGAGCATCAAGTCACTCCTTCGATCAGAAGACGCAGTGCTGGTAGCGCACTACTATACGGACGATGCTATTCAAGCCCTTGCTGAAGAAACTGGCGGCCTTGTATCGGACTCACTCGAAATGGCCCGTTTTGGGGCCAATCAGACCGCAACCACCCTGGTAGTCGCTGGTGTCCGTTTCATGGGAGAAACCGCCAAGATACTGTCGCCAGATAAGCGTGTGTTGATGCCGACGCTCGAGGCAACCTGTTCTCTCGACCTGGGTTGTCCCATCGATGAATTCTCTGCCTTCTGCGGCGAGCATCCGGATAGAACGGTGGTGGTATATGCCAACACCTCGGCAGCGGTCAAAGCGCGGTCTGACTGGGTCGTCACCTCCAGTATTGCGCTCGATGTGGCGGAGCATCTGACCTCGAATGGTGAAAAGTTGATCTGGGCTCCTGATCGCTATCTGGGAGGCTATATCCAGCGAGAGACCGGTGCCGACATGGTGCTCTGGGATGGTGCCTGCATCGTCCACGAAGAGTTCAAAGCCAACGGTCTGATTGACCTCAAACGTGTGCATCCTGATGCAGCGGTGTTGGTTCACCCTGAATCACCTGAGTCAGTGATCGGGCAAGCAGATATTGTTGGATCGACCACGCAGATCATCAAAGCCGCACAAACATTACCGAACGAAAAATTCATTGTCGCAACTGATCGAGGCATTTTCTTCAAGATGCGACAGTTGGCACCGGGCAAGCAGTTTATCGAGGCACCCACTGCTGGCGAGGGAGCGACCTGTCGCAGTTGTGCACATTGTCCCTGGATGGGTATGAACACGCTCGAAGATCTGGCGAAGACGCTTGAGTCCGGCACGAACGAAATCACCGTAGACCCGGCTGTGGGCGAACGCGCACTTCAGCCGCTCGAACGCATGGTTAACTTTAGTGCGGGTGGTCAGACAAGGTAGATTGGTGCTCGCCAAGCCCATTGGCCTGGACAGAGCGTTCCACCCGCGCTTCGATGTCGAGGATGCGCTTGCGGATCCTTTCGCGTCGCTGGAAATTATCTACGACAAGGGGTAGCGCGAATTTCAGTTGTCGGATGGCTTGCTGGGGGTTACCGGCGAGAACGAAGTACTCTGCACGGGCTTCGTGAATTGCAATTGTATTGTCCGCCAGACCATGGATTTCAGCCAATTCGTACCACAGATAGATATCGTTGGGTCGCTCGCCAGTGAGCGGTGACAGGAGATCAGTGGCATCTGCCGCAAATCCTTCGCGTGACAGTAGCAGTGCTAGGTTCATGGAAATCGGGTAGTTGCCTGGCGATAAAGTTAATCCTGAACGCAGCAGGTCGATGGCCCGTGTAGAGTCCTGAAGTTGGATCAATACATCAGCTTCGGCGAGCAATAACGAGATCTTGACGGGGTACCTGTCACGGAGTGAGCGAATTTGGCGAAGTGCTTGAACAGGGCGATTTTCTTTCTGTAGAGCGAGTGATAGCCCGTACTGTGCGGCGTCTGCCAGTACAGTTTGATGACCTGAAAACGAAGGTCGCCGGTAACGATTAATGTCGTCGGTGAAGATGCGTACCAGGTCGGAAGGACTCTCGGTTGAGGCCCTGACTCTGACCCGATTTCGCATCAGATGGTAGTCCAGGCTGGGTGCAAATGACTTTCTTGGCAGACGCGTCACCTGGTTCAGAGAATCTGCAATGCGTGCGCCCGTGACCGGATGGGTGCGTAGGAATTCCGGCACGTTGTCACCGGAAAACCGATGACTGCGGTCAAGTCTTTCGAACATCGCGGCCATCGCTGCGGGATCGTGTCCGGATCGGACCAGCGTTGAAATCCCCAACCGATCGGCCTCCCTTTCTCTCGCTCGACTGTGCCTGAGCATGTGGTCTAGCGCGAGTGCCTGACCTGTCGTGACTGCCGCCAGACCTGCGTCCAGACCGGTTGTCGCTGACAATACAATTCCAGCGAGTAAGCCAGCCGCATTGATCAGTGCAGGTTGTTCGGCGTTTTCGATTTGACGTGCAAAATGACGTTGACTGAGGTGGGCGAGTTCATGGGCAACAATAGCGGCGAATTCGTGCTCATTCTGACCGTGGAGAAACAGACCCAGGTTGATGCCAACGATGCCTCCGGGCGCTGCAAACGCATTGATATCGGTACCTGCTAGGATTATCAGGTCTAGCCGTTTGTCTGAAAGCTCGCTGTTCGCGGCGAGGCGGAACGTCAGGTGTTCGACATAGTCTTGTAAGAGTGGGTCGGAGACATAGGGCACAGACCGGCGTAGTTGTCGAAGAAAGTCCTGTCCGATTTCTCGTTCGAGTTCCGGCGAGATTATACCGGATGACCGGTCGCCAAGATCTGGTAAATTACGTTCCACGGGTTCGCCAAGCGCCACGACCGAACAGACCAGTGAGATGATCAGCAAGACCGATGGTCTTGAGCGTGCGCGGCGCATGAGATTGCCCATTACCTTATCCTACGTTGCGCCGAAGCATGTGGCGACTTTTCCTGTTCGCATGCCGTTTGTGCCTGTCGCGAATGCGAGTCTTACTGAATGAGATGTCGCCGTGGGTTAGACCGTACTATTCGGATATCGGTTCCGCAGGTCGGATCCGGTGGCAAACATGTATACTGGTTGCTCCCAAGCCACACCGGACCAAGTGACGTGTCAGAAGTGGATCAAATACTCGACGCGAGCGGACTGACCTGTCCTTTGCCATTGCTCAAAGCCAAGCAGGCGTTGAACAAACTCGAGACAGGAGCCGTTCTTGAAATTCTGTGTACGGATTCAAGTTCGGTCCGCGACTTTCGCGTTTTTTCAGAGCAAAGCGGGCATCCGTTGCTGAAATCCGAGGAAGAGGAAGGCCACTACACCTACTGGCTGAAGAAGGCCTGAGACGTCCCATGTTGGATGTGGTTCGCGGCTGGTTTCACCGTTTTCTTTCTGAAGAGGAAGCGGTACTTCTGGCGGTGATCATCGTTGGCGCAGTCGCAGTCCTCTTGATGATGGGTGACATACTGATGCCTTTGCTGCTCAGTATTATTTTCTCTTATGTCCTCTATGGGGCGATTAATACGCTGCAGAGACTATCCGTTCCGCGAATCGCGGCCGTGTGGATCGTATTCCTGGTCTTCCTGTCTGCCTTCTTCAGTCTCCTGGTCTTTGCTATTCCACTGGCTTGGCGGCAGATGCAGGCATTGTTCGAAAATCTGCCAGGGATCATGGAACGTGTTCGCGACACATTGGCGACGCTTCCCGAAAACTATCCCGCTTTGATTTCTGAACATCAGGTTACGATGTGGCTGGAGATGATCAACACGGAAGCTGGTGATCTTGGTCAATGGTTGTTGTCATTTTCGTTGTCTCAACTTCCTGTCGTGATTACGATGGGCGTGTACACTATGTTAATCCCCATCATCGTCTTTTTTCTGCTTAAGGATCGGGGTGAGCTTATTGCCTGGTCGCTATCTTTTCTGCCGGAACGGCGTCCGCTGCTTAATCGCATCGGTGCCGAAATGAATCTACAGGTCTACAACTACGTCAGGGGAAAAGTGCTGGAAGTGATTCTTCTGGGAATTGCCAGTTACCTGCTGTTTGAGCTGTTTGGACTTAACTATGCGGTGTTGCTGGCTTTTCTTGTGGGTCTGTCAGTCGTCGTGCCCTATGTGGGGCTGGTCGCGGTCACAATTCCGGTGGTCATTATTGCTTACGTTCAGTTTGGCTGGTCAGCGGACTTCCTGTACTTGATGCTTTGGTATTCGGTGGTTCAGGCGATCGACGGCTTTGTGGTCGTACCACTTCTCTTTTCTGAGGCTAATAACCTGCATCCTATTGCCATCATTCTAGCCGTGTTGATATTCGGCAGCTGGTGGGGTGTCTGGGGTGTGTTTTTCGCGATTCCACTGGCAACCCTTGTCAAGGCGGTGATGACGGCATGGCCTCAGGTGAGATCCGAGATGGCCTCAGTACCGGCAGAGGCCTGATCACGTCACTGCATTGACGACCTCCGATCCACCCTATGGTCCGGTTCACTCACGTAGTATCATCGCGTCCTTCGGGTAGGGACATCAGTAGGGGGTTCACATGATTTCAGGCAGCATAGTTGCAATGGTGACGCCGATGGCCGACGACGGTAGCGTCTCCTGGGATCAGCTTGAAAAACTGGTCGAGTGGCACATCAGTGAGGGAACCGATGGAATTGTGCCTGTCGGGACGACAGGTGAATCCCCGACAGTCTCCATGCAGGAGAATTGCGACATCATTACCCGTGTTGTTGAAATTACGGCAGGGAGAGTTCCTATTATCGCAGGCACAGGTGCCAACGCGACCCAAGAAGCCATTGAACTAACAGAAGGAGCAAAGAAAGCGGGTGCGGATGCATGCCTTCTGGTGACGCCTTACTACAACAAGCCGACGCAGGAGGGGCTTTACCAACACTACAAAGCTATCGCAGATGCTGTAGATCTGCCCCAGGTACTCTACAA
>CAJWYI010000176.1 GCA_913049815.1 uncultured Gammaproteobacteria bacterium
GATGTCGGACGGCTTTCGTTGACTGCCGATGGTCAACTCTACACGTACGTTGAACTTTTAATGAACGCGCAACAGGGGTGACGCCATGTTAGGGCGCCGTTCTCGATTCGGCTATCCAGAATTTGTTACGTCCAGACTCAGGCTCTGTCTATTGGCACCGAATCAAGCGGATCTAATGGTCGCATTCCGTCGCAGTAATCGTGACTATCTGAAACCGTGGGAACCGCTCAGGACAGAAGCTTTCTACACTAGTGCCTATTGGGAACAGCAACATTCGGACGCTCGAGGCGAATATCACGATGGTGTTAGTCTTCGTCTTTCCGTCCTGCCTCGCGATGAGGACCGAGTCATAGGTGTCTGCTCATTCACGAACATTGTTCGTGGTACTTTTCAATCGTGTCACCTGGGTTACGCCCTAGGAGAAAAGTGGCAGGGGCAGGGAATCATGCAAGAAGCGCTACAACCAGCGATCGACCACGTATTCAATCGGATGCAACTACATCGGATCATGGCGAACTACATGCCGCACAATGCCAAAAGCGGCAATCTGCTGAACAGACTGGGATTTCGAATTGAAGGAAGGGCAGCTGCTTTTCTCAAGATTGATGGACAATGGCAGGATCATATCCTGACGTCTCTCATCAATCCCGCTCACCTATGAGTACCGTAGTTCTTGAGACTCGAACATGTGGGTCGCAATAAAAATTAATAATAGTCACTGACCAAAATTGCCCCATGGCCACATATTGTCCCGTTTGAGGCCTGTCACAGTTTGACTGTGATTTAGAGCATATCTCGATCTGACCGCTTAACCTATAGTTATCTGCAATATAACTTTGCTACTCAGTAAGTTGGCACACGACTTGTTGGTGCTCTGGTGCCGATGATGGAAGTACGACTATCGAGGTAAGGGAAACACCACTGTACGTGACCCTCTCTCGCGGCAAACAGGTAACCGAGTTAAATTGTAATGATTGGCTGCAGGCCGTTCATAACTCACAGCTGGCGGTCAGTCACGGCTTTCATCGGACCTTGAGGAGCAAGACGAGCAAGAGAGGCGTACCGACTAACTGCAACAACATGAAGCGGACGAGAACCTGTGTATTGGACCAACCCATGTTGTGGCGTACGTGGTCGTGCAGTGGGTAGCGGATCTGGCTGAAAATTCCGATTCGAAAAAACCTTAGCAGAGCGACCTTGAACAAGCCAGTCGCGCCGTTGACGAGAACGACGAATGCGACCACCAGAATCAGAAACGGATTACCGCAGGCAAGGACCAGGACACCAAGCAGAAGACCAATCGGACGCGATCCTGCGTCGCCCATCAATACGGCACTCGGGTAACTGTTGTGCCAGAGGTAGCCAGTCAGGCAACCCATCATGATGAACGCCATAATGGCCCAGTCGGCACCTTGCTGGTAGTGCGGTACTAGAAGATATGCTGCGATCTCTGCATGACCGAGAATCATGTACAAAATCATCCCAAGAAACAGAATGCCCACGCCTGACAGACTTGCCGACAGACCATCTACGCCGTCGGTGCAATTGGTGGCATTGATAGAGAGCCAGATCAGCGGCGTTGCGCACAGGATGAACAGCCACGGCTCTACAACAACGGGGTCCTTGTAAAGAGGTAGCCACATTGTAAAGGGCTCCAGCTGACATATGACAATGCTGGCGATGATTGCCAGCGCCAGGTCAACCGCTCCCAGTCGGTACTCACTCCAACCTGATGCTGAACGATCGTCAAGGTAGCCGACGAACATCGCGAGCAGCACGCAGAGCAGGACTTGAATGAACATGAGGTCGAATGGCACCACAACGACACTAGTCAGAACGAAAATTGGTACGAAGATCAATCCGGCGCTGACTGGTTTGCCAATACTGCGTTCGGCGTCAAACGCGAATTCACGCCCCTGGTCTGTTGGCAAAAGATGCCAGAATCTTGGCAGCAGCATCCAGGTCAGTATTGCAGCGGCCGCTGTGCCTAATCCCGCAAGAAAGACATAGGAAGTAAGCAGTCGGATCGGACCGGCAAATTCGGCGAGATTCTCTCCAAGAAAATAAAGCAATCCAAATGTCCTATCGTCCTCAGGTTGGTGAGAAGTATATGCGAAATTAGGGTCACGAAAGTGGCAAAAGAGTCAGGTATTCGTTTTTAGTCGCGCGCCGGGAACTGTGGCAGAATTCCCGTTTTGCCGGTAACTGCTAGTCATGGCAATTGACACTCATGTTGATCATCTGAAGTACCGGCGCACCAAAATGGTCGCGACGATTGGACCTGCTTCGGAATCGAGGGAACGGATCGCCTCTCTGGTGGAGGCTGGGGTTAATGTTTTTCGACTCAACATGTCCCACGGCGAGCATGCGAGACATCGACAGGTTTTTCGGTTTATTCGGGATGTTGCAGACACCAGTGGTCAGCCCGTGGCGGTTTTGGCCGATCTTTGCGGCCCAAAAATCCGCACAGGCCGCTTCCCAGGTGGTCCGATACAGCTGACGATGGGAGATCAGGTGATTGTGACGACCCGTGATGTTCCGGGAGAACAAGATTTGATTCCATCGCAATACGCGGACCTCCACAAAGACGTCAGCATGGGAGACCGTATTCTCATCGCCGACGGTCTGATTGAACTGTGTGTGGTGGATGTGAACGGACAAGATATTCAGTGTGATGTGATTCATGGTGGTGAACTGTCTGAGCACAAAGGAATTAACCTGCCGGGTGTCGATGTCTCGGTGCCATCACTGACGGAAAAGGACAAGCGGGATGTACAATTTGCGCTCGATCTTGGCGTCGATTTTTTGGCGATGTCATTCGTGCGAAGCGCCAACGACATGAATGTACTGCGCGAACTCGTTCTTGGTTCAGAGCAATCTCCTTCCCTGATCGCCAAAATCGAAAAGCCGGAGGCACTCGAAAATGCTGAGGCCATCATTATGTGCAGTGATGGCATCATGGTCGCAAGAGGCGACCTTGGGGTTGAACTTTCACCAGAAGAGGTCCCTCTGGCACAAGATGAACTGATTGCTTTGGCGCGTCGAAACAATAAGCCTGTTATCGTTGCGACACAGATGCTGGAGTCCATGATTAACAGTGCAAGACCCACGCGTGCTGAAGTCACTGATGTCGCATATGCGGTAAACAGTGGCGCGGACGCTGTCATGTTGTCTGGTGAAACGGCGGTCGGTGCGTATCCGATCGAAACGGCAGTCACGATGGACCGGATAGCACGGCAGGTTGAAGCACAACTGAATCGGCAGGGAATGTGGGGACGTTTGTTGGATCATCAGGATTCTGGGGCACTTGCGACAGTGATCGCTGATGCCACGTCTCATATGTCTAAAGCATTGTCAGCACGGGGGATCATTGTGATCTCCCAGTCGGGTATTTCGGCGATTACGGTGAGCAATGCACGGCCGGCTGCTCCCATCGTTGCCATTACGAATAGTGATGTTGTCTTCAGACAAATGGCCCTGATGTGGGGTGTTGTCCCAGTCATGCAGTCTGCAGCTGGTGTTGATAATCCAAATGAGTTGGCACGACAGGTCGCTGATGCGTTGTCACTAGCCAGTTCCGGGGAAGTTGTACTGCTGGTTCGCGGCTTCCACGATGAACCGATCCTCAATCTACCATCAGTGACGGTCGTGACGATCTGATGCTGATCCTCGTTTCCGAGATACTCAGTTGAATTACTTCCGACATCCACAAGAGAGATTCTGATGCCACGGTTTGCTGCTAACATTTCAATGATGTTCCCAGAATATGACATGAAGGATCGGTTTAAAGCTGCTGCGGATGCAGGTTTCCAGGCCGTAGAAATTCTTCAACCCTATTCGCTAACAACTGACGAACTTAATCGTGGGCTTGAAGACAATGATCTTCAATGGATCCTATTGAATACCCCAATGGGGGACGCGGCGAGAGGAGACCGCGGTCTTGCCGCTATTCCAGGGCAACAGGATGCGTTCAATAGGTGCTTCGACCAGGCCCTGATGTATGCGAAAGCATGTCATGTTCCGATGATTCATTTCATGGCGGGTGTCGTTCCTGACGACACCGATGAGTCGACATGTTTGCGGACTTTCGAGGAGAATCTTGCAAACGCTGCAGATGTTGCTGGGGAATCGGGGATCCAGCTACTTCTGGAACCGTTAAACGGCCAGGATGTCCCTGGATATCTGATACAAGGAACGGCACGTGCGCGTGATATCATCTCAACAGTCAATCGTACAAATGTCCGACTACAGTATGATTTTTACCACTTGCAGATCATGCAGGGAAATCTTGCGGCCGGTTTGAAAGAGTGTTGGGACGTTATCGGCCATATCCAGTTCTCAAGTCTACCCGGACGACACGAACCACAGTATGGCGAAGTAAACATGCCGCATCTGTTCGGCGTGCTGGATGAGCTGGGATATACCGGATGGGTGGGGTGCGAATATCGCCCCAAAGAAGATACGCGGAATGGTCTGAGTTGGGGAACATTCTATGGACTTGGTCTGAATTCATGACCCATGATTAGATGCTCAAGTCGAACTCATCGGCATCCTTCCATGCAGGGAAGCCATCCTGGTAAGCGAGCATGTCTGATCGACTGATGACAACGTTTTGGACGACATCGCGATCCTGAAGATCCGCCACGAGCCCACCTTCGTAGTCGACGACCAGAGAATCACCACAGTATTCAACGTTGTTCCCATCTAGTCCAATCCGATTGACGCCGACGACGTAGCACTGGTTTTCGATGGCTCTAGCCTGCAGTAATGTGCGCCAATGGTGTCTTCTGCGGGCGGGCCAGTTGGCCACAACAATCATCAGATCGTATGGCTCATCAGATCTTGAACCGTGCTGTCTCCGGTTACGCATGAATACCGGGAACCTTAGGTCGTAACACACCTGAGGTAGTACTCGAAATCCATTTAGTTCAAATACCCGACGACTAGATCCAGGCGCATAGTGTTCGTGTTCACCCGACATTCGGAAGAGATGACGCTTGTCATAGTGCGATACATCGCCACCCGGGTAGGCAATGCAGAAACGGTTAAATCGTTGACCGCTCTCTTCGATAATGACGCTACCAGCGACCGGTACAGTCAAGTTATCAGCCATGGCTTTCATCCAGGTAATCGTCGGACCGTCCATCCCTTCTGCAAGTCGATCAGAAGCCATCGAAAAACCGGTGGACCACATTTCGGGCAGCACCAAAAGGTCTGTCTCTGTAAGACCCGACAACAATTCGGACATATGTTCTCGATTTGCATCAGGGTCTTCCCAGACGAGTTCAGTCTGAACCAGCGTAATGGCAATCTGATCGGTCGTCATTGTCGACTGTCCCATCATGTGTACTGTTGTTTAAAGTGCGCTCAGCCGCTCAGCCGCACTTCCGAGGGTTGTGTCATCTTTGCAAAAACAGAAACGGACCAAACGCTGATTCGGTGGGCTGTCATAGAACACTGAGACTGGAATAGCAGCGACACCGACATCTTTTGTCAGATACTCGACG
>CAJWYI010000177.1 GCA_913049815.1 uncultured Gammaproteobacteria bacterium
TACACCTGCACGAAACTTGCTCGATTCAGAAGGTCGTGCGCATATGATCGACTGATCACACCTTTCGGTAGACCATCATTTGGTACGTCGCCATTCGGTTATCAACCCGAGTGTTTCAGGTTGCATCCACCAACGAGAGATGGTTTCCTCGCCCCGCTGATTTTTCGCCCCGTCTTTTTTCGGGATTTTTTGCGGACTTTTTGGATTAGTCAGGAGTTTTCATGAGTGTAGAAGGTAAGGTTGCCATCGTGACAGGTGCTGGCGGCGGTCTGGGTAAAGAACATGCCGTGCTGTTGGCTGAGCAGGGTGCCAAAGTGGTGGTCAATGATCTGGGCGGTTCCGTGGATGGTTCCGGAAAGTCAGACATGGCTGATCTCATTGTTGAGGAAATCCGTGACAACGGTGGTGAAGCTGTCGCCAACAAGGACTCCGTATCTGACCGTGACGGTGCCAAGGGTATCGTCGAAACCGCTGTCTCCACGTATGGGACAGTGGATATTCTCATCAACAACGCCGGGATCCTGCGCGACAAATCCTTCAAGAAGATGACTCTAGATGAGTGGGATCTCGTCATCAACGTACACCTTAACGGGACTGCCTATGTGACCTGGCATGCGTGGCCGATCATGTACGAGAAGAACTACGGACGCATTGTTTTCACGTCTTCCGTATCGGGCATTCTCGGTAGTTTCGGCCAGGGCAACTACGGCGCAGCCAAGATGGGTATGGTGGGGTTGATGAACAACCTGTCTCGCGAAGGCGCTTCGCACAACGTTCGGGTCAATTGTCTGTCGCCGGGCGCTGCCACGCGCATGACAGCGAGTGTACCGGGGAGCACGATTGATGCTGAGAATCCTGAACCGGACAACCATCCAAAACTGGTCAGTGCTGCCATTCTGCTGATGGCATCCGAAGATGCGCCGAATGGAAGAATCGTCCAGGCTGCTGGTGGCAAGTTTGCATCGGATGCGATCTACGCCAATTCCGGTGTGAACCTGGGTGTCGACCTTGATCCGAGCGATATCGGCAATTACGCCGAAGATATTCTCGACTTGAGCGACGCTGAACTAAAGACCACATTCTGGCGCATCTGATACCGGCCTCTGTCTTGTAAATATACCGGGTGTATCTCTTGATACACCCGGCCGTTTGCGGCAATGTTTGCAAAACCGTTCCTGTGTCGAGATGTCGGACTTTACGCAAACACTCGATAGTGAAGACAAGCGCACCGCGACCCGCATCGCGGCACTGGACATTGGCTCCAACAGCTTTCATCTGGTCGTTGCCCGCATCGTCGCCAACGATGTCCAAATCCTGCATCAAGTCAAAATGAAGGTTCAGCTTGCACGTGGACTGGATGCAGATAACTGGCTCTCTGACGACTCGATTGCGCGGGGGGTTGACCACCTCCGTCTGATCAACGATAGCCTTGGCGACTTTGAGCCGGATTCTGTGCGCGCAGTAGCCACCTATACGCTCCGGCAGGCGCGAAACGCGCGACAATTCCTCGGCGCTGCGCGTGAAGTATTCCCATATCCGATCGAGATTATCCGTGGCATGGAAGAAGCCAGACTGATCTACCAGGGGGTTGCACACACACAACACGCGGAAGGTCGACGTATGGTCATCGATATCGGTGGTGGCTCCACTGAGCTCATTCTGGGCGAAGGCTTCGATCCGATCGCGCTCACCAGTCTGCAGATGGGGTGTGTGACATTCAGTCATCGCTTCTTTCGAGACGGCGAAATCAAACAGAAGCAGTTCGATAAGGCCGTGACCGCAGTGCGACAGATCATGGAGATTGCGCCGGATGAATTCCATGAAGTGGATTGGGATCAAACCCTGGGTTCTTCCGGATCCATTCGGGCCGTCACTGAGCAGGCGATGGCTATCGCAGGGGATACCGGCGAACGTCGTGTGACGCGAAAACAGATCAAAGAACTCGTGAGTCTGTGTGTTTCCGCGGGGCATGTTGATGAGCTGCCATTTGAGGATATTTCAGATGAGAGACGCCGGGTTTTCCCGGCAGGGCTTGCGATTTTGAAAGGTATCTTCGATGTGATTGAGATCAAGGAAATGACCTACTCATCCGCTGCGCTGCGAGAGGGGGTGATCTATGACATGGAGGATCGTCTCAGTCATCACGACATTCGGGAACGTACCGCCCAAAGTCTCGCAAGTCGCTATGACGTTGACCTGGCCCAGGCTCAGCGAGTGCTTAACACCACATGGCAGCTATTTGATGGGGTTAGTTCTGACTGGAAGCTTGATCGGCAGGAATATCGTTCGCTCATTGGTTGGGCAGCGCTGCTTCATGAGGTCGGTCTGCAGATCAATTCAAGGGGCGTACAACGCCATTCCGGCTACATTCTGCAGAACGTCGAGATGCCGGGCTTCAACCAGGAACAGCAACAACTCGTAGCATCACTGGTACGTTTTCATCGCAAAAAGTTCAAGAACAATGAGGTCCGGGAATTCAGTTTGTTTGCTCCCCCGGAAATCGAGCGACTGATTGCCCTGCTTCGGCTTGGTGTTCTGATGAACGGCCGTCGACAGGACGATGCAACGCCGCCTTACCAGATCAAACACAAGAAAAATGAACTGAGACTGATCTTTGAAGAAGGTTGGCTCGCATCGCAGCCTGTGTTTGAAGCCAGTTTGTTGCGGGAGTGTATCCAGGCGAGCAATCTGGGATTGAACCTTGAAATTCGATAATCAGCCATCGAATAGTGTGTGGTAGTGAACGGTTTCTTCAACTCGTTCGAGTAGCTCGCCAAGCATCTGCGACAACAGAAGGGTGAAATCATAGGGGTGGATCGCGATTCGCAAGGGTCTCAATGGGCTACTGATCAGGCGATTGGTCACGTTGCTGGCGGTCAGGGACCATTTCCGCAGCGCTTGATCGGCTTCGAAGCCTGCCAGCGGCAACACTCTTCGTTGTCCGGTGGAGATGCGGCGTATTTCGCTCGTTAGCTCAATATATTGGTACGGCGTTGAACGCAGGTCGTCCTGGGTGACGGATCCCAGTGCCCAGGCGGGTGGCACATAGTAGTCCGGTGGAAGAAGGTCATGTTGTGGAAACCATGCATGGTTGCGCATGATCAGGTCAATGATCTCATCGTGGGATAACGACAGGTGCTCTGCCGCGGTACGGGAGATAAACAGTGAATGCAGTCGGTGATACAAACCTTCGATATGACGGGCTTCGTGGGTCCAGCCGTGTCCGGCAAGCAGGTAACCCTCCTGTTGCCATTCCTGTAGTTGCCGGATATCTGCGTCCTGCCAGTTGAGGCCGGGAACCACAAGCAGGAGAAGGTTTTGTCGGCAGGTGTCCGGTATCCGGTCGATGATGTCGCGTACATGATCCAGTGTCACAGGCATTACGTCATGGATAGAGACAACTGCGCGCAATGGACTAGGGACGTGGCTGATTGGTGGTCTTCAATAGAATTCGTTCCCAACTGGTCAGGTTCTCATTGTTGAATGTCGTTGCGGATTCAAGCGCACGACCTGCGAGTGCTTTCCGCCAGTCAGATTCTGCTTCCGACAGCTGTTTTAAGGTCGATGTTAGATCGGTGTTGTCACCCAGTGTGACAAACCCACGGGAGAGATCGGTCCAATTCGATATACCTGTGCCTTTCGAAACGATGACGACCCGATTGCGGGCCATCGCCTCCAGCGCAATAGTGCCAAATGACTCAAAGTGAGAGGGAAGGACCAGTGCGTCATGTCCATCAACATAGCGGCAGAGGTCCTGTCTATCCAGCCACCCCAGGTAGTTGACGTTCGCCAGGGTATCGGCGGCGTTTTCAACGTTAGAGCGCAGCGGTCCATCTCCGGCGATGCTGAATGATAGGTGAGGCAAGGCACGGGCTGCGTCCAGTATGGTGTCGATACGCTTTTCCGCGGCAAGTCGACCCGCGAACAACACACGTTCCAATCTGCCCTCGTAAGGCACTACAGGAGTCTGGGTGAACAACCTTGGAATAGGTGTACCGATCATCTCAATATTCGGCGCTCCCATGCGTACTGCCAACTGGTACATATCTTGGGAATTTGTGAGTACGGCACTGGAGCGATTAAAGAGATATTGATGCGTTCGCTCGAGGTATTGCCGGAAGAACTTTCCTTTGAGGGAACCGTGCCAATAAAGATCCGTTAGTTGTTCGAACGAGGTGTGAAGGCCTGTGAGCATGGGAATGCCCTTTCGCGCGGCGACGTAGGCACCGGTAAATCCGTACCCTCCAGGGGTTGGCACAATCAGCACATGAGGGTTCAGGTCAGTCAGTGCACGCTGCAATGCGAACGGGTTTGGAAAACACAATTTCTGCGTTGCGTCTCCTGGCATTGGGAGCACCATGGGTGCTTCCCAGCGTCCGTCGCTGATGACGGGTGAGAACACCTCTGCCTTTGCCAGACGCGGCGACAGGTAGCTCAGAAGGTCCTCGTAATAGGCGCCCACTCCATTGCGCTCTGGCGCTGCATCGGAGGTAACGGCAACACGCAGGTCACCGATCTGTAGCGCGGACAATGGGTTCTGACCGGTATCAGACATGTTCGACATCATTGGTGGGTACGTCGTCTTCGGGTGAAATGACCAGAGGCCATACGGCGGCGAAGAATCGGTCGATGTCGTCGCGCGTCAGGTCATAATCCGCGAGGTCGTATCGATGACCGCTTTGATAGGGCTCCTCCAGGTGATCTGCGATGGCATCGCTGATCTGTGAGCTCATGGGTTGCTCCGCCAAATGGAGCACATCACTGACCGTCGCCAACAGATCACTCTTCAGACGTGACATGGGAATGACCATGGAGGGTCGTTGCTGATGACGAGCAAGGAGCATGTGGTGGTTGATGGCACCGTAGTAGTGGCATAGTCCAGACTGTATCTGTTTCTTGAATCCTGAGGGAATTGTTTTTCCGTGGCCCAACAACGCTAATGCGGGACCGAGTGAACTGAGTTGGGACGGGACGGTTTTTGCTGGTTCACGTACACAGATGACACACGTAACGTCCGGGAACCAGTCTGACAGGGAATCAAGCATTGAGGTAAACGTGGGGTTCTTGCTGAGCATGCGATGCCCAGGGCCCGCGAAGTAGAGGTGCTTCTTCTGCATTGCTTCATAGAACGACATGATCAGATTTTTTCGACGGATTGGGATATCGCGGTCAAATGCCATGAGTGACCAGAGTTTCTGATCGGCGGGTGCGCAGAGTACCGTCAGGAAACACGCATGGATCCATAAGAGGACGACAAAATCCTCTTCTGGGTCCGAGAGGCCAATCCTGTGTATTGATGCCATGCCCGGGATGAGC
>CAJWYI010000178.1 GCA_913049815.1 uncultured Gammaproteobacteria bacterium
GTTCTCGGGGTGGCCATCACAGTCCGTCCAACGCCAGAATTTCTCCATGATCCACATGGCCTGGCCGCTGGGGGAATCTGCGAGTCCATAGCCTAGTGTCTGTGGGCGTGTACTTTGTTGCTTGGAATAGCCAGAGTCCCAATCCTGGTAGTACTTCGATCCCTGCATGGCACGCTGATCTTTTTCGTCTGGGTTTTCACGTACTTCCTTGGTGGGACCAGCACTCGGCATGTTGAGGTGGATGCCCTTGCAGTGGCCTTTGTGTTGGAGGCCAATGGCAGTGGTCACCGCAGATCCCCAGTCACCCCCTTGCGCGAAGTAAGCATCGTAGCCAAGACCCACCATCAGTTCGTCCCATATCTCGGCGATTTTACCAACACCATAGCCCGTGATGTCGGGCTTGCCTGAAAAACCATAACCAGGAAGAGAGGGACAGATGACATGGAAAGCGTCTTTGGCCTTACCGCCATGACTGACAGGGTCAGAGAGGGGTTCGATTACTTTCATGAATTCGACGATTGAACCGGGCCAGCCATGGGTGATGAGGAGTGGACGGGCATCCGCAAAAGGGCTGCGCTGGTGGATGAAGTGAATCGACAGCCCATCAATCTCCGCAGTGAAGTGATCGAACCGGTTCATCAGTTGTTGCCGATTTCGCCAATCATATTCGTTAGCCCAGTACTGACAGACTTCCTTGGCGTAGGCAAGTGGAACCCCCTGACTCCAGTCATTCGGTGTTTCTTCGTCAGGCCAACGCGTATGAGCAAGGCGAGTATTGAGGTCATCCAACGTGGCCTCATCTATGTCAATGTTGTACGGTTTTATATCCATGGTAGATCTCTCTTGGAGTGTTGCAATCTGCTTTGTTCGTCTTCGAAACGGTGGTCTTACGGAACATCGATCCAGCAACGTCCTTCCGCTGATGTGACGATGGCGTCCAGAAGACGCTGGCTGTGCAGACCGTCACGGAAATCAGGAGACATCGGTTCGTCTCGAATGATGGCATCGATGAAGTTCGTGACGTTCTGACCCATGTACCTTTCTGCCGTTGTCTTGAAGCGTTGTGGTATCGGAACGGTCAGCATCTGGTTTTCTCGTTGAAACGACCCAATCGAGACTTTGATATAGTCCTGATCCTGGAAATCCATAATGAGTGAACCCTTCTGTCCGTAGATTTCCAGACGCTGGTCCATGCCCCCGGAACCTGCAGCGTACCTGGTACTCATGAAGTTACCCAGTCCGCCATTCTCGAATCGTGTTAGAACGGTGGCAGCGTCATCTACGTCGACAGGGCCCTTCCCGGAGCCGTCTGCCTTTGGCCGCTCGTCAATGAAGGTCGTCAAATCGCCGCATACAGAGGTGATGAATTCACCCGATACCCACTCGGCGAGGTCAAGAATGTGAGAGCCGATATCACCTAGGCAGCCGGTGCCAGTTTTGGCCTTTTGTAGGCGCCACATCAATGGCACATTGGGATTGGTCAGGAATCCTTGGTTGAAACAACCGTTGACGTGGAAAATACGACCGATTTCACCACTACGGACGAGGTGTCGTGCGTACTGTGCCGCAGAAGGATGACGCCAGGTAAAGTTGATGCCTGTGACGATGTTGGCATCCTTTGCGGCCGCGACCATCGATTCAGCCTGTTCGGTAGATAGAGCCATGGGTTTTTCACAGAGAACATGTTTGCCGGCTTGTGCCGCCGCAATCGCTAGCGCAGCATGTGAATCGTTTGGGGTAACGATGGCGACCGCGTCAAGGTCTGATGCGAGCAACTCGTTTACGTCGCCGAAGATGCCTGGTACCTGATGTCGCTCCGCGACTCGTTGTGCGCTGGCAATGTTCGGGTTGCAGACTGCCATTGCTTCCGCCTGGCGATGGCGCTGGCAGGCATTGATGTAGTAGTGCGACCACATCCCTGAGCCAATCACGCCGATGCGAACCGTCCTTGATGCTTTAGCCAAGTCATGTCTCGTGTGTTCTTTGTGGAACCTGGAGTAAAGAACAATCAGTTGGCTCCAATCAAGCCTTAGATTGTCTGTGGGTTAGTCGTCAAATCCGTCAGTGTGGTTGGCATCGCCTGGATGAGTCCCTACACTCTTGGGCTACATCGAATTGGACAACTGTGAGTGAGCACCCTTGACTGAGAACAACGAAGGTCTGCAAGACGAAATTGCTGCACTGAGACAACAGCTCGGATCCAGTGAGACCAAACGTCGTCTTGCCGAACGCGAAGCGGAGTTTGAGCGACGGATTCATTCGCTTCGCATGGCGAGCGACGGTAAGACAGACGATGGCAAAGACGTCGGCGAACAGGATCTGGCGCGCAAACGATACGTTGGACTGATCCAATCCGTCGATGTGGACGCCGTGATCAAATTTGTCAGAACGGTTCACGAGCAAGGTTACTGTATTGTTCCAGACCTGATTGGAGCTGATGCTATCGAGCGTCTCCGAGTCGGTCTTCGACCATTATTTGAGGACACCGCGGCATTATTCGATGCCTACCGTGACCGGAGCAATAGTCAGACCATGCATATTCAGAATGTCCTTGCGAAGACCGATGTCATTGATGATGTTGTCACACTACCACTGTTACGTGCGGTGGTCGCGGGAATCCTTGGGCCGGATTTCATCATGAACGCCGGTGCAGTGGCGATGTCTCCTGATCCTGGCTGCGAACCACAAGGACTGCATCGTGATGATGGTTTCTTTACGTTGATCCCACGACCGCATCTTCCGTTGGTGGTCACAGGAGCAATCGCTCTCGACGACTTCAATGAGGCTAATGGTGGTACCCAGCATGTTCCAGGAAGTATCGCCTGGGATGAGGAACGTCAGCCGGAAGCCTCGGAGATTCGCTATGCGGAGATGAGGGCCGGTAGTGTGTTCCTCTGGGATGGAGCCACACTGCATGGTGGGGGTGGCAATTCTTCTGGTGAACCCCGAAGAACAATCACGGTGAACTACACGCGGGGTTGGCTCAGGACACAGTTCAACCAGTATCTTTCGGTCCCGCGTGAACGTGTGTTATCCATGACGGAAGCGTTGCAAGACGATCTTGGATACCATCACAGCGGAACGGGGCTTGGGGGATGCGATACTCAGGATGCGCTGTCTTATCTGACGCGACTTCAGGAAGCAGGTGGCGATGGAAAGCAGCTGTTGCTAGGGCGAGAACAGCGGCTTAAGGATATTTGAACACACCGCTCGATCATGCAGGTCCGTTCACCAGTCATTAAACCAGCCCAACACCTCAGCAAGGAATGATTATGGCCGAACTGACACACAACACGATCACGTCCAACGGGATCAATATGCACTATGTTGAGTCCGGGAGTGGACCACTTGTGGTGCTCTGTCATGGGTTTCCCGAGTCCTGGTATTCCTGGCGGCATCAGATCCATGCGCTGGCGGATGCCGGTTACCGAGTTGTGGCGCCTGATCAACGGGGCTACGGAGGAACTGATGCACCTGAGCCGATTGATGACTACACCATCTTTCATCTGGTTGGTGACATCGTTGGGCTTGTCACGGGGCTTGGAGAAGAGAAGGCTGTGATCGTTGGCCACGACTGGGGTTCTCCTGTGGCATGGACCAGTGCGCAATTGCGTCCTGACATTTTTCGTGCCGTCGCATCGCTGTCTGTGCCCGTGTCAGCACGTGGACCCTTCCCACCGATGAAAGCAGCGGCCCAGGCCTTCGGTGATCGCTTCTTCTATCAGCTCTACTTTCAGAAAGAGGGAGTCGCCGAGCACGAATTGCAGAATGATGTGCGTTCGACCATGCGAAAAATGCTTTTTGGTGCGAGTGGTGCGATTGAGCGCAGTGGTGGATCCTTTGGTACCGATGGAGCGCCGCCCGCGTCGTCTTTCATGCTGGAGTTCATGCCTGATCCCGGTAACAACCTGCCAGACTGGCTCACCAGCGATGACATCGAGTATTTTGCGGGTGAGTTTGAACAACGTGGTTTTCGTGGCGGCCTAAATTGGTACCGAAACATCGATCGAAACTGGTCACTCACGGGTGCTCAGCAGAATTTGGCGATCAATCAGCCGGCATTGTTTGTGGCTGGTGACCGCGATGTCGTACCGTTCAGTGACGCGGCGGAAGCGGCTATGCGAGCTGTAGTACCGAACCTGCGTGATGTGATTCTGCTGCCGGGAATTGGCCACTGGACGCAACAGGAAGCACCCGACGCAGTCAACAAGGCTTTGATCGACTTCCTGAAAGGGTTGAGTTGACGTGGGGTCAGAGTCAGGTACCAGGGTGAACCTGTAGGTTGAAGGTACTGCTCGTTGAAAGAATCGGTTCGTCCTGGCACCTGACTCTGACACTAAAGCTTAAGCCGCCTAGTCGAATGCCGAGAAAACGGTTTCGTCAAGTTCCTGATAGACCTCAGGGTTCTGTGGTCTGATCTGAGGCGTGAACTCTGTGACGCCAACGTCAAGGAAATCTCCGATACGGTCAATCACGTACTGGGGTGATCCCATCATGGCCCAGTCGTTGTTACCGCGGGCTTCTTTGGCTCTCTTCTCCTCGTGGATGAGGCGAATCGGAACGTGGACTGTCTTCTGAATCTCGGCGGGATCCCGGCCAATCTTTTCACAATGCTGCTCTAGCACACCAGACAGGTACTTGATCTGATCCGGGCTTGCGATCACGTTCATGATGTCGCCGTACATGGCGAGTGTTTTCAACGTTCGCTTCGGCCCCGTGCCGCCCACCATGATGGGTATCGGTTGATCACCGCCGCGTTTGGGTGCAAACGCGGCCTGCTTCAACGTGTAGTACTCGCCGTTGAAGTCGACACGCCCTTCGTCGTGAAAAAGTTTGCGTATGAGACAACAAGCTTCTTCCAACCTGTCTGAGCGTTCTTTCAACGGTGGGAACTCCCAGCCGTAGGCTTCATGTTCACGGACATTCCAACCAGCGCCAATACCGAGCATCACGCGTCCATGCGATACGACGTCTATGGTCGCCGCCATCTTAGCCATGAGGGCGGGGTTTCGGTAGGTATTCCCGGAGACGAGTATCCCAAGTTTCAATTTGCTGGTGACCGCTGCAATTGATGCGAGCAGGGACCAGCCTTCGAGGGTGTCCAGTAACTCGTGGTCCATGATTCGATCGTCATGGTGCCATGGTGGAATGAAGTGATCGTAGGCGTAGACGCTGGTCCAACGACCTGTTTCCATGGCTTCCAGAACGGCCAGGATGTCCTCCCAGGTCGCCTGTTCATT
>CAJWYI010000179.1 GCA_913049815.1 uncultured Gammaproteobacteria bacterium
CTGATCTCCGGGTTTGAGATCCGCAGGAGGCGTAATCTCGACAGGCAACAGAACTCGATCGTGGTAGCCGTAGTTGACCAGCGAATCATAGACAATCCGTTCCGGCAATGGCCAAGCAATCTCTCCTACACTAAACCCTGGTGGCAGCGTCCAGTCGAGTGTCGTCGCCGCGCCAGAATCCCCAGGGGTGCGCCAATAGGTGTGCCAGCCTGGATTGATATGCTGAACTAATGCGACACGAAATGGTTCACCCGGAACAATCGCCGTCACCTCGGAAACCAGTTCCGGTAACACCTGGGGTTCTTCGTCCGCGATGGATGGTGTAATCCACGAAAGAATCAGGATGAGAACAGTAATCAGACGAAAAACGGATTTCATCGATACCAGCGCGTTAAGGGTGGTTTGATCATCAAATGACAAACGCGGTTGAATAGTCAGTTATTGCAATATTGTCCATTTAAAGACTGGACAGGCGATGGTTTTCTTTGACGTCTCGCAATCTAATTCTCCCTACCTGTCGACTAAATGCGTAATCCCTCTGAAGAGTCCGGTTCGTCATTTTCAATGGACTTTATCCGAAAACGGATCGCGGCGAAGTATCGTGGTGAACCTGAAATCGCAAGATCTTTGTGAAAAACCCACTTTTTCAGGGCCTTACGCCCGGCTCGCACAAATTGGGCGCGTCCCTCTCGAGTGGCATGGGTTACGGAAATAGCTGTTGGCTTTTTAAGTCCTGTACCATCCTCTTTCAGACCGAATGAAAAAACCACGCATCCCGAAATATTCTTTCTCCACATGGGCGTAGGATAGGTTGGCGAAACCTTGATGGTTGCAGGTGCCTCAATCAACTGATTAGCATTGTTGAACGCGCACATGTCAGACGAAGCAACACCTGACCCTGCTAGGAGGCTCAGCAACAAAACCTGCGACCAGACGGGCCACCGAAGCCGCGTCTTCAGGCAATCGATCATGGGCGGTACCCCCACTTTACGGGTCCTTTAAGTTCTTCAAGCAGCGGTTCGATCCAGTCAACCCAACGACTCAGTCTGGCACGTGTCTGACGCGGGTCAATGAGTTCGTGAACTGCGAAACTCTCCATCATCGGAAACGGCGATCGCCCTTCAATTAGTTTCTGCTCGAGTTCAAGGCGCTTGGCTTCGGGATCTGGAGCTGCTTCGATCTCCTTGTGGTACGCAACTGCAACCCCCCCCTGCACTGGTAACGCACCCATCTCATAGGATGGCCAGGCCAGTTTGAAGTTGTTGGGGGCAAAATGCGCTGCGGATGCCACACCAAAAGACTTGTGGATCGCGATCGTCGCCCAGGGGACCGTTGACTGGACTGCGGCTGAAACCGCGCTCATGCCATAGCGTATCGTGGCTTCCTTCTCGGCGTCAGGACCAATCATGAAGCCAGGTTCATCCAGGAAATTCACAATCGGTATATGGAACATATCACACAGTTCCATTTGTTTACGGGCTTTTTGTGAACCCTTCGCGGTCATCGCCCCTGCAAAATGTCGACAGTCGTTGGCGATGATCCCGACGACCGCGCCATTGATTCGGGCGAACCCAGTAATCTGGCCCAACCCAAAGTGCGGTGACGTCTCAAAGAACACACCGTGATCGGCGACTGCACGAATAACATCTCTCATCTCGAAGGGAATGCGGCCATCTTTGGGCACAATGGAGATCAGCGACTCTTCGGTTCTGTTGGGATCGTCCGTGCAGTGTTCCCGTTTCGGCAGCTGCCACACATTCTGTGGCATATAACTGAGAAACTGACGGATCTGTTCAAACGCGTCCTGCTCTGAATCTGCGACGTTGTCCACGATCCCACTGCGGGTATGGATACGCCATCCTCCCAACTGCTCTTTTGTCAGACTGACACCCAGGGCGCGTTCAACAACGGCGGGGCCGGCAACGAGCACCTGAGACGTCTGTTTCACCATCACCGAGAAGTGTGATGAGACCACACGTCCTGCTGGAAATCCTGCAACAGGACCCATTGCACCTGACACCACAGGGACGACGTTCAGGGCATCGGCGATGATCTTAAAACGCGGCTCTGCGTAGACCGGACTCCCTACTGTCTGGGGCCTCGGTCCTCCTGTACCACCGACACTGCCACCACCGCCTTCCAACATACGAACCAGTGGCAATCTGAACTGAACCGCCAGCTCCTCGGCATAAACGCTCTTGCGCAGACCGGCTCCGTTCGGCGAGCCTCCTCTAAGCGTAAAATCCTCACCGCCAACCACCACACGACGGCCATCGAGATCACCAAATCCCATCACGTAGTTGGCCGGGCTGAACGATTGAATCGAACCATCCGGGCCTTTTTCTGCAAAACCAGCCCCTTCGCCATGCTCCTCAAAGCCATCTGTCAGCGCGTCGATCCTCTCACGAATCGTCAACCGGCCTTTCGCGTGATGCAACGCAATGGCTTCTTCGCCGCCCTGCTGTTTCGACAGATCTCGGCGCAGCTCGATCTCATGCGCTTCTTTATGCCAGCTCATAGTAGATACCGGGGACACATTGGCGGTCTTTATATCAACATATTTGGGCCCATTCAAAACAGGGACTTAGCGCTTGGCCGCCAACATTGTTCATGTTAGGTTTCGGCGTCTCATCCCCACTCAAGAACAGACATCGCTGAGGATGCCCATGCAGATATCAGTACCCGCGGAGACAATTCCAAACGAACGGCGCGTTGCGTTAATCCCGGACACCACAAAAAAACTCGTTCGTGTCGGATTTGAAGTCGTTGTCCAATCCGGATTAGGAGAGCAAGCGGGGTTCAGTGACGACACGTACTCCGAAGCTGGTGCGACCGTCAGCGACGATCGTGCTGCTTTGCTGGCTGATGGTGATATTGTCTTGCGGGTCCGCAAACCGGACGCATCAGAAGTGAACCAGCTCAAGCATGGCGCGATTCACGTCAGTTATCTAGATCCCTATAACGAACGTGACCTTGTCGACACTATGGCCAAGCAAGGTGTCAGCGCGATCAGCATGGAGATGATTCCGCGAACCACGCGTGCACAAAAGATGGATGCGCTCAGTTCGCAAGCTAACCTCGCAGGTTACGTTATGGTGCTACTGGCTGCTGAGAAACTGGATCGTATTCTCCCGATGATGATGACACCTGCCGGCACTTTGAGCCCGGCGCGTGTGTTTGTAATCGGAGCAGGTGTCGCCGGACTGCAGGCGATTGCGACAGCCAAACGCCTCGGAGCCAAAGTTGAGGCTTTTGATACCCGCCCCGTTGTTGCAGAACAGGTTCAGTCCCTGGGTGCAAAATTCGTCGAAATCAACCTGGGTGAAACCGGACAAACGAAAGATGGATATGCGCGCGAACTGACTCCGGAACAATTGGAGCTACAGCGAGCAGGCATGAAGGCTGTCATTGGTCAGTCTGACATCGTGATCACTACGGCGCAGGTCTTTGGTCGTCCAGCACCCCGTATCGTGACCGGAGACATGGTCGCAGCCATGAAGCCGGGTAGCGTGGTTGTGGATATGGCTGTCGATAGCGGCGGAAACGTTGAAGGCTCGTCGCCTGACGAGGTAGTAGATGTGCAGGGTGTTTCTATCATCGGAGTTTCAAACCTGCCCGCAAAGGTTGCGACGGACGCCAGCCAAATGTATTCATCCAACCTGTTCAATCTCGTGACTGAGTATTGGGATGAAGAGAGTAAAACGCTGAATCTGGATCCTGCAGACGACATTATTGCAGGTTGTCTCATTACCCACGGCGGCGAAGTCGTGAATGAGACGATCAAGAATCTGTAATTGGTTCTTCATAAAGGAAACCGTATTACCTACCTCCAACCACTCACATAAGGTAAAACCTGTGGAAGTCGTATTTCTTACATTCATTCTGGTCCTGTCGATATTCCTCGGCTTTGAGCTGATATCGAAGGTACCGGCGACGCTGCATACACCGCTCATGTCAGGCGCCAACGCCATCTCTGGTATTACCCTTGCTGGTGCGTTCCTTTCGGCGGGAGCAGGTATGACTACGATGGGGAGCCTTCTTGGCACTGCTGCCGTAGCGTTCGCTACGATCAACGTCATCGGAGGGTATATGGTCACTGACCGAATGCTGTCGATGTTCAAAAGCAAGAAAGGGAGCTAGACAATGGATCTTTCTCTGCTTGCTAATCTGGCCTACATCGTTTCAGCCGCATTATTCATCTTAGGTCTGAAGATGTTGGGGTCTCCTTCCACTGCGCGTCGGGGCAACATGCTTTCTGCACTGGGCATGCTGATTGCCATCATCGCGGCACTGACCAATGAAGGCATCGTTAATTTTCAATGGATCATTGTGGGTGTTGTTATTGGTGCCATCATCGGCGCCACCGCTTCGCGTCTCGTCGCCATGACAGCGATGCCTGAGATGGTCGCCCTGTTCAACGGTTCTGGCGGTGCTGCCAGTCTCCTTGTCGGTTGGGCCACGTTGTATGGTAGCGCTGACGTACCGACGTTTACAGCCTTCACCATTTTGCTCGCGATTCTGATCGGCGGTGTCACGTTCTCGGGCAGCTTGATCGCCTATGGGAAACTCTCTGAGACCATCAATAGCGCAGCCCTCGTGTTTCCAGGCCAACGTATCTTCAATAGTCTGCTACTGCTGGCACTCTTTGGCTGCGGCGTCATGGCATGTCTAAACCCCACGCCGGAATCACCGTGGATTTACGCGGTACTGGGCCTCTCTCTTCTGCTGGGCATCATGGCCGTCATTCCGATCGGTGGTGCTGACATGCCGGTGGTCATCTCGCTGCTCAACAGTTACTCCGGTCTTGCGGCGTGTGCTGCCGGATTCGCCATCAACAACAATATCTTGATTGTGGCAGGCTCCCTGGTCGGTGCCAGCGGTATCATTCTGACCAACATCATGTGCAAGGCCATGAACAGGTCACTGGTCAATGTGTTGTTCAGTGGGTTTGGCGCCGTTAAACAAGGTAAGGCTATAGAAGGCGAAGTCAAACCCCTCAGTGTCGAGGATGCCTACTACATCCTCGAAGCAGCCAGTAATGTCTGCTTCGTCCCCGGCTATGGTATGGCAGTCGCTCAGGCGCAACACGTTGTCAAAGAGCTTGGTGAATTGTTAGAAAGTAATGGTGCTGAAGTTAGCTACGCGATCCATCCGGTAGCTGGTCGTATGCCGGGTCACATGAACGTGCTACTCGCAGAAGCAGACGTACCCTACGAGCAGCTTGT
>CAJWYI010000180.1 GCA_913049815.1 uncultured Gammaproteobacteria bacterium
GTTGAAGACGCGTTGCACTCAACCCGGGCGGCTGTCGAAGAAGGTATCGTGCCTAGTGGTGGTGTTGCGCTGATTCGTGCACTCCAGTCCATTGATGGACTGACCGGTGACAATGAAGATCAGAACGTCGGCATCAACCTCGCCTTGCGCGCCATGGAAGGTCCGATGCGTCAGATCGTTGCCAACGCTGGTGATGAACCTGCGGTTGTTGTTGACAAGGTCAAGGGCCTTTCTGGCAACGAAGGTTACAATGCTGCTAATGGTGAGTATGGCGACATGCTGGCGTTCGGACTGCCGGATCCCGCAAAGGTTACGCGCACCGCCTTACAGGCGGCTGCTTCTGTGGCCGGTCTCATGATCACAACTGAGTGTATGATCACCGAGGTTGAAGAGGATGCACCTCCCGCACCTGCCATGCCTGACATGGGTGGCATGGGCGGCATGATGTAAATTCCTCGATCAGCTTGGGTTGATTCGAACCAATGTGAAAGGCCTCGCTATAACGGGGCCTTTTTTTTGCGTTTTGCAGTCGCTTCGCGACAGTTATGGGAGCTGAGGTCTCGGTTTTCGACAGTCAGCCCCGACAGAAGGGGCTCCCTGCATCCTCACTTCTGGTGTGATGGGTTCCAGGTCGCTGGAAGCGCTGACAGCACTTGATTTGAGGTCTGAGAGATCGTTACGAGGGGCCCCTCGAGTAGTCAGATCGATTGGTCCTAAACTGCGAGATCAGGAGAGACTCAGGCCGCGTGCGCGCGCGTTCAAACGGGTATTCGCGGTCGTCTGGCAACGTCAGTCCGTTGCGATTACTGTGGTGGACTAATGCGGCGTCTTCAGTGTGGCTGTTCACGTAGTCGTAACGGTCTGAGATACCGACACGCCAGGGACCTTATTCAATACCAACCTCCACCCTGCTGTGGGTGAATGTGGTGTCCCCTGGGGTAAAAATACTGTCGAACTCCTCCACGAAACGGGTAATGGCCGGAACCCAACTGAACGCCCACAGATCGATATCTCAACAAATACCAAGATTTTGATCTGCATTCACTGCCCACGGAGAGATAAGCAGGCAGGCCGCCCATCGGAGCTGGATCGCCGAAGTTCGATTTGCCATGGACATCAAACCGTGTACTGACCGCCCAGAATACGGAGGCTGCCTTGGTTTTTGTAAAGTTCAGGTGCTATGATCTTATGGGTACGCTAGGTGAAAGCGCCTGTGCAATATAACAACACCACGAGGGGGTATCATGGAATTGTTAACCGCAAATGGCATTGACTATCTTTTCCGCTGGGGACACGTTCTCGCCGGCATTACCTGGATTGGTCTGCTGTATTATTTCAATTTCGTTCAGACAGAGTATTTCAAGGAAGCTGAAGATGCGCACCGGTCCGGTGCCATTCAGAAGTTAGTCCCTCGTGCACTCTGGTGGTTCCGCTGGGGCGCCATGCTCACCTTCTTGACGGGTTTGGTATTGCTCTATAACCGCCATGCCGGTCTGACGCTTGATATTACCATCGGTGCACTACTTGGCACCCTGATGTTCCTAAATGTATGGTTGATCATCTGGCCCAATCAGAAGATTGTTATTGCGTCTGCACAACAGGTGGCAGGCGGTGGTGAGGCTCTGCCTGAAGCGGCTGGAGCTGCGCCAAAGGCAGCGCTCGCATCACGCACGAATACCATGTTCTCAGTACCGATGCTCTATTTCATGGGGTCGTCAGCGCACCTGCCAACGGGGTTCCTATCCGATAGCACGATGGTTGGTGTGGGTATTGCTGCTGTGATCGTATTTGCACTTGAAGGCAATGGCGTGTTGGGCAAGCAGGGTCCGCTGACCTCGGTAGGAGGTGTGATCACCTGTGGATTTGTGCTGACTGCCGTACTCTACGGCGCCCTCGCATTTCTGTAGACATAATTTGGACAGGACAGTAATTTGACTGTCTTGACCATTAGAAAGGGCTCCGTACGGGGCCCTTTTTTGTTGGTTGCTGCGCTTTGTGGTTCTGTTTCGGATGAACGATGAGTAAAGACGATACGCGAATTCCTACGATCGCTCCGCACCAGGATGATGTGGTTCAACGACAAAAGGCCATCCGTCCCGGAGTGGCGCGCCAGAGTAGCTTCAACGGCCTTCTCGTTTTTGTGATTGTGGTGATGGCGATCATGATGGGTATTGGCGGGTACACGTTGTGGCAGGTTCAGCAGAAACTTGAAACGGCGAATGTTCTTTTGGCACGTGGGCAGGAAAATGTGAAGGCTCTGGATGAACGACTGGCAGCCACCGGTACTGATGTGTCCAAGACGCTGCGGAAGATGCAGGATGAGATCAAAACGAACTTCTCTGAAATCGATAAACTCTGGGCAGTATCTTATCGTACCAACCGGCTAGACATTGCCACTAACAAGAACGACATCGGGGAGCAGACCCGGAGAGTCTCACATCTCGATGATCAGATGGCTATGTTGTTGAACTCGGTGTCCGATGCCAGTGTGCGAATCAGCACTGTCGCAGATGACATGGTGGAAATTCAGCAATCGCTAGCGGACGAGAACGCGGAGGTTCTGACGGAAGTTGCGTTGGTCAGAGGACAAGTGCAGGACGTTGCGGACATTCTGGGGGCCAATCAGCGGGCTCTGTCGGCCATCAATCAGCGGCTCGATGATTTCGATGCTGCGGTGGAATCTATCAACCGATTCCGCTCGCAGTTGAACGAAAGAATGGTGGAACTCGAAAGATCTGCAGCCGATTGATAGCCCTTAGGGTTATTCCCACTGTGCCAATACGTTGTAGGCGACTTCCCGCCCCCGATAGCGGATTACAACGCCTGTACTTGTGATGCTGACGATATCTACGCCTATTCTTGGTGTGTCACCTTCCCGAAAGACGCGACCATCGATCATGACCGAGCTCACCTTGGGGTCATCCGCGTAGAGATGGCTGGTGAATGTTAGCGACGCCAGCAACTGATCGATATCATTGGTTTGTATGGACGGTCGAATAGTGACGGCTTCATCATTATGCCCCGTGTCGTTGGGTTCCATTTGAGCTGTGTTTCTGGAGGCAATGGCAGGTGTCGGGATCGTCGCGGTAGCAGGTTCTCCTGCAGTAGGTACAATCGTGATTGTGCCGGATTCCAGCGGCGTTGATGAGATGTTGTTGTCGACCAGATCGCGTCCAAAAGTGAGATATCCCAGTAATACAGCGTTGCACACAAGGATAAGTACAAGACCCGCAAGCCAGGGATTTGATCGTCGTTGCGTGCGGGATCGTTGCACGGGAGTCAGTGCACCGATGTCTCGAGGCTGACGTTCCTCTTCCGACTTCCTTAACGCATCCAGGATATAGGACATCAGGAATCACCAGCCGACTTGGCGGTCATGGCTTCGTCCAGGCTTTGGAAATCGACGGCAGACTCGTTGGCCAGTAAGATCAGTGTCTGAACGCCGATGAGTCCGTCTGGTTTCAAGCCATGGGTGAGTTGGAATCGCCTCACAGCCTGTACAAGCGGGTCGTCGTAACTTGAGATGTTCTCACTCGTAGCGTCGTCTACCTGCAGCCTCGATCGCACATCGATTAGTACGGGATGACGATCGCCGGGTCTGATGACCCGTTGATAGGTTCCCGGGGGTTGCCACAATAAAGTGAACTCTCCATTCCAATGCTGAAGGAATTTGTCAGACCTCACCTGTCTTCCATCGGAGAGCAACACGTTATCTGTGAGACCTGTAATGACCAGATGACGAGTTTCATTGGCTGCGTTGTCGACACGCACCACCACGGGTCGATTCAAGCGCCGAACCTGATCCAGTGTTCCGACCATGGACACGCATTTGAACCGTTGAAGTTCGTCGCAGTCCCCGCTGTTGTTGACAGTATTGGTATAATTGCTGAATAACATCGCAAAGGCAGCGCGTTCACTTCTATAGTCTCCAAAGAAGGGGTTGGAGAATCTGGTCTGCACCTTTTCCTCTTCGGCCGATGGGGATGGGCCCGTGCTTACCTGCGGGTCGACTTTTGTTGGTAATCGGATGGCCTCCAGGGCCTTTGTGTTATCCGATGCTTCTGTATGTCTTGGTGCTGTGGCGATGTCTTGAGCCGGCGTGGTGTGCGGCCCACCGGACTGCGTGGATATTGACCAGGCGTAAGCGCCGAGGCTTAGGACGATCATAGTAGCAACCGCAGCGAAGGGTACGATCCATGGTGAACGGTCAGGCATACCAAGTACTTCCTCGGCAGCATGTAGCACGGTCGTCACATCGACTGATAATTTCTCCTGAACGTAGGTACCGAGCAACGCCCTATCACAGATCAGATTTACCAATCGGGGTATCCCGCCGGTGAGTCGATAGATCCGACGCAGGCTGGCTGGTGAAAAGACCTGTCCGCGACCCCCGGCAAGCCGCAACCGATGCGCTACGTACTCCGGAAGTTCGTCGCTGCTGAGGCCATCCAGGTGATACCTTGCTGTGACACGTTGTAGTAACTGCCTTAGTGAGGGCTGTGACAGGAGTTCCAGGAGTTCTGGCTGACCAAGCAGTACCACCTGGAGTAGTTTGCGTTGATGGGTTTCAAGATTCGTCAAAAGTCTCAGCTGCTCGAGTACATCGGGATCCATATTCTGTGCTTCATCAATAATGACCACCGTCTTGCGATCCGCTTCGTTGGCTGCGAGCAGAAAGTGATTTAGCGGATCGATCATCTGCTTGATACTAGCGTCGTCAGGGTATTCGACGTTCAATTCATCGCAAATCGTGGCGAGCAGTTCCGCTGCGCTGACCCTGGGATTCAACACGAAGGCAACGTTGATGCGCTCTGGCAGTTGCCCGACCAAATGTCGACACAGGGTCGTCTTACCTGTTCCGACCTCGCCGCTGATCAGGACAAAGCCACCGTCCGTATTCACGCCATACAACAGATGCGCCAGGGCTTCACGATGGCGATCACTCATGTAGAGATAGTCCGGATTGGGCGCAATAGAAAAGGGCGCTTCACTGAATCCGAAATAGTCGAGGTATTCGTTGTATAGGCTCACAGGTCGAGTATATTCCATCTCATCCCACCCGCGCTCCCGTTGAGGTGATTAGAATCTGATGAAGTCATTGTTGGGTCGGTTACTTGCCGTGTCGATGCTGGTTTTCGTGACGGCTTGTAGTTCAGTCAGTTAC
>CAJWYI010000181.1 GCA_913049815.1 uncultured Gammaproteobacteria bacterium
GGTGGGAGGGCGTGTCCCATCTATCACCTCTGCACTTTAGCATCGACCTCGCTTCGGAAGCACTTTCGGAAACCGCACTCATAGACCGAATGCGCGGTCTCTACGAACAGTATGGGATTGTCCGAGTGATCAACCGTCCTGTGCATGACCTCGAGTCTGCACGCCTTATCGCAGACGAAGTCATGCGGGGTCAAATGGCTTACGAAGCAGGCGCCAACTCCCGCAATTATATTGCACCGAATATCTTCGAGGTCGGAGCACCGCTGGCCGCCTTGCTGCACTACCACCACGAGATGGCCTACATCGGTGAGAGCCCGTTGTCGCTCGCATTCCTGTGTCAGGCGTCAGCCAAGGACAAAGGCCACACCTACTTCTCAGACAACATCGCTGCTACCGATGCCATACTCGCCACGCCATTTGGTCAGCGCCTCAAGGAGCGCGGCGTGTGCTATCACCGCACTTTGACTGATCGTGATCGATATCAGCACACTGGCAATATTGGAATCTACAACCACTGGCAACAGTCACTTGGGACTGAAGATGCGGATCAAGCGATGGTGCTCGCGACGGCCAAAGGTCTCCTTGCAACATGGGGACGAGATAGTTCTATGGTCACACGCTATTACGCCGACGCGTTTGAATACCATCCCGGGACTCAACGCAACCTGCTGTTCAGCAGTATCGCGGACTCGGCCATGTGGTTTGATACCTGGCCGTTGATCATGCATCTACCGCATACGGAACGTCCACTACATATGACCTATGGCGACGACACTCCTTTTAGTCCCGAGGACTTTCGCCAGTTTGTCGACGTGTATGACCGTTTCGGTATTCAGATCAGCTGGTCACCGGGAGATATTGTAATCTTCTGTAACTATCGATTTGCCCACGGTAGGCCTGGCATACATCTGGACGGAAATGAATCGCGAATTTTGGGCGTACTTCTCGGTTCATCGTTCAAACGTGAGGGACAGCGGCCAGACGTATGGTAGGGCGAGTGAGCGCGGGTATCGATCGTCATTGATCGCATCATGAAACCACTACTTATTCCACAGGACGAGAACTAAAGCTGCGATGGACCGTCGTTATGTGGGTTGAACTCAGACCCCGGCTGGTCGCACCACTTGCCTATCTTCTGCTGATCTGGACCACCTCCATCCTCGCATGGCTGATTCCAGGAGCGATGACGATGATGGCCCTGGTGCCGCGAACCGAATACGGCTTACCGGGTATTCTCTCAATGTCACTCGTACATCTGGGTCCTCAGCACCTGATCGCAAATTCGCTCCCGTTGTTGATATTAGGCGGTCTGATTTCGGTTCGTCATGGACATCGGTATTTTCTAACGGCCACGGTCGTCTGCACCGGCATTTCAGGAATTCTGCTTTGGTCCCTTGGACGCAGCGCAATGCACCTTGGCGCGAGCGGGATTATTTTCGCGTGGTTTGGGTTGTTACTGACATATGGACCCCTGCCTGCAACCAAGGAGACTTCCGTGCCACTGCGTGAACGTGTCATGGACATCTGTATCAGCCTCGGCGTCATGTTTGCCTATGGTTCCATGCTATGGGGGCTATTGCCTACCGATCAGCGGATCTCCTGGGATGGTCACATCGCCGGTTTTGTTGGCGGTATACTCACCGCCTGGCTGGCGCGGCGATCCAAATGGGGCCAATGAGAGGACCTCGCCGCGGCCCGACATATATCGAAAACAAGGAAAGCAATCATGGCGTGGAGTAGTGAACAACAACAGGCCTGGCTGGACCAGATCATTGAAGACATCCTCGATCCGGACCGACCTATCGTCGATCCACACCACCACATGTGGCGGGAAAGTGGTCTGCCTACCTATTTGCTTGACGACCTCTGGGGAGACACGGGCGCGGGTCACAACATTGTCAAAACGGTATTTATGGAGTGCGGCGCAGAGTATCGCAACGATGGCCCTGAACATCTGCGGGTTGTTGGTGAAACTGAGTTCGTCGCCGATGCAGCGATTGCGTCCAGAGATTCCGGGAAGGCGGTTATCTCGGGTATCGTCGCTCATACGGATCTTATGGCCGATTCAGGCGTCATTGATGAAGTGCTAGCAGCCCATGTCGAAGCAAGTGACGGTCTGTTCCGTGGAATCCGGCACGGCGGCGCCCATGATCCTTATAAAGCACTCCGATGGGGTGACGCCACCGATATCCCGGATCTTTACCTACAACCCGCTTTTCAGGATGGTGTACGTCAACTAGGCAATAGAGGCTACACCTACGATACGTGGCATTACCATTTTCAGAATCAGGACTACCTGTCACTTGCCCAGGCCGCTCCTGACACCGTCATGGTCCTTGATCATTTTGGTTCACCTGTGGGGATTGGACCTTATGAAGGACGCATACCTGAGGTCTTTCTTACCTGGAAAGAAGACATTGCCGCGATCGCGCATTGCGAAAATGTGGTCGTGAAAATCGGGGGGCTTGCAATGCCGGTCAATGGCTTCGACTGGCATCGTCGCGACACACCAGCTTCGTCAGATGAATTGGTTGAAGCGCAGCGCGCCTACTATCTGCATACGATCGACTGTTTCGGACCCGATCGGTGTATGTTCGAGAGCAATTTTCCAGTCGACAAGATGTCAGTCTCCTACGCCGTGTACTGGAACGCGATGAAGAAGATCAGTGCAGAATTTAGTGAATCAGACAAAGACCTATTGTTTCGTGGCACCGCCAGCAGGGTATATGGTCTGACCGACTAAGGCGTGAGCGGGTCGGTACCATATTGCTCGACATCATCCAGGCCAAGCACCTGGCTATAGTACAACAGCAGGTACTGCCCGATACCGTTAGAGATCAAGCCACTGACTGTGCAGGATGCAGCAAAACTGAGTCTCTGGTTTAGTGGCGTCCTCACGCTGATCTAGAACGGGTCAGGATGCTGCCAGACCAATAACTATCCCTTGGTGCGCATCCGACCAAGAAAATCCATCTTGCCAAGCGGGACACCCTTCATTCGCAGAATGTCGTAGGTCGTCGTTGCGTGGAAATAGAGGTTCGGCAGTGAGAACGTCAGAATGAAATCCGAAGCTTTGAACGCCATACTGAAATCACCTCTACTGAAGACAACCTCACCATCTTCTCTGGCGTTGATGGCCTCTGCATCGGCAGCATCCACCACCCCTTTGGCTTCATCGATCAGGGCAACGAGTGAATCCCAGGTGGGGTTCTCAGGACGAGTTGGTGGTGAGAATTGACCGGTCGCAAGTGCGTCCAAACCACTCTTGGAATGGTGAGCGACCGAGGTGATCTGGAACCAGAAAGGAAGCATGTCGTCGTGCAGCTGCGTCTGAACAATCTCGGCAAGATCTGTACCTTCTCCTTCGAAGTGCTCGCGAGCCTTGCTCAAGACGATCTGAACACCGCCAAGAACCTGATTGTAGGTCCCAACACTGACATCATAAAAGTTACTCACTGGATTCTCCGTCCATTGAACGTTGGATGATCTAAATCTCGTCGCTATATCAATCAGCGACCAGGGGCAAACCCTGACGACAGATCGGAATCATAGCGATCCTCTTCTTCGGTCGGCGACCATACCGGATTGGGGACATCTGGCACAAAAACGTAATTAGGATCCGCCTTGATATGCGCCTTGATCTCTGACATTTCACGCCAGGTAGCCGCAAGACCATGGGGTGCTGGTGGCAGATCATGTTCAATGACACGACGTAGTTTTGGTAGGTTATAAAACGGAACCGCCGGATACATGTGATGCTCAAGGTGATACTGCATATTCCAATAGTAGAACGCAGGTAACCAGGAGCAGGTGAAAGTCCGTGTGTTCATTCGAAAGTCAGGTACATCGGAGTTCAGGCCGAAGTGCTGTGGTAGGCCACACAGAAAACCGAGCCAGCCGCAGTAGGTCGTTCCGATGGTGAACACCACGATCAGAAACCAGTGGCCAGTCACAACAAAACCCAATGCCAACAGTCCGTGACCGATCAATGTGAATCGAGCCCAGTTGCGGTGCTCACGCCGCAGTTTTTCGTCATCTTCTGGCAGGACATGGTTATACCAGTCACCTTGGATATCTCCATTCGCATGTCGCCACACTATTTTGATGCGACCCCAGGTGTTCTGTGGATTCCATGCAAGAAGCCCCAACCACACACGCCAATGCTTCAGACTGTATCTAACCGGAAGATAGACCTCCCCATCGAAATCACGATGACATGTCGCCTGGTGATGCATCACATGGCTCTTCTGGTACCAGAGGTAGTCTGACCAACTGATAAATGCGTATACCTTTTCGAAAAATTCATTCAACCAGCGTGTTTTGAAGACCGTACGGTGCTGCAACTCGTGAATCGCGATTAGTCCCATAAATGGCCCCATCGTGCCATGGACAAACAACGCAACCAGAAACAGCGGTACCGACCAATGCCAGTTCTCAAGGTTGATATTCAGAAAGGCAAAGTATGTCAGGATCGCTGTGGTGAAAAACCAGCCGAGATGCGTCAAGGTCTGGAACCACCCACGAAAATCGTCACGTTCTATCAGTGACGACAGTACCTCTCTGTTGACCGGACTGCGATACCAGTCCACGTCAGCATCGTTTCTGAACGTCAGCGCCAAAAATTTCTCCCTTTTTGCAAGCACAGTATTGTCGTGTCTTCGTCTAGCTCTGTCTACCTGCGCGGCATGGGTCCTATCAGTCTTTTCATAGCACAGCGGCGTCCTCATCATTCAGCGACTCGTCTTTGCGCAACTTTTCAAACAAGCATTCGACGTTCTTAATACAGACCAGGGAAGAGACTTAACGAAAATTGAAACCCGGTCTTGACCCGTCTATGGTGTCGGCACATCCAATAATCGAGAAAACACATGTTTGGTTCGCAGCTTGTGAATGAACAGGCGACCTGGGAGGACATCCTGGCCGTTCTGGAAGTCATGGAAAAAGGTCGTTGGACCAGCGTCTACGCCTACGATCACTTCATTCCACCATGGCACCA
>CAJWYI010000182.1 GCA_913049815.1 uncultured Gammaproteobacteria bacterium
CGATAAAAACCATCACGCCCCTGGCGCGATATTCGCTTCAACACTTTCGCCAGATCTGGTTGTCGCCAGATATCGCCTACTTCATAGGGTATCCCTGCCTGTGAGAACTTTTCCACCGATGCCGGATACGCTGCCATCGATGGTAGAACACGTTTGAACTGTCGGACCAGATCGTGATCAAGGGGAAATCCTCGTCCTGCCAGTCTGATTGCTGGTGCCATTACTTTTGCGCGAGACATCGTGCCGTGCGTCGCGAGCAAAGTTAGCAGTCCGTCCACAGACCCCGGGACACCGGCAGCTTTGTGACTGCGAGTGGACAGGCCGGAAATGACGTTACCGGCGTCATCCAAGTACATGTCGTGGGTGGCGGTGAGCGGCGCACGTTCCCGGTGGTCCAACGTGACGACGGAACCATCTGCCAGCCTCACTACAGCGAAACCACCACCCCCAATATTTCCGGCTGACGGGTAGGTTACGGCCAGTACGAACCCTGTTGCTACCGCCCCGTCGATGGCATTGCCACCCGCTTTCATAATCTGAATACCCGCCGCAGAGGCATGGACAGATCGCGATACGACCATGCCTTCTGTGCCATACATGGCCTCTGTGCTCGCCGCAAAAACGGATACGATCGACCACGTGGTGAGCGTTCCCACGAGCGTCACTACGCGGAGGCAGCGGACACTGTGCCTGTTGGACATACGAGGCAAATTCATATCTGCCTCTGACGTCCAGCCCAGTATGGTTCACGAACGATTCGACGCTGTATCTTTCCCGATGGTAATCGCGGGAGGTCATCGACAAAATCAACAGTGCGCGGACATTTGAATGCAGGTAGTTGCTCGCGTGTGAAGGTGATCAATTCGTCTACCAGTGGTTGGTCTGCGTGAAAACCAGCATTAAGCATGACGACAGATTTCACCTCTTCACCCCACTCTTCATTGGGTACGCCCACGGTACAACAGTCAGAAACCGCCGGGTGCTGCAGAAGAGCGTCATCTATTTCCTGAGGATAGATATTCACGCCGCCTGAGATAATCGTCTCTGCATTCCGGCCGGTCAGAAAAAGATAACCATCCTCATCAAAGTAACCCATGTCACCCAGTGTGAAATAGTCGCCTCGATAGCTCTTACCGGTCTTCTCAGGATCCTTGAAGTATTCAAAGCGTGTCGCCGGTGCTCGAAAATAGATCGTGCCGACCTCACCGCTTTGCAACTCTTTGCCATCGTCATCATAGATCCTGTTATCTGCGTTCGCTGGCGACCTACCAACGCTACCCGGTTTCGACAACCATTCCTCCGGCCCGATAAAGAATCCACCGCCACCCTCAGTTGCCGCGTAGTACTCATGAATCACAGGTCCCAACCAGTCCATCATGGCTTGTTTGACATGCACCGGACACGGCGCCGCACCATGGAGGACAAACCGCATACTGCTGACATCGTATTTTGACCGCGTTGATTCGGGAAGCGCCAGTAATCGATGAAACATGGTGGCGACCATGTGAGTATGGGTCACACTATGCGTCACAATAAGTCGGAGCGTCTCTTCGGCATCCCACTTGTCCATCAATACGGTTCCGACACCCTGGATCAACGGTGAGTTTATATTGAAGGCCAGTGGTGCCGCGTGATACGCCGGTCCTGTACACAAACACAGATCCGTTTCAGGATTATAAGCTGCCGCACTTTGCCCCTGGGTTTGCGCCTGCGACTGTGTCAGTGTTGCCGACCGTTCCTGTGGCTTAGACGGAGTCACCGGTTTCATTTCTTGTGCCGTTGACGCGGGCTGTTCTCTAGGCCTGAAGACCCCTTTGGGGCGTCCTGTGGTTCCAGAGGTATACAACATCTGTGTACCGGAGACAGGATCAGAAATGTTGTCACCGCTGTGGGTTGCCAACGCTTCGTCGTAGTCTATAAATCCAGCAATCGATCCACCTGTGGCCAATGCAATCTCGACACCAGGGTTATCGCTGAGGGCTTCGATCGCCGAGACTTCGCAGCGAGCATCCGCGATGAACGCTTTCGCTTCACAGTTGCCGACAATATATGACGCGTTATCACCCGTCAGATGCCAGTTGATGGGTGTGATGCGAAATCCGGCACGTGAGCACGCGAAGAAAACCTCAAGGAACTCAGGACGATTAGTCATCAGCATCGCGACCGAATCATCGACCCCCAGTCCAGCATCGCGAAGTGTACGAACCAATTGGTTGCAGCGTGCGTTCAATTCGGAGAATGTACGGCTGCCGAATTCGGAAATTACTGCAGGTTTGTCGGGTCGTCGCTCCGCGTGAAAGGCGATGAGCATTCCCGTTCGTGAGGCCGTCATGAGGTCGAGTAATTGCTCGCTCATAAGGATATCCAAAGGTCAGAAAACTGGCCGCAGTGTCACACGAAAGACAGGCTATTGGTAGCAACTAGAGTGTGTCAGATCATCATGTCAGCGGACACAATTCTCGTCTCACCAAGGGGTGAGATGCAGCGTGGATCTTTGTTTCGAGCATTGTTTACGAACGTTGATACCGGTGTGATCGCGAGCGGATAGCGCAACTGCGAGGCCATGAGTTGACCGAGGTCCGCCTTGGACGTGTTCACATCTATCCATCCTGAAATCTCTGAAAGAGACAGGTGAACTGGAGTACGATGATGCAGTGAATCCATGCCGGTTGGTGCCGCCATCGTAACGATAGTACAGGACTCAACCAACTGGTCATGATCTCGCCAACGCTCCCACAGACCGGCAAACGCAAAACCATGCTGTCCGATCGGCGTAATAAGATAGGGAACACGCTGACCCTGTTCATCCTCCTGCCACTCGTAATAGCTGCTGGCAGGAATCACACATCGACGTTTTTCATACGCCTCAGAAAACGCTCGGCTTCTCGTCAGCGTCTCTGACTTTGCATTGAACATACTGTATTTATTGGAGGGGCCATCGCTCCACCACGGGACCAGCCACCAGCGCATAGGTGTCAAAGACCAACCGCCCTCCGTATTGCGCAGCACGTTTACTGTCTCAGTCGGTGCAATGTTGTAGACGGTTTCCACAGGGAATATCTGACCCGTGATTTCCATAATCAGCTGGGTCAATGGATCGCTGATAATATTAAAGCGACCACACATAGGTTTGTCTCAGATCAGGGTGGGCACATTGTTGCACTTACCTCTCTTTTCCGCTAATTTCGGCGGCTTTTTTCAGGGGAAGTCCCCAGCCCCAGGGACAGACCACTCGTCGCAAGCCCCTCAAAAAGGACTTCCGGCACAGGAGAGCGTAATGATTCACCTGCCCAATCTGAAGCATATATCCGACGAGGATATCGCAGACATCCTGGAACGAGCCCACAAGATCAAACGCAATCCGAGAGACTATACCTCGTTATTGCCTCAGCAGACCCTTGGCATGTTATTTCAGAAAACCAGCACTCGAACACGCGTGTCTTTCGAGGCAGGAATGACTGAACTTGGAGGCTCTGCCATCTTTATCGATTGGAACGCATCAAACTTTATACTCACGGATGTCGCCTACGAGATCGAGTATATGTCACGCAACGTTGATTGCATCATGGCCCGCTTGCTCCATCATGAGGATATCCAGACCATAGTTGCTGCCAGTCAGGTACCGGTGATCAATGGTTGCTGCGAGAAATATCATCCGTGTCAGGCGTTGACCGATCTCTTCACCATCCAGGAGTACACCGATAAGCCCCTGGATCAGGTCACACTCGTCTACGCAGGGGTTCAGAACAACGTATCCAACTCCCTCACGTTGATCTGTGAGCGCCTCGGTACCCAACTGATTCTTGCGACGCCCGATCCTGATCCACAGGGAGAAAGTGCAGATGCGGATGTACAAAATGCTATTCAGTCCTCGTCCAATATCGAGCACACGACTGACATCAACAGTGCAGTGAGAGAAGCAGATTTTGTTTATACCGATACGTGGATCGATATGCAGTACTTCAATGACACAAGCCGTACTGCCGAGAATAAGGCAACACTTGAGAAAATGCTGCCGTATCAGTTGAACGAAACCTTGCTGGAAGGTCGATCCTGTAAAATCATGCATGACATGCCCATTCATGCTGACTTCGAAATCAGTCCGGGGCTGGTCAGGGATCCTCGTAGCGTTATTTTCGAGCAGGCCGCCAACCGCAAGCATGCTCAGAAGGGTTTGCTCTGGTGGCTATTCGAGCAGGCAGATCAACTGATTCAGTAACGTCTGAACGAGAGCCTGCTCAACTGAGCTGTCCAGCAAGAAACTCAAGCCAATGCCGAATATGCGTAGGCCCTGGTTCTGCCTTCATCGGTTGTCGGCGATCCTGGTTGGCTTTGTGCTCCTCGACCACCAACGCACTCCCGCCTGCTGCCCGATGATCGATTGACTGACGACGTTCCAAGTCATCCAGATGCATCTGGCAGCCGACATTGGCGGTCACATAGTGGTCCGCGCCGGAGGCCTGCAAAGCGCTGACCTTGTTCTCTCGGAGCTGACTGGACAATGCCGGCTGCATGATCGAATAACTACCCGCCGATCCACAGCAAACGTGCGCGTCTCGAACGGGGACGACCGTCATTCCCCATCGTGTGAGGACTCGCTCAATGAGACCACTCAGCCGTTGTCCGTGCTGAAGTGTGCAGGGTGTATGAACAGCCACCGTTGCCGTTTCACACGGTAATGGCGTCATGGTGTCGATAAATTCAGTGGCATCTAACAGTTTCTCAGCCAATCGTTTGGCCTTATGCGAATACACCTCATCGTCCTCCAGCAGATGGGGATAGTCTTTCAACGTCACACCACAGCCACTGGCCGAAGAAATGACGACATCGACGTCATTGAGTATTGGGTCCAGACGATCCAAAAGTTGCCGCATACGGGCTAGCCCACCAGCATGATCGCTCATATGGTACTGCAAGGCACCACAACACCCTTCCCCC
>CAJWYI010000183.1 GCA_913049815.1 uncultured Gammaproteobacteria bacterium
TGCGACACCAGAACAACGGCGCTGCTTCAATCTACCTCCGCCCGGGCATGAATACTGGAATGAGCAGACCCTGAATGACATGGCAGTGCGGTACAAGGGGATTGATTTGTCCGCTTACTGGGACGCTTATTCTCAGTAGATTCATGCGCGAAATGACCTCGAATCAGATACTTTCCCAGCTTTCCGAACTACCGGTCATGGCCGTGGTTCCTACTATTCAGGCGACACTTGCGGAGGGGCGGGACGTCCTGCTGCAGGCAGAACCCGGGGCAGGAAAGACCACAGTAGTTCCGCTCACTTTGTTGGACGCATCCTGGCTGGACGCGCGACGCATCATTATGCTTGAGCCTCGTCGTATTGCCGCACGTTCTGCCGCAGAGCGGATGGCGTCACTGTTGGGTGAAAGAGCAGGGCAAACCATTGGCTACCGTATGCGCCTTGATACCAAGGTCAGTAATCAGACGCGAGTCGAGATCGTCACAGAAGGTGTTTTTACACGAATGGTGCAATCGGACCCTTCGTTATCGGATGTTGCACTGGTGATTTTTGATGAGTTTCATGAGCGACACCTGGACTCGGATCTGGGGCTGACACTGGCGCTCATGGGTAGATCATTGTTTCGTGACCAGGATCCACTGCGTTTCATGCTGATGTCTGCCACACTCCCATCCAGTCGATTGATGGAGATGCTCCCGGAAGCGCATCTGGTTGTATCTGAGGGGCGGAGCTATCCCGTCGATATCCATCACGTCCCGATGTCGTCTCCCCATCGTTCAGAGCATCATTTGATCTCGACGATCGCAAAACAGGTCGTGGTAACTTTGAAAGATCATCCTGGAAGCAGCCAGTTGGTTTTCCTCCCGGGTCAGTCCGAGATCCGGCGGCTGACGACGTTGCTGCGCGATCAAGTTGGAGGCGACATTCGATTGTGCCCACTGTTTGGTGGCCTCAGTCTGCCAGAGCAACGGGAAGCCATTGAACGTTCGTCACCGGATGTCGTTAAAATTGTTCTGGCGACCAATATTGCGGAAACCAGTCTGACCATCGATGGTGTCGATGTTGTCATAGACAGTGGTCTTTGCCGTGAACCGGGATTTGATCCTGGTACGGCAATGACTCGACTTACAACGCGAAGGATCTCCAAGGCGTCTGCCACACAGCGGGCAGGACGAGCGGGACGCCTTGGCCCCGGATATTGTTACCGACTCTGGTCAAAGACACAGCACGATGAACTGGCGACGGATGTCACACCCGAGATCCATCAGGCGGACATGACACCACTCGCATTACAGTTATTGAGTTTTGGGATCAGCGATCCGGCGGATGTTGATTGGCTAGATGCACCCGGAGATGGCGCGTGGCGGCAGGCGTTGTCGATGCTGGCTCGACTACAGGCGATTCGATCAGAGTCAGAGCCTGTTCTGACCCCATTGGGTGAACGAATGTGTGAACTACCAGTGCACCCACGACTGGCGCATATGATGCTCGTAGGAGAACAGTCTGGTCTTATCAAGATTGCTGCTCGTTTGGCCGCGATACTATCCGATCGGGATCCATTGGGTCGAAACAATCCTGATATCCACGATCGTCTGGAGGTGCTGGATGAGCAGTCAGGCGATCGACGCCATACAGCATGGGTTCGTCGCACCCTGGATCTGGCGGAGCAACTTGAACGGCGTTTGATGCGGGACGCGCAAGAGACGTTGGTGCGCGAGGACCAGGCCGTGACCTACCTGTTAGCGGCTGCGTACCCGGATCGCGTTGGTCGCCGACGCCATCGAGGCGGATGGCAATTGTCGAATGGACGTTCGGTCAAACTCGCGACCAGCCATCGAGCTGAAAAATATGAGTGGATCGTTGCCTCTGAGCTGGGTGGAAGGACATCGGGCGACGGTAGCGCCGATCTTGTCTATCACTGTGCGGAACTCGATGTCTCTATGTTTGACGCTGCTCTCGATTGGCTGGTCAGAGAGGAACGAGTTGTGGAATTTGATACGCGTTCCGAACGATTCGTGGCTGAGCAACGCCGTTGTATTGGCGCACTGGTGTTACAGCGACATTCGATTGAAGACATCAAGTCTGAGGACCGTGTTAGCGCACTGTTGCCCATCATCAGCAAATCGATTTCCGACGAAGGTTGGAGACTGTTTCGCCCCAAGGGCGAAGTACTTCAATGGTTGGCACGAGCATCGATGATGCAACAAATCACTTCTGATAAAGAATGGCCCGATTTTTCGATGGCAGGCCTTGTTAATAATCTGGGTGTATGGTTGGCTCCGTATCTCACCGACATTTCCTCGTTGAAGGCGTTACGAAAGCTCAAACTCCTTGAGATTCTTAGAAGCCGATTGACGAGGGAACAGCGACAGCTGCTGGAGACGTCTCTGGTTGCCCGTATAGAAGTCCCTTCGGGTAGCAGCTACTGGATTGATTACACGGTCACTCCGCCGGTTCTTGCGGTAAAACTTCAGGAGATGTTTGGTGCAACGGCCACGCCTGCGGTCGCTAATGGTCGGGTACCGTTGATGTTGCATCTTCTTTCACCGGGAGGGCATCCCCTTGCAGTGACGCAGGACCTCTCAGGATTCTGGCGTGAGGTTTATCCCGCTGTGCGTCGCGAGAACCGAGGGCGTTACGCGAAGCATCCTTGGCCAGAGGATCCGGTGAACGCGACTCCTACCCGTAAAACGAATCGAGCGCAGCGAGATGGTTAGGCTTTGCTGGATCTGATGATAACGTCCATCGTACGTCTGCACGCAAAACCACGCATAGAGGTTGTATCGACGGCTCGGTTTCACGGTTCTGGATCAGAATGAACATTAGTACATCATGGAACTCGCGCGCTGAACAAGATTGAACTCAACGTGCGGAGCTTGACGTTTGCGGGTCTTGCCGATGGACCTGTCGACGGGCCGTTGCTGATTCTTCTCCACGGAATGTCGCGAACCAGCTGGGAATGGCATCACCAGATACCTCATCTCGCCAGGATGGGGTACTACACGGTTGCGCCTGATTTGAGGGGACGTAACCCGGGAGCGCGGCCTATGGATGTGAAATCCTATGTGGTCGGCGAGTTCATGGCGGACATCCTGGCCATCGCTGACAACCTCAAAGGTCTAGGTCATCCATTCCATCTGATGGGGACCAGCATCGGATCAATGATCGCGTGGCATCTTGCGGCAGAGTATCCGGAACGGGTGTTATCACTGGCATGCATCAATATTCCTCATCCGGCGGCGTTCCAGGATGTGGCCTCGGGAAGGCATCGAGAGGAGCAAGAGACGAAAATGAACTACACAGCTCAGTCACAAGTGGAGGGTAACGAACGCGCTGTCTTTGAAGCGACGCTGGATCGTATGGCGCTGCCTCGAACAGAGACGGATCCTTATCGAGCTGTTTTCGCGGATGACGATGCGCTGACGGCAGCGTTTCACTGGTACCGCGCAGCCGCTATTGACCCTCGGAATAGTCAGCGTCTTTCACCCGTGTTAGCGCCGACGCTATTTCTTTGGCCATTCGGCGCGGGTAACGTCTCAAAGGCAACCGCCGAAGCCAATGCCAACCAGGTGATTGGACCCTATCGTTTAGAAATCCTCGAACGCGCCCAAAACTATGCCCTACAGGGGGAGCCGGTGCGGGTAACCCGTTTACTGGTTGAACACCTGAAAGCGCACGGCAACGTTGATCAATGACTGCACTGGTTCAACTGCCGCCAGATCGCCACTTGAACCCCTCGAGTTCATCAGGTCCGTCTGTTTGCTGACCATAGTTCGCGAGTACTGCGTCGTCCTGTCCATATCGCATGACTGCGATCATGCGATCCCCACTGAAGTCCGGGGGTGATCCAGACGGAGGCTCTTTCCTTTGTCCGGTCATGAACTCGATCCATTCACGTTCGATGTCATTAGGTGGGTCAAATCGAGTCGCTCTTTCTTGTTCAGGGAGATGTAGTTCGTGGTGAGTACGACCGAGCCACTGGCAGATCTGGTCCATGCGCCACGTCATGGATGTGCCAACGTGGTCGGCACCATGATTGAGGAAGTAGCTGTGCTCTATGCGCTGATCCCAAAGAACCCTGTGTAGAAGTTCAGCCGCGTCATGCAGCATCAGGTTGTCCTGATCACCACATTCGATGCATATCTTGAGACCGCTGCCGCGAATGGCGACTCCGTTGTCTGCGGCCATCGCAACAGGATTGTTGGCTCGGAAGAAATCGGCATCCCATTCCGCGACAAGGCCCGAGCCGGGTCCAAATTTACCGATGTGACGGTCAACGAGAGTGTTCTGGTAGGAGGCGCTTTCGTTGGCGCGTCGGAAGCTCCGCATTGTAATGTTCTTTGCTTCAAAAGCGGAATCGATGGCAGGCTCGCAGGCCGCAACCGCACCCCAGGTGTCCGGATCACCAAAACAAAGATGTAAAACTCCAAATCCTCCCATGCTAACACCCATCGCCAGACGTCGGTCTTGGGTGCCGCCACAAATGAAATTCTGTTCGCAGAAAGGAATAAACTCTTCGCGAAGAAATGATGTCCATTTCTGACTGCCGTCGTAGTAGTCCATATAGGTCCCGTCAACTCCGGAGATCATAGCGATGACCATGGGGGTCATCATGCCGCTATCGAATCGAGCGTCCCAGACACCTGCTCTATGCTCCTCTATCAGCTGCTGACAACTACTACCGGCACCATGTAGATGCATAAGCAAGGGTACTGGCGGTGTCTGCGCATCGTCCGTTTTGTGACCCGTCGGGACGAGTACGGCATAGTCCACCTTATTGGCCGGAACCAGATCAGTAGGTAATGAACCTGAAACCAGTGTGGAGCGTTGCGTACGATTTGAGTCGGTCATGTTTGCCAAGATTGCGAAGTTCCCACAAGATATGCAGGAAAAGCTGCGGAGCAAGTGTAGTGCGGATCAGGTATCGGA
>CAJWYI010000184.1 GCA_913049815.1 uncultured Gammaproteobacteria bacterium
CCATATCTTCGGTTACGCTCACCACCTCTGCTGAGGGGTATCGCCAGGAATCGTTCGCGGCCACACTGCTGCCAACCAGCAACCCCAGCAAGAGCCAGCCGATCTGACTCGGCACCCGGGGGGCAGCGATTATAATTTGATGATCCATGTCAGACTGTAACCTCTGTTGTTCGCAATCTTTCCACCCTCAATCAATCTCTCCGACTCAGCGTTCGCAGGGTCGTGTTCCATCAACGACATGCCAAGAATAGTCCCCGGCTGTGCGGAAACCAAAGCCCACAGGATAGGCTACCATATGACCGATCACCGGCTGACGCCAGACAAGTCGAATATCGCGTTTAATGGTTTCCGACGCTATACCCACATACATACTGACGAGCAGATCAAGAATTCCTTTCGGGCCGTCTGTCGGCAATAACGCATTGTCCCTCATACTTTGAACATCAGGATACGCCGTATCCCGAACTAGTTCTGCTGTCTCTCGGTCTCGAGGCAACTGAGTCGATACTGAAGGCGTCGTAGATGTCTTTGATCCAGAGGAAAGATTACGCGATGTCCAACTTCATGGAGAACATGGAGAAGAACTTCGACGAACTGGAAATCGGTCAGGATGAGGATTGCCTCGACCACGATAAGCTGACGGAGGATGATAATCTAGGCATCCTTGTCGCGTTCGAAAGCGTCGATCACCTCATACCGGAACAAAAAAATCCAATTTAATCAGTTTCAACGCGCGCTTACATACAATCGCAGCAGCGAGACGCTCCACTTTTCTCACGTGAACCCGAATCTGTCATCGGAAATATGAGTGGTTCCGCAGGCGAACTACGTACCGGATCAGCCTATCAACCCGATACTGCCCGAGTAATTACCCCCTTTAGCAACGCTCAACGTCGCTAACCGCCGCGTCAAAGGTCAGTTGTTAGCGTAAGGTCTGTGGTATCTGCGATTTAGGACGATAGCTCAAGCAACAGTTTGTTGATTCGCTGAACATAAACAGCAGGTTCTTCTAATTGAGTCCCTTCTGCCAGGGCAGACTGATCGTACAGAATCATCGCGAGTTCTGAGAATCGCGATTCCTCCTGCTCCGCATCCAACCGTTCGACCAGTGGATGATTTGGGTTCAACTCAAAGATTCTTTTGGCGTCAGGCACCGCTTGACCCGCCGACTCCAGCATCTTCCGCATCTGCATGCCCATCTCATCATCACCCGTCACCAGGCAACCTGGCGAGTCCGTGAGACGATGGCTGATACGAACTTCCTGTACCTTATCTTCAAGCGCCGCCTTGACCCGTTCAACCAACGCTTCATTTTCCTTTTCGGCCGCTTCCTGAGCTTCCTTCTCCTCCTCATCGGCGAGATCACCCAGATCCAGCGTGGCACGGGCAACATCCTGAAACTGTTTACCGTCGTATTCGGTTAGATGGCTCATCAACCATTCATCCACCCGGTCATGCAACAGAAGGACCTCGATGCCTTTGCGCTCAAAGACTTCGAGATGGGGGCTGCTTGACGCCGTCCCGTAATGATCCGCCGTCACGTAGTAAAGCTTTTCCTGGCCCTCTTTCATTCGCGAAATATAGTCATCCAGAGATTGAGTCTGGTCCTGACCTTCACTGGTCGTCGTGGTGAAACGCAGTAAAGCTGCAACCTTCTCCTTGTTGTTGAAATCCTCTGCAGGCCCTTCTTTCAAAACCTGACCAAATTCATTCCAGAACAACTGGTATTTTTCGCCATCAGATTTCGCGAGTTTCTCGAGCGCATCCAGCACGCGTTTCGTCAACGCATTTTTCATCGAAGTCACGTTGGGATCCTGCTGGAGAATTTCGCGTGACACATTGAGGGATAGGTCGGCGGAATCCAAAACACCTTTGACGAATCGCAGATACAGTGGCAAGAATTGCTCCGCGTCGTCGAGAATAAACACCCGTTGAACATAGAGCTTGAGTCCGCGCGGCGCTTCCCGGCTCCACATGTCGAAAGGTGCTTTCCCGGGAACGTAAATCAGAGACGTATATTCAAGCTTTCCCTCCACTTTGTTGTGGCTCCACGTGAGCGCATCCTGCCAGTCATGAGCAACGTGTTTATAGAACTCCTGGTACTCCTCATCACTCACTTCACTGCGTGAACGCAGCCACAAGGCCTTCGCATCATTGACAGTCTCGAATTCCGGTTTGTCATTATCGGTCTCGTCATCCTCAGCACCCATCACTTCCTTTTCCATAAGCACAGGAACCGACAGATGGTCTGCATATTTCTTCACGATGTTTTTAAGACGCCAGCTATCGAGAAACTCATCCTCGTCAGTTTTCAGATGAAGGGTCACAGAGGTGCCACGTGTTTCACGCGAGATATTCTCGACTTCAAAGTCTGCTTCGCCACGTGAAATCCATCGGACAGAATCTTCAACAGGTGCATGGGCCGACCGTGACTCCACAGTGACCTGATCGGCAACGATGAACGCGGAGTAGAAACCCACACCAAACTGACCAATTAGTTGCGCGTCTTTCTGCTGATCACCAGTCAATGATTCAAAGAATTGTGAGGTCCCGGACTTGGCGATCGTTCCAAGGTGAGTGACAGCTTCATCGCGTGTTAGCCCGACCCCATTGTCAGTAATCGTGATCGTACGAAGATCTTTGTCGATGTCGACACGAATACGAAAATCAGAGTCTTCAGAAAGTAGCGACGCATCCGACAATGCTTCAAATCTCAGCTTGTCGATCGCATCCGATGCATTGGCAATCAGCTCACGAAGAAATATTTCCTTGTTGCTGTACAGTGAGTGAATCATCAGTTGCAGAAGCTGCTTGGCTTCCGTCTGAAAATTCATCGTTTCCTTTTCCTGTGCCGCTTCGGACATCAAAAACCCCCAATGCTTTCGGTTTTCTTTAAACGCTTGAAGTGGGGACGACTGCGCGTGTTTTCAATAGCGCCCGCTACAACCAGACCATGGTTGACATGGTATCTTATGGGTCATCCGTGGATGACCGAAAGGACTACCAGCCGGTCACCTCCTGCAAGCGAGTACCGATCTGTGCCAAACTATCCACTGTGTGCACACCAGCCGCTTGCAATGATGCAAATTTCTCGGCGGCTGTTCCCTTACCGCCAGCGATGATCGCACCAGCATGGCCCATGCGTTTACCTGGTGGCGCGGTGACGCCTGCAATATAGCCGACCACAGGTTTCGTGACGTTGGCATTGATAAATTCAGCAGCCTCTTCCTCTGCCTGACCACCGATCTCGCCGACCATCACAATAGCCTCGGTTTGGTCATCCTCTTCGAACAGGGCAAGGATATCGATGAAGTTACTGCCAGGAATAGGATCTCCACCAATCCCGACACAGGTGCTTTGCCCGTATCCCAGATCTGTGGTTTGTTTGACGGCTTCGTACGTCAGGGTGCCAGAACGCGACACGATGCCGATCTTCCCAGGCAGGTGAATATCACCAGGCATAATCCCAATCTTACATTCGCCCGGTGTAATGACGCCAGGACAGTTCGGTCCGATGAGTCGGATACCACGTGCATCGAGACTGGCTTTCACAATGAGCATGTCGAGCGTGGGGATGCCCTCAGTAATGCAAACGATCAGTTTGACGCCCGCATCTGCCGCCTCCAAAATACCGTCTTTGGCAAATGGTGGCGGAATATAGATCACTGACGCAGTTGCACCGGTCTCGTTGACTGCATCAGCGACTGTATTAAACACAGGGAGGTCGAGATGAGACTGCCCGCCTTTTCCAGGCGTGACGCCACCAACCAGCTTCGTGCCATAAGCCAATGCCTGTTCAGAATGTTGTGTACCTTGTGAGCCGGTAAATCCCTGACAGATGACTTTGGTATCTTTGTTGATCAGTACGCTCATGAACCACCTCCAGCGGCGCTAACGGCCTGCTCAACAGCGTCGGTCAGACTGGTAGCCGCGATAATATCCACATCACTCTCAGACAATGTCTTCACTCCCAGAGGCGCATTGTTACCTTCGAAACGAACCACGACCGGGACCTCAACACCGACTTCCTTTACAGCGCCGATGATACCGTCGGCAATGATGTCACATCGTACAATGCCACCAAATATATTGATCAGCACCGCCTTCACGCTACTGTCAGAAAGGATGATTTTAAACGCCTCGCTCACCGCTTCTTTGGTAGCACCACCACCCACGTCAAGGAAATTGGCCGGCTGTCCACCATGTAGTTTCACCAGATCCATCGTCCCCATTGCGAGACCTGCACCGTTGACCATACAGCCTATGTTGCCCTCCAGAGCAACATAGTTGAGGCCAAACTCCGACGCTTGATTTTCGCGTTCATCCTCCTGCGTCGCATCACGCAATTCCGCCAGCTCAGGTTGCCGATAGGTTGCGTTGCTATCGATGGAAACCTTTGCGTCCAGACAATGTACGTCGCCTGCTTCAGTGACAACCAGCGGATTGATTTCCAGTAACGATAGATCGCGTTCAATGAACATCTTCGAAAGGCCTGTGAAGACGCTTGCAAACTGGTTGATCTGTTTTCCTGAAAGTCCCAGTTGAAAAGCTAGGTCGCGCCCCTGGTAAGCCTGCCCACCCGTCATAGGGTCAATCACTGCGCGTAGAATTTTATCGGGTGTCTCCTCAGCCACCTTTTCGATCTCAACACCACCCTCTGTTGATGCCATAAAGATTATTCTCCGCGAGGAGCGGTCAATGACAGCGCCCAGATACAGCTCTGTCGCAATGTCCGTGCAGTCCTCAAGATAGATTTTGCTAACTGGTTGTCCGTTTTCATCTGTCTGAAATGTCACCAAATTCGTACCGATGTGCTGTTCGCAGAACGCTCGAATTTCGTCTTCGGTTGAAACCAACTTAACGCCGCCGGCTTTACCACGCCAAC
>CAJWYI010000185.1 GCA_913049815.1 uncultured Gammaproteobacteria bacterium
TCTCTGTTGTAATGCCGCCGTATCCTGCATTAACGAGGCTGGACTGAAAGGACTGTTCGCTGTGCTGAGCTGCTAAAAGCTGGTCTTTAGTGCTTGTGTAGATACAGGATCGGTATTGGGTGCCGATGTCATTGCCTTGTCGCATCCCTTGGGTGGGATCGTGGCTTTCCCAGAACTGTGCCAAGAGAGCCCCGAAGCTCACGATGGTGGGATCAAAAACAACCAGCACAACTTCCGTGTGGCCGGTGTATCCACTACAGACTTCCTCGTAGGTCGGGTTGGGGGTTGTGCCACCTGCGTAGCCCACGGCGGTGGTGTATACACCGTCCATTTCCCAGAATTTGCGCTCCGCGCCCCAGAAGCACCCCATCCCAAATATCGCTTGTTCGAGGTGGTCGGAGAAGGGGCCTTTCAGAGGTTGTCCGTTCACATAGTTCGCCTTTGGCACCGGCATTTCCTGATCACGACCAGGCAATGCGTTCTCTGGCCCTGGAATTTCAAGTGGCTTTCTGAATAGTCCCATGTGGTGATCTCCTTGCCGTATATAACGCAGTATAAAACAGGTTGTTGTGTGGTTGTTATACTCGCAGCCTTGCATTTTGTCGCTGCAGGACTCTCATGTCGCAAAAGCCCGATTTTGACGCCCGCGTAGATCGTTATGGCACCGGCAGCAGTAAATTCAACAAGTATCCTGCTTCGGTGATTCCGCTTTGGGTGGCGGATATGGACTTCCGCATTGCGCCACCGATTGCAGACATCCTGCATGCTCGTGTCGAGCATGGTGTTTTTGGATACGCAGACCCGACCGAGGAGTTGCTGGACGTCATCGTGAAACGCCTGCACGGTCGTTATGGATGGAAGATCGATCGAGAGAGTATTGTGTTCCTCCCAGGTCTGGTCGCCGGACTGAACGTTGCCTGTCGCGGAATGACACGTGTTGATGACGCCGTCATAGCGGCAACTCCGGTATACCGTCCGTTCCTGGAGTTGGCGGAAAACCATCAACGGCGAGGGGTGAACGTACCCTGCCATTTTGATGGACATCGATGGCAGTATCCGACCGCAGAACTCGTTGAAGAGATTGGTGCGAACCGCGGCGGTCTCTATGCGTTGTGTCACCCGCACAATCCGATCGGTCGTTCACTGACATCAGCCGAACTCGAGCCAGTGCTCTCGGCGTGTCTCGCGAACGACGTGTTGCTGGTATCGGACGAAATTCACTGCGATCTCTTGCTCGATGGTCGAAGACATCAACCCGCCGTTACGATGCTGGATGAAATCCGCAATCGAGCGATCACCCTGATGTCTGCCAGCAAGACATTCAATATCGCCGGTATCGGTGGTGCTTACGCGATTATCGAAGATGCAAAGCTGAGAGAGATGTTTCAGAAGGCTGCCCGTGGTTTTATGCCGGATGTCCATGCGATGGCATATGACGCAATGCTTGTAGCGCTGCGTGATTGTGAGGCCTGGCATGAAGCTTTGTTGGCGTATCTGGCGGAAAACAGAGATTACCTCCGGCGGTCCTTTGATTCGATGCCTGGGATCACAATGAATGAGGTGGAAGCAACCTATCTTGCCTGGCTGGATGTTTCAGAACTCGGGTTGACCGACGCCCCCGGATTTTTTGAAGCGGCCGGACTAGGTATGTCCGAAGGAAGTCAGTTTGGTGATGATCGATTTATGCGCCTCAATTTCGCAACTCAGCGATCCGTTCTTGGTGAGGCGGTTGAACGACTCAGGCACGCTGTCATTTAGAGCATGTTGCTGCTCAATCCGTATCGGCGTTATCGTCCCTAAACGATACTCAGCAGTTTTTCGGTGAAGACCTTGTTGGTATCGTGAAGGCTGGTGCTCAGCAGTGTTGCAATACCCATCAGCATTTTATTTGCGATCGCTGTTTGTTGATCGACTAATTTACGAAAGACCTCATTCTTCAAAACAATCAAATAGAGATCTTCTTTGGCTCGATCGCTCGATGATCTCGGTGATCGATCGATCAATGACATTTCACCAACGCTCCGATCTGGACACAGCTCTGCAATGACATGGGACTTTTGCATCAAGACGTTTAATGATTTTAGCCTCGCCCTCAACGATAAAGAACATATAGCCGCGATGGGTGCCTTAACGAGAGACAAATGAACCCGCTTCATATTCAAAGCGAAACATGTATTTTTCGATGGTGCCTGAATGTTCTTTACAGAAAAAATTGAAGACATCGAGTGTAGTCACTTGTTCGCGGATACCGGCGGCGTGTTGGGACTGTTCTTGTGATATGCACAGACCGTTCGCAGTTGAGATGTCGTGCGCTATGATGTCGTCGGTATAGTCAGTTGGCAAGGTGTGAGGTGACAGAAGGTCTTAAAACAGCAGTGTTAACTGTCTCGGATACAAGGGACTTTTCGACGGATAGGTCGGGTCAGTACTTGTGTGACTCACTGGTTGAAGCAGGTCATGTGATTGCGGAACGATATATTGTTATTGATGACCGCTATCTGATCCGGGCGAAACTGTCTGCCTGGATTGCAGCCTCGGACGTAGAGGTTGTGCTAATCACTGGTGGGACCGGGTTTACCGGCCGTGACACGACTCCTGATGCCGTGGAGCCTTTGCTGGATACCCTGATTCCCGGGTTTGGCGAACTTTTTAGACAGCTCTCTTACGTTGAGATCGGGTCCTCTACGGTTCAATCGCGCTCGATTGCTGGGGTCGCGAACAACACATTTGTGTTCTGCTTACCGGGGTCCAGTGGGGCGTGTCGCACTGCTTGGGAAGGGATGCTCAAAGAGCAGCTGGACGAGAGCTTTCGTCCCTGCAACTTTGCGGAATTGATTCGAAAAGGCGTCCACTGATGTTGGGACTTACCCCGGTCGATGACGTCATTGAAACGCTCATCGGAATGGCGAAACCGATTGCGGGTGAAGACAGTGTTCCAATCCAGGATGCGCTGGGTCGTGTGCTGTCCAGCGACGTGCAGGCTGCGGTCGACGTCCCGTCGTTTACCAACAGTTCGATGGATGGCTACGCGTGTTGCGCAGAGGATATTAGCGCAGGTTCCTCGTACGACGTTACGGGGCGAATTACCGCGGGCAGTCCTGCGGGAAGGCTAAGCGGCGGCACACTTGTGAGGATCTTCACGGGTGCACCACTGCCTGAAGGAGCGGATGCTGTAGTTATTCAGGAAGACACGATCCAGCGCGGAGATCGCGTTGTGGTTGAAGCACAACCGCGGTCAGGTGATAACGTCAGACCCTGTGGGCAGGACATCAAAGCCGGGCGTGTGATTCTCAATCAGGGGCGACGATTGCGTCCGGAGGATTTGGCGCTTGCAGCGTCTGTAGGGTGTGATCGTCTTTCAGTGTACAGGCGCCTCAGGGTTGGTGTTCTCTCCACAGGTGATGAACTCGTAGACCCTCCTGCACCCCTATCAACGGGTCAGATTTATAACTCAAACCACTATGCATTACTGGGAACCTTAAGTAACGAAGGATTTGAGGCGCGCGATCTGGGCCGAGTCGAAGATGATCACGAAGCGACGCGCGACGGACTGTCTGCGGCGGCGGATGAAGTCGATTGCATCATCACGAGTGGTGGAGTCTCAGTTGGTGAGGCGGATCACGTGCGTGACGCGGTGATGGAGATGGGTGACATCGATATCTGGCGACTTGCGATCAAGCCTGGCAAACCGCTGGCTTTTGGTAATGTCAAAGGTACTGCCTTTTTTGGGTTGCCGGGTAATCCGGTATCAACATTCGTCACCTGCCGGATGATTGCGCTTCCTTATCTCAGGCGTTGTCAGGGCCAGCGAGACATCATGCCTCGCTGGCTATGGGCGACCGCTGATTTCTCTTGGCAAACCCAGACCCGAAGGGAGTACCTTCGAGTTCGGCTATTCCACGATGACATCGGTAACCTGAGAGCGGAGGCTTTTGTTGAACAGGGCTCAGGTGTGATGTCCTCTGTTTCCTGGGCAGATGCCCTTGCAATGGTCGATGTGGGCGAAACAGTTGAAGTAGGTCACAAGATCAAGGTATACCCTTTGCTATGGGCATCTTGATTTTCACACTGGTCGCGTCACTTCTGGGGGGGAGCCTGACGTGGCTGGTGATTGGCGACAAGTTTCCTTTGGATGATGACATCAAGCTTCCGGCGGCAACGCATGTGCTCATCTACTCGGGTACGCTCGTGATCCCTGTCTTCCTAGTGGTCTTTTTTGGGCTCGGCTGAAGCTTTCGGATCGGGCGCAGCGTGAGGTGAGTCTAGACGCGGTTGCTGTCGGCTTCCGTAGTAAGATCCGCAGAACCGCGTCTGTGACGGCGATTATTATTTTCTGCCAATTCCGCGACCTTGACCATGGATTCGGCCTCGACTCGGCTATCACCGGCGGCGCGGCGCTCCGGGCCGTAAGCAGGGGCTTCGTGCTCTGCAGTAAATACATTGGCGTACAGGTTGGCGACCCAGGTCTGGCCTTCCTGCGTGCGACGCAGGTAACAGAGACCCTCTGAAATGTAGGGGTTTACGACCTCCCAGAAAAATTTGGGGTACCCGGCGCAGAGATCTGCTGCCGTGGTGTAACCCATTTTGGCCGCTTGTCCCGTCTCTTTGAATTCTGCATAGAGCGATGCGATTTTGCGGAAATACTGTGGATCAGCCAGTTGGCCAATCAGGTCTGCTGCCCGAACTAAACCTGGAAAATCAGTGCTGCCTTTGTGGTCGTCATCACTGGGTACGGGGAACCGGGTTCTACCGATATTGGTGATGAGGGTGTCAACATCGAGCCACTCATCGCTACTGTAGCGCTCGCGAATATAGATC
>CAJWYI010000186.1 GCA_913049815.1 uncultured Gammaproteobacteria bacterium
CAAATAGGCTGTCATGGTAAGGGGCGACTAGTCTGCGGGTTGGACAGGAGTTTCTTTACTCTTCTGACTTCAACCTACCTTTGAGTTTTTCGGCTTTGTTGCGATCGACCCACCACGCGCCCCGTTGATAGCCCTGCGGTGGTGTCACCTGTGGAATCCCGAACTTGTTCCAGTAGGCGACCCGGTCGTAAGAGATGTGCCAATGAGGGATCACCCAGTGACCCCACTGCAGTACCCGGTCCAACGCGCGGGTTGCTGCAATCAACTCTTTTCTGTTGGGCGCGGCAATGATCTGTTCGATCAATGTGTCGATCGCAGGATCGCTGATACCAATATAATTCCCAGCCCCTTCGAGTGTTGCGCTCGTCGAACTCCAATAATCACGCTGTTCGTTCCCCGGGGATTGCGATTGCCCGAAGGTATTGACGATGACATCAAAATCATAGGTGTCGAGGCGCCGTCGGTACTGCGAGGTATCGACGGTCCGCACCGTCATCTCGATCCCAAGTTTCTCCAGGTTCTTGCCAAATGGCAGCACAATCCGTTCCCAGGCGGGGGTGCCCAGCATGATTTCAAATTGGAACGGTGCGCCGGATTCCTCGCTCACGAGTCTGCCGTTCTTCACCACCCAGCCAGCCTCTTTCAGGAGTTTGGCTGCCACCCTGTAGTTTTTGCGCATGGCTCTGGGACCACCCCCTGCTGGAGGTTCATAGGTGCTGGTAAAGACCTCACCAGGAATTTGCGATTTCAGAGGCGCGAGATACTTCAATTCATCATCGCCAGGCAGACCTGATGCCGCCAACTCGGAATTGGAATAGTAGCTCGTGGATCGTTCGTATTGGCCGTAGAACAGATTCTGGTTCGACCACTCGAAGTCAAATGCATACATGAGTGCTTTTCTGACGCGAATGTCCTTGAACAAATCACGTCGTATGTTGAAGACAAAACCCTGTAGACCGGTTGGGCGGCTGTTGTCGAATCTCCGTTTGATCATGTCGCCTTCTTTTACTGCGGGAATGTCATAGGCGGTTGCCCAGTCCTTCGATGACGATTCATGGCGAAAGTCATACTCACCTGCCTTGAAGGCTTCTAAGGAGATGTCGCTGTCACGATAGTAGTCCGATCGAATTTCATCGATGTTATGGAAGCCTTTCTCTGTGGGGATGTCCTTCCCCCAGTAGTCATCAACCCGTTCGACCGTCACCGAACGCCCTGCCTCAAAAGACTTGATCCGATATGGACCAGAACCGAGCGGTGGCTCGAGGGTGGTCTTGTTGAACTCTCTTTCTAACCAGTAGTGTTTTGGCAGTACCGGCAATTGGCAGACGATGAGTGGCAATTCCTGGTTTTTACCGGGTTTGAAATTAAATCGAACGACATGCTCACCAGCATCGACCACCTCACCGACGTTGTTGTAGTAGAAACGAAAGAACGGTGAGCCTTCACTCATCAGCATGTTGAAAGTCCAGATCACATCGTCAACTGTGATGGGCTGACCGTCGTGCCACCTTGCCTGTTTGTGCAACTTGAAGGCGACCCAGGATCGGTCTTCAGGCATGTAAATCTTCTCGGCTATCTCGCCATACATTGTGAGCGCTTCGTCGGCAGATTGCGTACATAGCGAGTTATAGATGCGACTCACGTCGGCCGCAGGATTGCCCTTGACGATAAAGCCGTTGAAGGTATCGAAAGTTCCAATTCGATGGAGGTACATGGCCCCCCCTTTTGGCGCGTTAGGATTGGCGTAGTCGAAGTGCTTGAAATCTGGCGAGTATTTGACGGCACCATGCATGGCGATGGCATGAGCACCCTCGACGCCGTCCAGCATATCGGCGAAAGTTGAGCCAGGTAGGGCAAGTGCGCCGAAGATAAATACATGCCAAACAGATGTTAAAAAAGGTCGCTTTGTCAATGGACTGCTCTCGTTGGCCTATGTGGTTACTGTGATGCGTAATACAGAAAAGGTTCATTCTGCAATACTTTGGCGTTTCTCGAAACTGTGGCGTCTGACAACGGATTGGAATACGCGTTAAGCCTTCGTTGGTCTCGTGTTCGGCTACAGCTCAAGGAGACCATTGTGAGTCTCTCCTTACCTATATCGGTTGTGCGCAAGTTGAGCGCCGCTTTGGAGGCACCGCACAGACCGTGGTTGAACGAGTCCAGAATCCAAATCTCCCGCCGGTGTCATTGCTAGGCTATTTGCACGCATTGTTGTCGCCATCCTGTACCAGGCCGGTAGTTTTGAGACTGTGCTGTCAGCAATCACTGAAGCAGTAGCCGACTGGCGGGATCTGCTAATGGCCACGGTTCTTGCTCCTGAAGACGGGCCTTTGGTCGTAGAGAGGAACGGCATCCCGTTCTCTGGCGACCTATCCAGGTCAACTTGATCGCCATTTTCGCGCGGGATATCCCGCGCGACTCCGATCAGTTGCGTTGATCACGCACTCTGCCTTGTTGGAGGAATGGCTTGACGAAGCACAAGCGTCGAAAGACACGCGTTGGCCGCTTCTTGTCCTTTGGTGACGAAGTGTTGTTTGAAGAACGCATCGCGTCCTTCGCTCATAAAGTCCTGCGGTGTAAGCACGCCAGAGAAAACCGGTACTCCGGTTTCCAACTGGACCTGCATGAGGCCATCGATCACAGCGGTTGCGACGAATTCATGGCGGTAAATGCCACCATCAACAACCAGCGCTGTGGCAATAATACCCGCATAGGCGTCGGTTGCGGCGAGTTGTTTGATTCGCAATGGGATCTCAAACGCGCCGGGTACCTCGAACACGTCGACCGGTCGTTGGTCCGATTGACTCCACGTTTTAACGAAGGAGTGGCGAAAGGCGTCGACGATGTCTTTGTGCCAGCACGCCTGAACCAGCGCGATTCTCCCGCGAGAAACGATATCAGCAATATTGGGATTAAATTGAGTCATCTGTTGTTTCCTTATGTCGGATGAAAAACAACAGGGCAAACAAGGGAAGATAAGAACAAGACCTGTCCTCTAGATACCCTTATTCTCATAACCAGACTGTTACTGTCGGCTCCGGAATCCAACCGGATCTGCTAGTCCTCCTGCTCTCGCAGAAGCGCCCGCGGGCTACACACATGGCGATGACCCATCATGGTCATAGTGTTGTGATTACCGCCGGTGGGGACTTGCACCCCGCCCTGAGAATATCGCTTGTGTTGCGATGGCGTCAGTATACCCGACTGTTCCCCTGGGGTGTGATAATGTATTTTGTGGGGGGAGTTGCTTTGTATCGCCGACTTCGCCTCTGACGTCCTCAGTGGTGGTCGCGTAGCCAATCTGGATCACAGTCAGCCCGATGCTTTCTTAGAATTGTCGAGCGTTGGGGCCACCCCCATAACGTCTGACAATCAAATCCGGATCGACGGCCAGGACCTCTTTGGCACTTGGCCTGATTTTTTTATGACCGGTTGCGCTGTCTCGCATGTAGGAGAACTCTCGATCTGCGTCTTTGGACACCGCGGCGATGCGCGCTGGTTCAACGAGCTTCAACACAAACTGATCAGCACAATAGTCGAGACTGGCGACTTTGTGGTAATTCTGTGGGCTGTTGACTCGCTGACCTGAAGCAGCGCGAACAAAACCAGTGAAGACCTGATGTGGGTCCTACACATGGGGCAGCTCAATCAGTACGGGCTCGATCAGAACGAATAGGTCACGCCGACAGTGCCTGACCGCCCAGGTGTTCCATAACCGAAAATCTGCTGGTAATCAGTGTCCCCGAGGTTCTCAACGCGAACGGTGACTCTGACATTGTCGTTGGGCCGGTAAACCGCGGACAGGTCCAGTCGGGTCCAGGCATCAACGGTGCCGCGTGAGTCTTCCTCATCACCGTTGTGTACAGCCGCCAATGAGGTGGTGATGGTTGGCAGCGGTTGCCAGTTGACGGCAATATCGGCAGTCAGTCTAGGCAGCCGGACCAACTCGTTGCCATCACCGTCTTCACTGTCCATATGAGTGACGTTCGCGGTGGTGGTCAACGTCTCCGAGAAGCGGTAGTCAGCTGCCAGCTCGATGCCTTGGGATTCGACCTGGGCAATATTCTCGTATCCGCCTACGCCGAAGGAAAAGCTGATCTGGTTTTCCGTGTCCTGTCTGAATGCGGTCAGTGACACTGCGCCGTTCCCATTCGCCAACTGCCAATCAATCCCGATATCGAAGGCTTCGCTGTCTTCGGGCATCAGTGCGGGGTTTGCTACGGTCGCCCCACAACAGAAGAAAGTCGTCTGGAAAATGGTGGGCGCCTTGAAACCTTCGCCCCAACTCGCACGAAGACCAAATTGGTCCGACAGGGTCCACGCCGTGCTGATGCGGCCGACGGTCTTGCTGCCATACTGATCGTGATCGTCTTGCCTGAGACCGAGTGATACTGTCAGCGTGTCACTGGCGCTCAACTGATACAATGCGAAGAGCCCCGTGTTCGAGAACGTGTCAGAGCCATTGTCGGTCTCTTCATCTTCAAAGCCAACGGACAACTGGTGTTGTTCGTTGAAGGTGTAGGTACCTTGGTACTGGAAGACCTGACGTGAGCCCTCGGCCGAGAAACTAGGTGCGCCACCACTGAAGTTCGCCCTGTCGATTTTCGTATCTGCATAGGTCACGCGATTCTGCATCCGATCGTTGGACAGCGGGAACGTCAGCGACAGCTGGGCAGACGAGAATTCGACCTCACTGACTTCATCACCATCCTCTACGCCTGTTGCTAGGCCAAAACTATCGAACTCGGTGGCACTCTCCGTATCCCGGTAATTCAAGGTGAGGCGCGCGCTGCTCGTCAG
>CAJWYI010000187.1 GCA_913049815.1 uncultured Gammaproteobacteria bacterium
TGATTGATATCGCTCATGGGCTTGTTTGAAATCCACCCGCTGATCCGAAATCGCCGAGCCGGATTTCAAAACCAATAGCACAAACAGGATTGCCCCAAGTCGTTTATGCATCGTGCCCCCGCTGTCTGATATTCTTTCAAACTGATGATGCATCCAGAGAGCCAATGGAATCGGGTCATGCGGCACCGCGATATACAGTGTGCCCACAAGAGTGGGTACCCACAAGCTTTCGTCAGTACGGGTTCGAAGGTGATATTTCCCAGCAATCCAGTGTGACCACCCTCATGGCTGCCTCTCGTGCAAACAACCTGACACCCAAACTATCTGGCTTTTCCGGATAGATTCGCCGCATGACCGCCTGACGACCGTTGGCAAACACCTCAACAACAGATTTATCTACGAATACTCTCAACGTCAATCGCTCGTCCTTTCCCAACAGAAAGGGTGCTGTTTCGATTGTCCTGGGCGTCTCCGCTGGTCCTGACTTTCGCGTGTCAACCGACAGGGTACCCGACATGGGATGACAGGAAATCACTGTCTGCTCCTCACCATCGCTCGATACACAAACCTTGACGCCATACTCGATCGCATCAGTCACATCGATCTCCAACAACAGTTCAAAGCTGTTGCTGTTGATCTTCTCAACCTGCCAGTCCTCATCGGGATGTACAAGAATGTCTCGCTCGCGCATTTGTCGATAGCGTAACGCCTCGATTTCACTCGGTACGTCCATGCAGAGGGACCCTTCCTGATCTAACGAAAGTACCCGGGGGAGGCTCATTGTTCCTGACCAACCCGCCGCAAGACGCATCGTGAAATCCTTATCGTCACGAATCCAGGCCCACATGATCCGGCGCCCCTGATCATCTTCCAGACTCTCTGGTGCAAAGAACATATTGTCTACCCAGCTCATCTGGGCATGAGACTCCGGATAAAACTGTTCATCGCGCCATTCGCCGATATAGTAACGACAACCAAGCCGGTGGCTGATACACATCAGCACATCCTTGTCACCCAGTTTGAAAAGCTCCGCGCAGGAAACATCCTCATCAAGAGCTACGCCGTCGACAGCGTCCCCAAACAGATCACCCACGTATTGCCAGTCGCCATCCATGGTCGTGGACTTTGCAATCGCAGGATGCTCGCCGCCAAAGATCGCGTAGTAAGACTCACCGTCGTACCATCCAAACGGATCCCAGGACCGGTACCTGCCATGAAGTTCGTCACCTTCGTGGGTCACGGGTGTGATCGGATTCGCTGGTAATTTCTGCCAGCTGTTCAAGTCGTCATCCATGGCGACTGCAAGCGCGTTGCCCTGGTCCACCTGGTGATAGCACAGGGTCGGTACGCCATGCTCGTTGATAAAACAGTTCCCACTGTACATACCTTCATGCAGTCCAGTGGGATGGTGGCGCCAATGAAAGAGATCAGTACTGGAAACATGACCCCAGTGATCCATCTTTCGGCTGCGTGTCTTATCCTGGTAGATGTAGAACAGGTGGTAGCGACCCTGCCAGAAAATCGCACCGTTTGGATCAAATGGGCTTGCCATCCCCTCGGGGACGACAAAATGATATCCCGGTCGGAGTCGGTCACTGAGCATTTGTTCACGATGTGATCGAACGCCCTCAGCGACGCTGTCGATGGAACGTTTTCGTTCTCGCCCTTCCGCATCGAGCGGCGAGTTTTCCCAGTCGAGTGTCTGCGTGTAGATCAAACGCCACACACCATCGTCTTCTTTCCGTAATGTATAACCGTAGGTGATACTGCCCTTTTCCGTGAGTACGGCGACAGGGTGGTAGGTGGCGGTATCGCCGTTCACCTGAATCTCTGCATCATGCAGCAGGATGTCGATCTTCGCGTCAGTGGCACCCACAGTAAACGCCAGATGGCCTTCGCGCAGTTGGGTCTTTGTGAACCCCTTGCTGTCGGTCCAGTCATCGGAATAGGAGTCGATGACTGCCTCTACGTCGCCTCGGATGCGGGCCTCAATATGAGCCTGCATCGCAGTTTTGACCTCCCGATGGGTACTCAAACCACGTTCCACTCAATTGCGTCTGACGAAAGTATCACGCGCGCCGGAATTCTTTTGTCGCCATCAAAACGTCCTCACACTCGATCTCATCTATAATCATGAACCATTCTGAACATTCTGATAGACGCGATAATCTCTGGTTCTACGCCGACTTCGAGGACTCTCCTCTCCTCGAGGCCAGGTGGCGAAGGCAGCGGGCGCAACATCTTTTCGATTCTGGCTCAAGGTCGATCTCCACGACCGCACTTGTTGTTGCTGACAACTCAGTCGCCAGAGCATGTGTGGTAAACAACAATCCAACCGTCGATCGGATGGCGAGCTACAGTTACACCGCCAATTCAGTACTGAAGTCAGGCACTCCCTCCCAACGACCTGCATTTGTCGCACGCATCACTGCGATCGTTTTAATTACTTCCGGATTCGCGAGACCCCAGGGGGCTTCACCGGTTAGTACACGAACAATGTTCTCAGCCTGACGAATGGGGCACTCTTCCAGGAAGGTTGGCGAAAATCCGGCGAGATGTGGCGTCACGATAGCGTTGGGTAACGACAACAGCGGATCCTGGGAATCTACCGGTTCAGCTTCAGTTACATCGAGAGCAGCCGCTTCGATAGTGCCAGCCTGCAATGCAGACGCGAGCGCACTGCCGTTCACCACGGGCCCACGGGAAGTATTCACCAGCAACGCCGTCGGCTTCATCAGCTTAAGCGTATCTTCGTTGATAATGTATCGCGTCTCCTCGGTCAGAGAAGTATGGATCGAGATATAGTCGGATTCCTTAAGCAATTCCTCGAGGGAAACCAATTGAACACCGTAGAGGTCAGCAGTGGTCTGCGGGACGTAGGGATCATGAGCAATAATGCGTGCCGGGCCAAAACCTCGCATACGCATTGCGAAGGCTCGACCGATGTTACCAAAACCAATCACGCCAACCGTATGTCCCGAGATGCGTCGTACTGTTCGCATATACTCGACAGTCAACTTTCGATCATCTCGCCAGGCACCTTCTCGGGTCGTACGAACGGTGTCATACATCCGCCGCGTCAAAGCCAGTAACATGGCCGCCGCATGGTCAGCGACCTCTGCAGTATTGACGCCCGGGACGTTGCAGGCCAACACTCCCAGCTCTGTTGCTACGTCAAGATCAATTGAATCAACGCCGACACCCATCCGGCTGACGACCTTTAGTTTCGGGCAGGCTTCCAGCACTTTGCGTGATGTCAGCGGCATGGTACCGACCTGAGCACCGTCGGCATCTTTTAACAACTCGATCATGTCATCTTCAGATCGACAGACACCTTCGACCACTTCAAAACCAGCGGCTTCGAAAAGATCAACGCGGTTGAATGGGCTCGATTGCAATGCGATTTTCATGGGAATCCCCGACGACTAAAAGCGCGCAGTATACCCCCTCTGATTAGCAGATAGGGTAGACGATCGGACTCCGCGTGGAACCGCCAAGTGGAGGTGCTATTCCACAGGAACTTCCGAAGCTTCAGCCTCGGACTAGCCCTCCAGGACGTTCCCCTGTGGGGACACCATCTGCAAACGTAGTCTTGCCGGACTTAATCGTGTACCGATAGCCGGACACCTTCTGGACGAGGCGGCGTCCGCCCTTGGGCAGATCAAAAATGGCTTCCGGGCGCCCCAGTCTCAAGCCATCAAAATCGATCACGTTGATGTCAGCGAGTAGCCCCTTCGCCAACAAACCGCGATCAGTCATTCCATAAGCTTCAGCCGTTCGACGGGTCATCGAACGTACAATGAACTCGAGCGGCAATTTGTCACCACGCTGTCGATCACGTCCCCAATGGATCATATTAAACGTTGGCATCCCCGCATCCGCGATCACACCGCAGTGCGCACCACCGTCTGACAAGCCCATGAGGACATTCGGGTGTTGAAGCATCCGATGCTGCGCGTCTAAGTTGTAAGAGGAATAGGCACCCAGGGGTTGATAAAACAGCTCTTTGCCCTCGTCCGCGATCAACAGGTCGTACATGACCTCGAGCGCTGACTGACCACGGGCTTTGGCAATACCGGCCACGCTATCGTCAAACGTAGGCTCATAGTTTGGCTTATCTCCCAACGGGAACACCAGTGCCATAATCTGTTCAAGATTACCCATGATGTCCGCAGACGCTTCAGTGGCTTCAATGCTGAGCAACTGTTCACGAATCTCTGGATCGTGCATCGCGGCCACCTGTTCCTCAAGAGGCAGATTAGCGAGCTGTTCGCGCCAAACAGAATGTCGCACGAACGCGTGAAAGCTGCTCTGAAGGCCATGCAGAATACCCGTGGGTCGGCCTGCCATCTGCGGCATGATATTCATGTTGGACTGTCGCGCTTCCTCGACCATGCGGTACATCTTATTGTCCACATAGGCCGCCGGTGTCGTTGCGATCAGTGTGACTGGACGGCCCGTTTCCGCTGCAAAATCCTTGACCCACTGCCATTCGTCATCGTCGCCAAGATTATCGGACACCATTTCAAAAATACCATGATCGAGACCTTTCATGGCCAGTCCCAATTGCAGCATTTCATGACTACCAGCAAACGTCCCGGGAACGTACTCTCCATGAATGTCCCGATGCAGGAGCGTACGGCTCGTTGAAAATCCGAGTGCTCCCGCCTTGACGCCATCACGAACCAGCGCCACCATCTCTTCCAGTTCCGCCTTAGTTGGCTCGTTATCGCCGCTACATCGTTCACCCATGACATATGCCCTGACGGCCCCATGTGGCACCTGGGTTC
>CAJWYI010000188.1 GCA_913049815.1 uncultured Gammaproteobacteria bacterium
CGAAAGCAGGATTCGTCGTAACCTGTAACAACGCGCCGACGACCGCCGACTATCCACACTACATAAGTACCGCGTTTGCGCCCGACTGGCGTGCTCGTCGAGTCACCTCACGGATTGAAAACATCAAGATTGGGACGGCCGACGTTGCGGCCATGGCTGACATCCACGCTGATCGTCGCTCACTACCTTCTGAATTGTTCAGACAACGACTGCACGTGCTTGAGCCGGTATCCGACGCCGAAGGAACTGCGCATGAGTTGATGATGGCGTGGGATGGTGAGATGGATCGAGATCTGGCAGCACCGACCATTTACAGTGCGTGGCGAGTGGCGATGTTTGCTGAACTGATGAACGTCGCGTTCGGCCCGCTGGTCGATGAAATACGTGGTACGGCTTTTGGCATAGGTAAGGGAGCCGCAGCTCACACAGTAGGCGTTTTCAGTCGAGGACTCAAGGCGCTTGAGCAAGACGATATTTCTGTTCTGGAGACGGGAGACGACTGGGATGCGGTGATGATCCGTACTTTTTCGGTCGCGATATCGTCACTTGTTGAGAAACTTGGAAGAGATCCAACAACCTGGTTGTGGGGAGACAGTCATCGTACGAAACCTAAACATCCTTTATCTCGTGTGTTTCCAGATGATGCGGACCGACTGGATCCTCCGTCGATGAGGGTTCACGGTGATTCAGACACACCGTTGGCAGGTGCGTATTCTCAGGTCGACCCTTTCACTTCGATCCTGATGTCGGTCAACCGCTATATTCATGATCCTTCTGACTGGCGACGTTCGCGTTGGATTGTGCCACTCGGAGCATCCGGACACCCTGGCAGTGTGCACTATGCTGATCAGTCAACGCTCTGGTCTGACATAAAAACGATTCCACAACTGTGGGACTGGGACGACATTGTTGCCCAAGCTGAGACAACGCAACGATTGGAACCTGAATGATCGATTCCAGGTCGGACCTTCCAAGTTCTATTCGAAGTCGTAGGTCAGCCCTACCTCGCGGCGCCAGGTGTCCAATGCAGCCATGTTCCCCAGGGTGTCCTCCCAGGTCATGGCGGTCACTTCCGTTTCGCCTCGCTGCACCGCCCTAGCGAACATGTCAGCTTCCTGGGCATAGATACCCCGATCCAATGGAATCAGTTTTTCTTCCGTTGGTTGCCCAGGGTGGAACACCGATAGTTTGGTTTCGCCTGCCTGACGTCCATTACCGCCCCAGGGTGAATGAATATTGATGGATCCATGGGAACCGAAAACCGTGGCCTGATTTCGCAAGGTGACCTGCACCGCCGTTGATATCTGAGCTGCGAGGCCACCCTCGAATGCCAGAGATGCCGTCGCCCATTCATCGATACCATAATCTGGATTAATTTGTGCAACACCACGAACGCTCGTTGGATTGACAAAGGGCTGATGGGTCGCCATTCCTGCAACCAGCCGACAGAATGACATGGGGTAACATCCAACATCCAGGATGCCTCCGCCTGCAAGAGCTTTGTCGGTGACCCTGAGATTGAAGTTGGGTCCAGCGTTGAATCCGTGTTTGGCATCGATAAATCGTACCTCACCAATTTCGCCTGAAGTAATCAGATCTCGTAGAGTGCCCATCTGTGGATGGGTCCGATACATGAATGCCTCCATGAACGTGATTCTGTTGCCACGTGCAGCATTGATGACTGAATCAGCATCCGCCAGGTTCACCGTGATCGGTTTTTCACAGAGTATGTGTTTACCCGCGTTGGCTGCCTTGATGGCCCACTCCGCATGGTGATTGTGTGGGGTCGACAAGTAGATGGCGTCAACAGAAGGATCTTCGATTAGCGCATCGTAGCCTTCGTGGGCTCGAGGTATATCAAACTCATTTGCAAACTTGCTCGCATCGTCACCATTGCGTGCTGCAACCGCAACAACCTCCCCGGAATTTGTCTGTTGCAAGCCTGTTGCGAATGCTCTCGCGATGGCACCTGCAGCCAATAGCCCCCATCGTAATGTCGTCATCGTTCTAGTCCAAATAAAGTGTCGGTGTCTAAGGTACAAGGGCCTTACTCGCCAGTGGCGGTAAGCTTGCCTGCAATGGTGACGATGTATTTTCCACAAATACTGGCGTAGTAGTCATCGCTAGCTATGTCGAGCTGTGGCTGACGCTAGTCAGTCGATACGCGATCCCGTGCAGCAGCGATCGTTGGGATATGTGCCGCTAGATAGTCTTCAATTTCTACGATATAGACACCATAGGCCGACCGGAACGGACCTACGAAGTCGAGACCATCACAATTACCAGTAGTCTCTAGCACTACGCGAAGCGCGTTACCTAATACCCGTGTGATTCGTGGCAGAGAGGCGTCGAACGGGTATTGCTTTCATAGTTTTCGATTTGCTGCGCCAGACGCCAGGATCATTGTGCACAGACCGATTATTAGTTGCCGGGGTATCATACAGCCGACTCCCGTCGCGTCAGTTGCCTTCTCGAGATTTTTCTTCAAGCTTTTGGATTTCTTCAAGGAGTGCATTCATAGCACTGAATGCCGACGTGTACTTCTTGTCTTCTTCCGGATCTGCGCCGATCTCATAGTCTGGGGGTGGCTGGAGGTAGGGATCTTTTTTCATTTTCTCAAACTGAGCCATCAGCTCACTATGGCGACGTCGCTGTTTCAGCGTCATTCTCCACATGGTCGTCCCCTCGTATCAGCGGTTGATGTCTAGGGTCATAGTATAACGGGGCGGATCAGAGCACGTCTTCGTCTATAATCTGATGCCCGAATGAGGAGCCCGTATGTCATCATCCTGGCAGGACAATCCCCCTGCGGAGGAATCCGCTATCGACAATCTTTTGGCTGGTGCAGAGTTTGAACTCCCCGCTGCATACCTCGGCCTGCTGCGAGAGACCAATGGCACGGTTGGCCCTATCGCGATTGGACAGGGTCGGATTCATATATACAGCACGCGGGAGTTGGACGGTGGACTCTCTTCGTCGATTGCGTTGGACGGTTTTTTTGTCTTCGGGACCGATGGTGCTGGGACAGCGTTTGCAATTCGGATGGGGATGATGGATGTCGTCATGGTGACGACCACAGCCATTATCACTGTCATTGCTCCCGGGTTTGATGAGTTTCTGTTGATGCTTGAACGATCTTGAGGCTGGTGCGTGTGTCGCCACTGGATGCCACGGGTGGACATCTGTGGGGACCGACAGAATAGAACGATACTTAACGCTCCCGTTTGCGTGTGGGATCGTCTCTTGTGGCTCTAGTAGTTTCGTAGCCATGTTCTTCAATAATGTTCGCAACCCGAGCTGCGCCGAGAAACTGAATGAAACTGCGGGCAGCGATTAAGTGTTCTGCCCTAGTGAGGATCACAGCATCTTGTGCGATGGGCGTGTGTAGTTCAGGTGGCACTGCCCACGTTGTACCACTCATCTTCGAGGCATCTCGGAGCTGCGATCTTGCGATAAAGCCGATCGTGGCATTGCCACTGTGAACAAAATGGAACGTCTGGGCGATGTTCTCACCCAACACCCATCGGTGCTGGGTTGGCTTAATCATCGATAGTGCCCGCAAGGTTTCAAGCGCTGCCTGACCATAAGGAGCGAGACGGGGATTGGCCATTGCGATGCGCCCCTTCGATTCGACCAGAATGTCCTGCAGCGGTAGTGTCGATATCTGATATGACCAAAGCACTAGAGCGCCATACCCATAAGTCGTCTGACTGTCAGCGATAGCAAGCTTCCGCTCGATTAGTTTTTGCGGTTTAACCTGATCTGCAGAGAGAAAAACATCAATAGGTGCGCCGTTGATAATCTGTGCAAACAGTTTTCCTGAGGCGCCGTAACTGACTATAATCTTGTGTTCTGATTCCGCCTCAAACAGTCTCGCGATTTCGACCATCGGACTTCTAAAGTTTGAGGCGACAGCAATCCTGATCTCATCTGCACGGGTGGTGCTGGAGGCAAAGATGAAGAAGATCAAGATCAATTTGGTTCTCATCGATGCAGTCTATTGCGACAGGTTCTGTGAGGAAAGAGACGTTGCGCAATCGTGTCCCTAACGGGAGTATTCTCCGAGTATGAGTGCAACGGTTAACGCATGGTCTCGACCGCTGAAATAATCGCTCGCAAGGGGTGGGGTATAGGCGTCCGGTGCGATCCAGATTCGATCAGCCGTGTGGTCCGATGTGTGGATTTAGCCAGAAACGATGCCGACCGCGAGGCCGCTACAGGGAAACAAGAGCTTGATGTCCTCCCCGACGAACGTCGCATTAGTCATCCTGTCAATATCGGTCGCAAGATTCTGTGCTGCGCTGAACGTATTACTTCCCTGGAGAAAGGTGGTTCGGTAAGAAGGGTTCGCTATTCCAAAGGTAATCAAGCTGCGAACCAATATTCGACTGTAGAAACTGTTTTCGACGTTGTTCCGACGCAGATCAATGATCAGATGTTCCGTATCGATCTTGGCAGGAATCAACACGATGGTGTTCCGGGATCGTCAGAGCGCGTGGGAGTGGTGCGCCGAAGAACCTGGAGGAATTCAAGGAAGGCAGGTCAAGGTCATATTGTCAACGCGACGGATTCGAGTGATGAAGAAAATCTTGGGGATGCTAGTTGAACCTGCGGCCTTGGGTGAGCCGGTCCTCGTGAAGATCAGATCGTCTCATCATTGGGTATACTGATTCTCCCTGGACCGGACTACTCTGGCCAGAGTCTGCGCCCGTAGCTCAGCTGGATAGAGTGTTGGCCTCCGAAGCCAAAGGTCGCGCGTTC
>CAJWYI010000189.1 GCA_913049815.1 uncultured Gammaproteobacteria bacterium
TTCATTTCCCAGCTGACAACGATCCAGGCTGGACCCCGGCTGATCACGAGGACGTGAACACTGAACTCGAGAATCGATTTGCAGGTGTGATCCTCAACCAGAACCAGCAGGACCTCAAAATGCAGATCATCGACGTGATCGCATCGAATGGTAATGTCTTTGATCTGCCTTGGAACGATGCACCGGTTGGTCTTGCTGTCGGGGCCCACTTCCGAACTGAGTTCGAAGAATGGAGACCTAACTCTCTGAATCAGTTGGGTATTGGTGGAGGTAAACGTGCTTTGCGTACCTCTGAGCAGGAAACCGAAGCGTTCTTCGCGGAGATTTCTTTACCGCTGCTAGAGGATGACAACCTAGGTACGCTAGACCTTCAGCTGGCTGCTCGAGCTGCTGAAATTACTACTCGCGGGATTATCGGTCAGCAAGGAGAAGCCTCGTTTGATACGGTCATTCCTAAAGTGGCAATCCGTTACTCTCCTTTCGATATGCTTGCCATCCGTGCCAGTCTGACCGAAGGATTTGTTACGCCGGGACTGTTTACACTGTTTGGAGATGATAGCAACCTAGCGCAACTTGAGACTGTCTACGATTATGTCTGTGACAACGTCCCGGAGATCGAAGATTGTGAGAGCCAGGTATCGGGCACAGGTGGCTTTTCCGGCCAGATGCCAAATGTCGCTGTTACGTCCGTTGCGAATTCCGAACTAGGTGCAGAAACGTCTGACCTTTACAACGTCGGTGTGTCCATACGGTTGCTGGAAGGCGATATGGTTTTCGACATGGACTACACTACAGTCGACTTCAACGGTCGTGTCGAGCAGATCGGTGCTGCTTCCAACCTGAGTGCTAACGCGGTGGGCTTCCAGGATTACCTGATTGCTCAATGTCCCAACACTATTCCTGATTGGGATAACCCTAGTCCGGGTCCGGGTGCGCTTAGCGATGGTTCATTGTCAACATTGACGCTTGATGAATATCGCGCGGCTGTTGGTCAGGCAGAACTTGACTGTCGTCTTCAGGCAACCCTGAACTGGGTGGCAAACGACGCTAAAGGCGGTGTTGGGGAGACGGGTCTTGGTGATACACGACTCATCCGTGGTGAAGGGCCGAACGGTTTGACTCTCTCTCAGGTTGACGAACCCTGGGTTGAGCAAGGCGAAACGACAGTCGAGACTATGATCTACTCACTGCGATACAACTTCGACGGTGAGCAGATTCCTGTCATCGGTGGAGATTACGGTAGCTTCACTGTTAACGTTAGTGTGACGCATATGCTGGAAAACAGCATTCAGCGATACACATCGTTTGGCTGTGACACCGCTCAGCAGAACGAGCGCGGCATTTGTCCTGCGACGGATAATCCGGCTGCGAATATTCGGGTTGATGGTGTAGGGAACCGAAATTCGGGCGGTATTTTTGAACCGTTCGCGGATACGTTCTCAACACTGCCTCCGACACCTGAGTACCGCGTGAGCATGGGGCTGCGCTGGTTTAGTGGTAATCACACTGCACAGCTGACAGGCAACTGGCATGATAGTGTTACGGTAGTACACGCAGGCTGGGAAGAAGTTAAAGCTGCAGGATTGCTGTCTGAAGCTGATTCCTTGGTTGCGGAGGAAGATCGTTGCGAACGATCGCCCTCTTATATCTGTGGAATTGCCTCAAGGGCCTATTGGAATCTAGCGTATACCTATAACCAGCCCGATGTCTTTGGCTTTAACGCGAATGTGAATGTTTCAATTCGAAACCTCTTCGATACGCGTCCGACGCCGATTCAGTCTGTCTCTGGTTATGATGGTTATCTAGATAACATCATGGGTCGAGTTGGCTACGTCCGGCTATCGCTCAGCATGTAAATGTGGAGTTGAAAATCAGGTTCGCTGGCGGTTCCAGCGAATACTGGACAAGAAAAGCAGTGATCTTCGGACCACTGCTTTTTTTTTGTCGCGACATCTACGGCGAATTTGAACTAGCCTTATCGCTAGGGTTTAAGCTTTAGCGTTAATAATAATTGTTAAGGGAGTGTTATGGGGATGGTCCTCCTGTCATTGAGAAGACGGTTGACCTGTCAATTTGCATACGTGTGTGCATTTTGGTTACTTCTGATGTTCGTTTGTTCATCCATGTACGCGTCGAGTATTTCTTTTGTTGAGGTATCGGGACCGGCGGGCGTTGATTTTGTTCACGACAGTGGTCTTGAGGGACACCTCTGGACACTGGAAATCACCGGTGCAGGTGTCGGGATTCTCGATGCGGATGGCGATGGCTGGATGGATATCTGGCTCGTTCAGGGTGGCCCGTTGACGAACCGAGGAGATAAGAAGCTACCTTATGATCGTCTCCTCATGAACGATGGGCTTCGGAACCCGCGTGGCCATTTGAATTTTTCCGACCGGTCTAAACACTGGGGACTGACGTCAGCATCAGAATATGGGATGGGTGTCGCAACAGGTGATGTTGACAACGATGGTGATACGGACATATTACTTGCCAACTATGGTCAGAACCAGCTTTGGCTGAATGAGGGTAGTCGCTTTCAGTTAGCTACCCGTTCGTTGCCTTCAGACAGCCTGTGGTCGATCTCTGCGAGCTTTGCTGATCTCGATGCAGATGGTCATCTGGATCTCTTTGTTGGCAATTACTTGCGCTTCTCTGTCGAGGATTATGAAACCTGCTCGCGCTGGTCTGGACGGCTTTCCTATTGTGCTCCTTCAAATTTTGAAACTGTGCCAGACCAGATGTTTTTCCAGTATCGCTCTGACGTTGAGGACGTCCCGTTGTTCATGGATGTCAGTCGATCCTTTGGGCTATCTGAACTCGAAGGAGCCGCGATGGGTGTCATCGTTGATGATCTCAATGACGACGGGCGTCCTGATATCTATGTAGCCAATGATGGCACGGTCAACCATCTTTGGATCAATGAGGGTGATCGTGAGTTTGCCGAGGATGCATTGATGATGGGTTTGGCGGTGAACGCGGACGGTCTGGCGGAGGCGAGTATGGGGATCGCTGCGCGGGATATCGACGATGACGGTGACGTTGATCTCCTTGTCAGCCATGACATCAAAGAAAGCAATACTCTCTACACTAATCAATCGGGTTGGTTCAGCGACGAGTCCAACGCACGAGGGCTGGCGGCAGATAGTCTCGCGTTTAGTGCGTTTGGTACTGGATGGTTCGATGCCGATAACGATGGTGACCTTGATTTGTTTGTGGCCAATGGCGCGGTTACCGTCATTGAGGCACAGGACGCGGCGGGTATTCGGCCTCCACTCCGTCAAAGGAACCAGCTGTTCTTAAATGAGGAGGGTAAATTCACGTTTCTGCCAGAATTGTTTGACGTTGTGGATACCAGTCGTGGCGCCGCATTCGGCGATCTTGATAACGATGGTGACATGGATCTCGTGATATCAAACAATCATGGTCCGGCTCGGATCTACCGAAACGACACGGAGGGTGGTCACTGGTTGGGGCTAGATGTTCGGGGTAACCCAAGGGTCAATCCCATTGGCGCGTTTCTCTGGCGTGAATTCACGGCAGATGATGGAACGATCGTGAGAAGACAACGTCGACGTGTGCACACGGATGGCAGTTACGCGTCCGCCAACGATCCGCGGGTACTTTATGGTCTTGGAAGCAATGATAAAGCCCAGTCTGTGGTTTTGAAATGGCCTGATGGTCAGTGGGAGCGCTTTGGTCCACTTGTCGTCAATCAGTACCATGTTCTGGAGTATGGTCGCGGTCTTGCACTGAAGGTCGATGACTAATGCGCAGTCGGGACCAAACGTTTCTAGACCTGTTTCAGTCTGCGAACCGGATTGGCCACTGGCTTCCTCTTTTGATCTTACTGTCTTCTTTATCTTCCATTTCTTCTTTTAGTAACGGGGGCGTGTCTACCAAGATCCCCTTCCAGTTTGTAGGTGAATCCTCAGGGATTGAGTTTGAACATCGCAATGGGATGCAGTCGGAACTCTGGTTGCTTGAGGTGATCGGATCAGGTGCCGCGCTGTTGGACTATGACGACGACGGCCGACTGGATATCTGGCTCGTTCAGAGTGATGGCGTCGATCATGTCTATCGTAACGTGACAAGTAAAGGTCGACTGTCCTTTGAACGTGTTGACGAGATACTGTTATCAAATCCCGCAGATGGATATGGGATAGGGATTGCAGTGGGGGACATCGACAACGACGGAGATCTCGATGTCTTTCTCGCCAACTATGGCCAAAACCAATTGTATCTGAATGACGGTGGTCAATTCCGCCGGGTTGACAGTGGATTGGAACTGCATGAAGACTGGTCGGTGGCAGGGAGTTTTGCCGACTATGATGGTGATGGTCTGCTTGATCTGTATGTCGTCAACTACGTGCAGTGGCAAAAGGAGACCCATAAGGTGTGTCATGACATGGCGGGCAGACCTGATTACTGTGCCCCGGATGTCTTTCCCGCCGCTCACGACCGGGTCTATCGAAATCTGGGTACCGCTCGGTTTCGCGATGTGTCTGAGCAGATTGGTATAACAAAAGATGCGTCACCCGGATTAGGCGTGATCGCGCGAGACCTGAATGCGGACGGATGGGTGGATTTTTTTGTGGCAAACGACGCTACGGACAATCAGCTGTGGCTCAACCGACAGGGGCGCATCCTGGTTGATGATGCACTTCTGGCGGGTGTTGCAGTCAATGGCCATGGTGAGGCGGAAGCGAGTATGGGGGTCACTGCAGAAGACTTTGAT
>CAJWYI010000190.1 GCA_913049815.1 uncultured Gammaproteobacteria bacterium
CTTCGACAGGAAACGTACCCGGATCAGATCGCCCACCACCAAAATCGTATTTGACTTCACTCATGGACCTCTCCCGGTTGTTTCGTTCCTTCGTTGTCGTCAGTAACGACCAAACCCATCGGCGACTGACCACCAGAAACATCCATAACACTGCCACGATCGCACCCTGATTCACAAGCAATGACGTCGTCGCTGCAATCGGTTTTTTAAAGGGATCGGATTGGTAGGACAACAATGCATGGAGGCAAGGATGTGTCTCGGATTCAAAGACAGTACTCGCAGGACAGGGGTTCCACTGGTGTAGCATCCGGCTCACGGCGACCTTTCATCCGCCACTGGCAGGTCGCAGTATCAACGGCGCTGACGAGTTGGCCAAGGCGGCGACAGTCGGTGATGTTCACCATATAACATTGCTGCTCGATGCTTAGGTGACATTTAATGCTGCCGAGAATACTGGGGGGTCAGACAATTACCGCAGCGGCGACGGCCGGTCGCACTGTGTCGCTACACCTACTATTCGAGCGCTTTTATAGTGACCGACACGACACAGATTGGGCATGGATGCGTAAACGGCCCGGGCCACCTTCTGAGTGACAGATTCGGTCACGAGAACCTCCGTGCCCAGCTCAATGATGATTTATAAAAAACGTTATGCTCACGCAGGTGAAGAGCCGTCAGTGGATTCAGAGCCCATCCACAAATGCGGCCAGCGCCTGGTTAGTCGCTTCCGGGGCCTCTTGCTGAACCCAATGGCCAATGTCATCGATGATAGTGGCGCCACGGAAGTCATCACACCCAACATCAACGTTCTGATACAGATCCATGCCTGGAACAAAATTCCGGCAGATATCTTTCGATCCCGCAATGAAACAAGCGGGCTGCTCAATCTGACGCCCTCTGATAGGTCCGGATTCCTCGGCATCAATCCCCTGCGCTCGATAACGATTGATGGGTCCCCTGAGGCCACCAGCCTTGAAGGCATCAACATATAACTGCAAATCTTTTTCACTCATCCAGGCAGGAAATGGTTGTGGATCGATCATTCCCGATAACAATCCTGCATCTGCGGGCTTGTCCTTGAGCCAGTCGTTCAAAGGGGCATCACCCGACAGCGAGAAGTAGATTTTGCGCAGTGAGGAAGGCAGCTCAGCCTCGATTTCTGCCTCGGCGATACCTTCGGTTTGGAAATAGATTTGGTAGAAGAATTTGTCTCGGTAAATGAATTTCATCTGCTCGACAAAAGCACCTTCTCCGATCGGAAAATAGGGAACACTGAGACCCGCCACCGCACGCACCTGCTCGGGGTGCCAAAGGGTTGTTTGCCAGACGATGGGGGCACCCCAGTCGTGACCAAACAGGATGACGGGGTCGGGGCTCAACGCCTTCGCGACAGCAGCTACGTCGCTGCATATATTTCGCATCGAGTAGGCCTCGATCGGATTTGGTTTTGTACTGCCACCATAACCACGGACATCCAACGCGGCGACGCGGAAACCTCTGTCCGCAAAATAGTCCATCTGATAACGCCAGGAGTACCAGAGTTCCGGCCACCCGTGGACGCATAAGATCACCGGGCCCGTGCCCTTCACCGCAACGTTGAGGCTGACATCACCATTGGCTACCTGAATAAAATCCATCGTTTCTTACGCCTCAACATAGGGTACGAGCGCTTCTCCGGCGATCGTGGCCCGATAGCCATGACGCCGCGCGGGAAAGTAATCCCACGAGGCCCTGTGCTGCACCACACGGTTATCCCAAAAAACAACCGTATTGGGTTGCCACTTTATGCGAATCTGAGCTTCAACCGTGTAAACCAACTGATCATAGAGCATCTTGAGCAACGCGTCGCTCTCAAGTTGTGAGAGCTCAACAATTCGCGCGGTGAAACCTGCGTTGACGAATAGCGATGGCCGGCCAGTGCGTGGATGGGTTCGAACGACCGGGTGCACGGCAGCCGGGAGTTCGTCCATTCTCTTGGCACCGGAAACGTACAGATAGTGTCCCTTTGGGTCGTGACGGGCATGCAGCCCTAACAGAAGAGACTGGATCGGCTTGGAAAGTGATTCGAACACCTGCGTCATGTCCGCGAAAATCGTATCGCCGCCCGATGACGGAACCTCTTCTAGGCGCAACATGGACAAACCCGGAGGAACTTCCTCGCTGGAGACATCAGAGTGCCACTGGCTACCGGCTACGTACTTTGATTTCTCATCAGCATGAATGACGATGAGTTCGTCGGGGGCTTTACCGCGATTCATGGGCGTCTCAAACAACTTCCCTAGTCGGCGAGCGAAACCCACCTGTTCGTCCTGGGTCATCATCTGGTCCCGGACCACTAAGACGCCACATTCTGCAGCAAGCTGCTGAAGCGCTTCGATCCCGCTGTCGTCGAGATCAAGAAGGCGCATATCTGCGCTCAATTCCGCACCGAACTTTGGGGATACCGGAGTGAATGGTAGATCGGAGAACCCTTGCTGATTCATGACTGGTCTCTTTGTTGCTTATGTGGTCATGACTTCCTGCTTCAAATACGCGTCGTTTTGGTTGCTGTTGTTGTTTTGCGAACACCTGCCTTCTTGGCTGAGGGTTTCCTCTTAAGTGCCTTGCGCGTGGCCGTATTCTTACCTGCGTTCTTCTTACTCGCCGTCTTGTTACTCACTGATTTCTTGCGGGTGGCTTTTGTGCTGGCCGCCTTTTTGATCGCGGTCTTCTTAGTTGCGGCAGTCTTGGCCTTGCTGGTAGGCGATGCTTCATCGACCGCTGAGTGTGCAGCCAAGCGCACTGCCGTTTGCGCTTTTCTGGTCGCCGCCTGCTGCTTGTTCAGGGCGTCATGGGCAGCTGGATTCTCGAGAATTTTCGCGACTACCGCTTTGGTGGCACGAGACCAAACATCACGATTCTCGCGGACGTACAGGCTGGATTCGTGCATCGGTCCCAGTTCGTTGTTGACCTTAGGGATCACATAACGCGCCACCAGATCCCAGTTCTTCAGATTATTGGTTCGGGTGGCCCAGTCATGGACAAATCCCAACACGGTACCAAACCCACCCGTGACTTCCGTCAGTTCAAGAATACGTTCTACCAGATCGTCAGCGGTACCGATCACAATGGCTGAGCCCTCACTGAACGCCATCGCATCAACGGCGTCGTCAGCAGTCTTGTAGATATTTCCTTTTCCAGCGGACAACGTCCCGACCGTATACTCATTGTTCCAACGCATCAGCCCGTCGCGTGCTTCTTCGCGAGCCTTGTCACGCGTCTCTGCAATATACCAATTCAGCACCACACGCCAGTCAGCCCGGTCAACTTCGTTCCCATGTTTGGCAGCAGATTCCGTCGCATAACTCCACTGCAACGGCAACGCCGCGAGCCCGGCCGTCGACGTTGAGGCCACTGACAGCACACCTGTACCGTGTTTGCCTGCTAACGTCATACCCGATGGGCTGACGGATGACGCAACGGCAAACGGCAGGTGACTCTGTATAGGCAGCACCTGAAGTTTGGCGTCGCGCAGAGTGAACCAGTCACACTCGTAGGTGAAACGCTCGTCACCATTGAGCAGCCGACGGATCACGCCCATGGCTTCATCCTGCCGGTCCCGCAACAGCATCGGATCAATCCCCAGGGTATACGCATCAGACGGAAGTGCACCCGGTCCGGAACCAAAAATGGCGCGACCTCGGGATTGATGATCCAGTTGCACCATACGCTGGGCGACATGGAAGGGATGGTGGTACGGCAACGAAACAACACCGGTACCCAACCGAATCCGCTCGGTGCGCTCGGCGGCAGCAGCAAGGAACAATTCCGGGGAGGCGATCGTTTCCCAACCAGTGGAATGATGTTCGCCGCACCAAAATTCATCGAATCCCAAGCGATCCATCAGGGTGACCAACTCCAGGTCACCCTGTAGTTGCAGCGTAAAGCTCTCGCCAATCGGATGATGGGGTGCAAGAAAAGCACCGAATTTCATTTTCGCAGGACGGGTGTTGGCCATGGGGTGGTTCTCCTGAATGTGTTTTGTATGATAAATGCCCTATGAAATGGATGCTACGTGCCGCTAATTACACTTCCTGAGGTCAAACGTATCCCTTGTTTCGCACGACACATGAATCTCGCCAGTCCACCAGCCTCGCCAAAGTGGTACTGTGCTTTTGGGTGCAGTGTCCGGCTCTTGTGAATCACGCTCCTGATCAAATCCCGGGTGCTACTGGATCTTACCGATGCAGCCCAACTCTGCACCTGGCTCTGAACCCTTAACTTGGACTAGGATAAGCTGACAAGACTCTAATCAGATTGAGGACCTTTGATGCCATTCGCAATGACAGATGAGCAGCGCTACCTCTTCGATCTCAACGGTTACATCGTCGTACCTGATGTGCTCGACGAGAGCCAAGTTCAGACACTGCGGGACTCCGTACAGTGTTCGGCTGATACCGAATCGAAGGAACCGTTGCATTGGCATAGCTTATGGCGCGATCTGCTCGACTGGCCCAGCTTGACGCCGATTATGGAAGAGCTTATTGGCAATCCCGTGCTGCTGAGCGGCCGTGAGTCGCGCTCACGAGAGGCCCGGCAGACCTTGCCGACCTTCCGGCTCGATCACATCAACGTACACACGCACGTCAAAAACGGATTCCCTGGCGGACCTCTGCATGGCGGTTGGAACAGCGTGGCTGGCTTCTATCGCTACGACAATGGCGTGTTTTACAACGGAATG
>CAJWYI010000191.1 GCA_913049815.1 uncultured Gammaproteobacteria bacterium
ACTCAAGCGCGGATGCCGGTAGCCAGTTTTCGTTGGGGAATGCGGCGGGTTTCGCCAACACCGAAAGTGTATGTCCCTCGGAAATAGCGGAGACCCGTTCTGTGCGTTGTCTGATCCCTCGAACATTGCGAGTGCCGAAAAAGGTCTCGGGCGGTAGTGTCAGCGTGCCGCTCTTCAACGGATAGATGCCATAGATCACCTCAAGGACATAGTAGTTTCGTCCATCGACGACCTCCTCATAGCGTCGGTTGGGTTCGAGGACTTCGACGATGGCATCGGTTAACGCCGGTGCACCCGGTGGGTCCCCGGAGATGTACCCGGTGTAGAAAAGGCGCACCGAGTAAATGAACTGTCCCTGGACATAGGTGCTCTCTCGATCGACCTCAGTTTTGAAGAAGACGTACTGGCGCAATTGGCGCTTCAGTGCTTGAGAAGGTTCGTCAACGCTGACGGTAAACGCTCGGCTTTGGTGACCTGCAGCGGACAAAGCTGGAACCAGTAATTGTCCTTTACGTTTAGGACGCAACAGGACACGCCATTCTGCACGTTTCTCTTGAACACGGCGCCCATTCAGAATCGTCAGGTTCTCTCGAACGTTGGGCCCTGACTGCTGCACGATCTCGAACTCGGATAACAACGGAGTGAAATCCGGAGCATCATCACTGTCGACGTTATCGAGTCGTACCACTAGCGTAAGCACTTCGATGGTCGTCAATGACGTCCGGTCTACCGTGGTGGTCAGTGACGAAAATGCCAGAGGCGCAGCTAACAACAATACGAAGATCGTCAGGTATTGGAGGGACATGAACGAATGGGTTTGCACGATCGGTTTACCAGTCCTGTTCCTGTTGTGACGCGGTTGTGAGTCCTTTTTTTCTGCGCTCGGCATGTTGAATCTGAAACTTTCTTTGCAACAATTCGCCAGGTGAGTCAGGCACGCGATTGAGCCATTGCTCTACGGCCTCCTCCTGTTCCTGCTGAGTGATCTGCTGTTCACGCTCTTCTTTCAGTTCCTGTTGCTGTTGTTCGTCACTTTGAGACTGTGACTCCTGGTTGTCGTCGTCGGGTGATTTCGACTTGTCGTCTTGTGATTGTTGTTCCTGTTCCTGTTCCTGTTCCTGTTCCTGTTGCTGCTGTAGCAGTTGCTCGACAATCGCTTTGTTGTGGACGGCATCTGCGTGATCCGGCGCTTTTTCAAGTACCTGATCGTAGGCTTCGATCGCTTCTTCCAATCGCTGTTGGTGCGCAAGCGTATTGCCGAGGTTGTAATGGTGAGTGGGTGAGCGACCTCTTCGGTAGGTCTGTTCCGCCTGCTTGAAATCTTCGTTGCGGTATTGTGCTGCGGCTTTCCAGTCCGGGTCTTCGAAGAGTTCAGCAGCAGTCGCAGCATCCCCACGATCAAGAGCATCCATTGCTTGTTGATCTCTTCCCTCCCAGAGATCATCCCACCACCCGGCATGGGCTTCAGGTGGTTTGACCAGAACAACGACAAGTGCAGCGCTCATGATCCAACCTCGTCGGAAGGACAGTGCGACCAGTGGTACCAGAATTAGCAAGAGCCATGGGCCTTCTTCGATCCAGGCGTCGAAATCACGTTCGTCAATGAGTTGGAATTCATTCATTTTGGATAGAGGGTCATTGGAAAGGAGATAATGGATGTCCGCATCGTTCAAAGTCATCTGGGAAAACCGGCCATCGGCACCTTGCGCAAAGGATCGAAGCTGTGAGAAGTCGACTTGCGGGATGACAAGCCGTCCTTCGTTATCCTTGAGAAAAGACGTCGGTTCGTCGGAGACGGATGGGAGTTCGATCGGAGCCCCGGTCGCTGTACCAACCGCCAATACCGAGATTGGAAACGCAACCTGATGTTCTCGGGCGACGTTGGAGGCTTCGTTAAAGTCGCGAATCTCGTCAGTGACCAGCAGTATGCGTCCGCTTGTGACGCCCGAGTCCCGAAAGAGTTGGACCGCCATTTTCAGGGCAGGCGTCAAGCGACTTCCCGGCGACCAGGCAATCCCTTCTGCGGTTCGAAGAGTGTTTGGTGACAGTGAAGGGAGTAGTAACGCGATATTATCTGCGTCGTCGGTCAGGGGCGTGACAATATTGGCATCCCCGGCATAGACGACCATCGCTGTCACCCCTTCGTTTCGTTGTTCGAGGAGATCAGCCAGCTTTCGCCGCATGCGCACAAGACGGTTTGGGCGAACATCGGTGGCATACAGTGAACGCGACATGTCCGTGATGATGACCAGTGCATTTTCTCGCTCCGCGATGGGTTGCGGCAACCGTTCCCATACTGGGCCTGCCAGCGCCAGTACCGCGAGTAACCATGCGAGTACCAGTAAGGAGATCGGGGAATGACGCTGACGCTCGTCGTGGGACACTAGAAGATGAGGCATTAATTCAGGAGCAATGTACTGATCCCATGTGCTCTTGCGATATTGCAGGAGCAGTAACATGCCGATTAGTAGTGCGCAGGGGAAAAGCGCCAGAAACCACAGTGGACGCAGAAAATGAAAATTGTTCAGTACGTCGATCATGTGGAGGTCACAGAGCCCGCTGGATGTTTCTTCAGGGAGACAAACGAGGGTAGTTTCATTCCGACGACATGAGGCTGCAGGGCAGCCAAAATCAGACTGATGAGAAAGGCGAACGACAACGGCCAGATAAACAATGACTTTTGTGGTCGAAACGTCTCGAACGACAGCTCGATGGGCTCGATACGATCCAGTTCGTCGTAAATTGCAGCGAGTTCTTCGGTGCTCCGCGCACGCCGGTAGAGTCCACCGGTGAGCTCTGCGATCTGCTCCAGTGTATTCGTATCCAGTTCTGCCGATGGGTTGATTGTTCGATCGAAGATCAGTCCTGGTATCACCATGCGTTCAGCACCGAAGCCGATGGTGTAAATCCTCACTGACTCTGTGGCGGCAATATCGGCTGCCTGCTCGGGCGTCAACTCGCCAAAGTTGTTCCGGCCATCGGTCAAAAGGATTAGGACACGTTGTTCCGACGGACGCGCCCTTAGGCGTTTGACCGCAAGACCAATCGCATCGCCAATCGCGGTTTTACCTCCGGCGATACCGAGTGGTGTTTCATTGAGCAGAGCACCGACTGTTTGACGATCGAATGTGAGTGGGGTTTGTTCATATGGGTTAGATCCGAACAAAATGAGACCCACCCGGTCGCCGGCACGTTGCTTGATGAACTCACCCGCGATTTTTTTAACGGCATCCAGTCTCGTGACGCTAACGCCAGCCAGTGTCATATCGTTCTGACCCATAGACCCAGAGATATCGACAGCCAACATGAGATCACGGCCGCTTGCAGGCAGCTGGATCGGGTCACCAATCCACATCGGGCGAGCACTGGCAAGGACCAGAAATAGCCACATGGCGATCAGTAACAATCGTGCGATGGTTGCCCGTTGATCGTAACCACGGCTCGCAACGAAACGCGCAAGTTCGTTAAAAAAAGGGACATGCAGCGCGGCTTCTGTATGACGTGCCCTGGGGAGCATAAAATAGGCGAGCAGGGGCAACGGCAGCAACGCGAAACACCATGGCCAGCCGAATTCGATCATCGGGTAGCACCTGTCTTTCTGCGCGATAAAAACGATGATCCTCGGCCTTTTTCGTCACGGTGATTCCTGATCCACTGCAGACACAGACTGGTCAGCGCATCTGTGTCGATGTTGCTGTCGGGTGCATAACCACCATCGACCAGCCCCTGTCCGACCCCCATCGAGAACTCTGATGTATCGCCAGTCTGGTCAAGAAAAGCGACCCAGGCGACACCGGTGAGACTGGCCACCCGGGCTCGTGGATAGCTTGTTAGACAGACCTGCTTAAGGAGCGTCGTCAATTGCTGCAGGAAAAAAGGTGTGTCCTGGTGATCACGGAGTGACCGTGTCAGCTCTGACAGCTGATCGATGGCGGTATACCGGTATGCGGTCCGTTGCCGGTGATAGTAATAGCGAATTGCGATAAACATAACGAGGCCGATGGTGGCGACCAGCAAGCACCACCATCCCGGTGTTATCACCCAACTCTCGATAGCGCCGGGCAGGTGGATGTCGCGCAATTCTGACATCAGATCGGTTGCCATCATTCTCGGCGATGGGTTCATGCGCGCGTTTGCCTGTCGAAGCTGTCCAGAATCGGCTCGCTGGAGGACAAACATAAAAACCCTGCACCCAGACGCATGAAAGTCGCCTTAACCCTTGCGAAATGTTCTTTGTAGGCGTTGCTGAAGGTCTGGCGATTTCTGTTATCTGTACTGATCTGAAGACGAGTCAGTCCGTTCGTGATCGTGTAGCGCTCAGGAGGAGGCAATTCTGTTTCTAGTGGATCCGAAATGTGGATGGCCATGACATCATGGTGAGCACAGAGATGTTCTAGATGGTAAAGGCCGGAGAGGGGCAGTGACCGAAAGTCACTGATGATGAAAATGGTTGTACCGTGTTTGGCTGCTTCTCGAGCATTTCTGATCGCTTGCATGAAATAGCTTTCGCTCGGTGTGGCTCGCCTCAGCTTTTGATTGTACTCAGCAATCGCATTTAACATTTGCAAGACGGTGCGCTTATTGCGCCGAGGTCTGAACTGATGGTGATGGACATCATCAAACACAATGCCTCCAACCCGGTCTCCCTGGGAGAGGGCATTCCATGCAATCAGTGCGGCGGCTTGA
>CAJWYI010000192.1 GCA_913049815.1 uncultured Gammaproteobacteria bacterium
CGTCACGAACGCCATGGGTATTTCTCTATCTGCATGGCTTTTCGGCCACCTGGCTAGAGACCGCGCCACTTACTCAAGAGCTCGCCGATCACTATAGCGCTAATGTTCTCCAATCTCGGATTGCGGGACATGGCTGTGGTACCGAAGGCATGCGAGTGTCTGCAGAAGATTGGCTTACTTCTGTTGACACTCAATTCAGGTTAGCGACGCAGTTAGGAGATCAGGTCATTATCGTCGCAACATCCACTGGCTCCGCCTTCTCCATCTGGTTGGCGCAACAGTTCCCGGATCAGATCGCAGCACTCCTACATCTGTCTCCAAATTACAGAGTACGGACTCGCCTTGCCCGATTCCTGACCTGGCCCTGGGCTCAGACATGGGTACCACTCCTGACAGGCGGATACCGTGAATGGACACCCATCTCAGAGCAGCAACGTCAGTTCTGGACGACCCGACAGCCTGCTTCATCGCTGATCGAAATGCAGAAGGTTGTAGACTGGGTTCAAGATCAGGACCTGTCCAATATCACCATCCCGCTTGCCACCATGTACATGCAAAACGATCCGACCATCGACCCTGCAGCCGCAATATCCGCACACAATAGTTGGGGCTCTGCGGTCAAACGTCTGATTCGGGTTGCGCCAGGTGGTGATGAGGCATCCCATGTTTTCGTCGGTGACATCTGTGCGCCACATCGAAACGGATGGTGTACTCAGCAGTTCACTGCATTCCTGGATCATCTGAGTGATGTCGTCCCATCTCCGCGTTGATCAGCGTGATGTACACGAATCAAGCGAACTAGCCTTCTCCGAGCACTTCATACCGCAGCAGATCAAACGGTCGATCTACATCCCACAGCAAGGGTAACCTTGCCCACTGTTCGAAATAGAGATCAAGTCGGTCACAGACCTTTCGATAGACCTGTGGCGTGCTCCACTCGATCCCACTGAAGAAACCCTCGGGATATCGTCTCATACCGATCAAGCCAAAGCCGCCATCCTCGGCGGGACTTACAACCGCATCAACATCTTCGAGCAGTGCAAACGCCTGCACGACGTATGTCGAATCGATTCCAGGACAATCAGTCCCCATCAAGACCACTGAAGAACACCGCTTGAGGGTTTCATCGATCGCGTATCCCATTCGTTGTCCAAGATCTCCCTTGCGCTGTAAGCGAATCGCGTCGATGCCTGGCGTCGCGAATGTGTCATCCAGGCGCGGGGTTTGCCACACCTCCACTCTTACCCCAAGCTTGAGGCAAGCATCAATGGTCCGGTGCGCCAATTTCAATGCAATGTCAGCGGCTTCGATGTCGCCAACCTGCGCCGCTAGTCGAGTCTTGACCTGCCCGGGCTGAGGTTGTTTGCAGAACACAATAATTGTCTGGTTCATAGGGACTACTTTCGCGTCGTTATCTCATCGAGCGCCGAGGATAGTAGCGTTCAGCCAGAATTGAAGGATCTCGACCCAGAGCATATGCGACCCTCAACCGCCACATAAACAGAATAGTCTTGAATACACCATTGTCGTCCCAGCGACGACCTGACGTGCGTACTGGCGCACGAATTAGATAAGGCCATGAACGTTTGCGGAGCCTGTGACTGAGTTCGATGTCCTCCATCAACGCAATGCCTGCGAAGCCACCTTCTTCATCAAAAACTCTACGGGTGACATACATTGCCTGATCTCCTGTGACAATACCGGTCAGGCGTGATCGCAAATTGATACCGGCTGACACGGCTGACAACCAGGGTGATTGACCAACTACGGTGACCTCGAATGCACCCCACTGCCCGCCTGCACTCGCCCAAGCCTTGATATGGTCAATTGCCATGTCGGGTAAGTAAGTATCTGCATGCAAGAAGAGGAGCACTTCTCCTCGCGAGTGCCTGGCACCGACGTTCATCTGTAACGATCTTCCAGGTTCAGAGAACAATACCTGATCCGCACCAGCCGAAAGGACGACACTTTCGTCCTGACTGCCCCCGTCAACGACGATTATCTCGACGAGCCCCGGTTCCGTTGTGACGCCGCGGATGCTTGATATTAAACCATTGATCTTCGCAGCTTCGTTCAATACAGGAACGATAATCGACAACCAAGGCATCATCACATCGCCCCGATGATGTTGGTCGAAGGAGGGAGTCTGTGAACGGAAGGTCTCTGCTGACGAATTTTGCCTCCTAAAATGCTCACGCTGAGGGGTGATCTAGCGAGCATCGAAAGAGCACACGAACTGGCGAGTCGATTCCACGGTGCCTCACTTCCAGGACAAAATGGTAGACGCTCAGGAAACACTCGCCAATATTGACGGCTAAAGACCCGCGACTACTCTTGCTGTTGCTCGCGATGTCGCCGGATCAGGTTCCAGCCTTCCTGCGCATTGCTCATATCAAGCAGTTGGTCTCGATGAGACTGTAAGTCTTCGAAGGTCACGTCCAGGCCTAGCTCAACATCATCGTTGTTGTATACCGCGCACACCGAGAAGCGGCCGCCACCTGCCTGAATTACTTTGCCATTAGGTGCATCCTCACTCGCCATAAAGAGTACAGCCGGTGTCACCAGCTTCGGATGGGCCTCAGGCGCTGGATTGTCCGGGTCAAGATCCTGTCGACCGGGGATTGTGGCGATTAAACGTGTTGCCGCGTTTGGTGATAGGCCGTTGACACGAATATTCTTGCTGGCACCTTCCTTCGACAACACGTTGATCAGCCCCAGCATGCCCATCTTGGCGGCACCGTAATTGGCTTGCCCGAAGTTTCCGTAGATGCCAGATGTTGAACTGGTCATCACAATGCGACCATAGTTGTTCTCGTACATAATGGGCCACGCGGCATGTGTCACGTAAGCGGTGCCATTCAGATGGACGTCCATCACAATATCCCAGTCTTCAAGCGGCATCTTCTTGAAACTCTTGTCACGCAGAATACCGGCGTTGTTTATCAGAATATCGACCGTTCCGAACTCTGCAACCGTATCATCAATGATCGATTTTGCTCCGGCCTTATCTGATACGCTGGCCTTGTTCGCGATAGCAACGCCACCCGCAGCTCGAATTTCCTCAACGACAAGATCAGCCATATCGCTGGCACCACGACCGTCACCGCTGCCTCCCAGGTCGTTGACCACCACCTTGGCGCCACGACGGGCAAACTCCAATGCGTGGGACTTGCCGAGGCCGCCTCCAGCCCCAGTGACAACAACAACTTTATCTTTGAACTCACTCATAACTCTGCCTCCGTCGGGTGACGCACCTTGAAGAACCAATTTGACGGCGAAAATACCACGAACGAGGGGTCATCGTCATACCTATTGCATTTGGCGAACCCCAACTTGATCGCGGCACCGTTTACTGACAAGAACTTCACCGCACCTTATATATATTGTTAGATAAGTAGCCCGTATGTTCGTCGTTCGTGCTGGTCTCTCGGTTATTCTTGAAATGACCATGACAATCGCCTTGTTCTATGTAATGCACTTGTTCATCGCTGTGACGCTTGTACTCACCCGCCCGCGATTGATTTCGGCAATTTTAAGGGAGCGCCCGCAGCGCAGACACAGCAAAAGAAACCTCAAACGCCATCTATACAAGAATCACCGCCACCGAAACCCCCATCACAGGAACCGATGGTTCGCATAGATCCATTGGGCTATGGGACGAAGGCACTGGCACATGATGCTGGTCTGATAGCATCATCTACTGAAATGTCTGGTATTGAATATTTATCAGTCGTTCAGGTGCTACCCTTTTACCCTATCCGAGGTCTTGAGCGGGGACTTGAAGGCCGGGTTGTCCTAAAGATTACCGTGACCACCGCGGGGCGCATCATTGAGCCGGTGGTCGTCCAAAACTGAATATCGGAAAAACCGGCTCACGATGACAGTTTGTGTGCTGGCCATCTCGATCACTTTTTTGACAAAGAAGCAGCGCAGGCCGTGCTGTAATTCAAGTACAAACCGAGAGTCGTGGACGATATCCTCATCGAAACATCCCATATCCTATAGGATTTTGAATGAGCGACTCGTCAACATGACCGCTTAACAGCACAAACGGCGCCCCAAGCAGGAGTCGAACCTGCGACTCCTGGCTTAGACGCCAGACATAGTGCCACTGGAAAAGACCTTTATGACCGATGTGACGTAACCAACACTAAAAAATTTTGAAATAGGAAGCTCATCTATCCACTCCTGCCTATTCCTCAGGTCCCTACCAACTAAGAAGACGGCGTCTTATAATTCTGGTTCTGGGTGCGTAGTTCAACGGATAGAACGAGGACCTCCTAAGTCTTAGATGCAGGTTCGATTCCTGCCGTGCCTAGTTACCTAATCTTTCTTTTTCTTTCGCTATTTTTTTGGAATTTTCGCGGATACGGTCTTACGTAGGGACCCAGCAATGGCTTTTGTTCTGCTTTTAATCAGTCCTATATTATTTAGCTCGATCATTAGATTTTCAATATCTCTTGCCACCCTGTCATCGCCCCTTACCATCATTGTTTATCGTTTCTATCGCACGGCCCACATGGTTCGCTCAATGCGTTCGACCATTTGAATTTGCCATTCTGCAATTCGTAAAAAAGAGTTTCCAGAGTGTCCCCCATTCATAGTAATCAGCATTTACGAATCTCGATACGATTTCATCCACGCCAAAAAACTTAT
>CAJWYI010000193.1 GCA_913049815.1 uncultured Gammaproteobacteria bacterium
ATCTATGCTGACATTCCGTCCCCCTTCTGCTAGTGCCACGACCAGTTCGACCTCGTGATGAAGGTCGTGTGTCAATGCGGGATAAGACATATTGCCACCCTCGGGCAGAACCGAAAATCGGGGCTTCATGAAGAAAAATGGGGCTTCCCTGTCTGGGTTGTGACCCATTTCGATGGCGTGGTCTGCATAGTTTCGACCGACGCAGTAGATTTGAGCAACGGGAAACCTTGCGTCAGTCCCGTCTATCGGCAACGTCACAGGCGGATTGGGGTTGATGGCAAGTTTTGTCATGGTGTCTCCTTTAGCTGGTTTTCACTTTGTTTCGTGCACCCGTATCAGGCCCTCTTGAATGCAGCTAGCGACCAGCACGCCGCTCTGGGTATGAATGGTTCCCCGAGAGTACCCACGGGCATGTGCCGCGTTCGGACTCGTCAGTGAATAGAGTAGCCATTCTCCGACATCTACGGGTTTGTGATACCAGATGCTGTGATCCAGGCTCGCGACCTGCATCTGCTTTCGTTGGACAGAATGCATGTGGGGTATCCTGGATGTACCCAATAGCGCCGAGTCGGATTCATAGGAGAGCAACGCGGTATGAATCAGCGGATCGGCAGGCACAGGCCCGCTGGTCTTCAGCCAGATGTACTGGGTAGGCTCGTTCTCCCTTCTTTGAGTATGGTCGTCAGGTGCCTGGTGTAAAGACAAAAACGGCCTGTCATACATCGCCTTGGTCAAACGCGACTCATCGGGCGGTGGCAAGTCCGGCATAGCGATGCTGTGAGCGAGACCGGGTTCATCAATCTGAAATGACGCGTCCATGTTGAAAATGGCTTGACCGCGCTGAATAACAACAATTCGTCTCGTACTGAAAGAGCGACCATCGCGAATCCTTTCGACCTCAAAGATAGCGGGCGTCGAAGGGTCCCCAGGACGAAGGAAATAGGAGTGCAACGAATGAACGGGCCGCTCCTTCTCGACAGTTCTCGCAGCGGCCATCAAAGCCTGGGCAATGATCTGCCCGCCAAAGAGTCGATGCTTCCGTCCTTTAGGGTGGTGTCCACGAAACAGGTCCTCCTCAATCTGTTCTAGATTAAGGAGTCTCAGCAGTTCTTCGAGTGGCGATTCAGCCAAAGTCACCTCGATCTGGTGGCACGGCCATCTTCCTCACGAATCTGAGATGTCGCAACCAGTGCAATAGCGTGTGTACAGCCTTCGTAGGCAAGTATAGTAGCTGGGGTCACCGTAAGCATTGTTCTCACGGCATCGACGATCAACTATGCCTCCACTGGTCATTGATATTTTCATAAATGCCCATGAAGTCACTCCCTTGTATCAGGGAACAAAGCGGAATCCCGCACTGAGGCCCTCGACGGATCAAGGGTACAGTTTCCCGCGTCCCATCTTCGCCATTTCGTCACGAAGACCGGTCTTAAGGGCAGGTTTCGCCTTGAGTTCAGTCCTTATCATCGATTACTCAGCATTTCGCATATCAGCTGACTGAGCGTGACAAGCCGGCGTCGGCCAGATCTGTCCAAAGCTGGTCAGGGATGTCCGTCGCGATCAATTCGAGGTTTTCGTGCACCTCTGACAGCTTCCGGGGCCCGGGAATCACAGAGGCGACCGCAGGATGTCGAAGCGGATACTTTAGCGCCGCCGCTCGGATATCGACATCATGGGACTCACAGATCTTCCGGATGGCCTGCGCTTTTTCCCAGAGATCATCAGAGGCAGGCTTATAGTCATAGGTCGCGAAACGTCGCTCGGTGACTGCGAGTAATCCCGAATTATAGGGACCGCCGATAATGATTGATGCGTTATGTTCAAGGCACTTAGGCAGGAAGAAGTCGAGCGGATCCTGCTCCAGCAGCGTAAATCGACCCGCCAGGAGAAAACAGTCTGCTGGATAATGGTCCAACACATCAGCACAAACCTGCCACTCGTTGACGCCGAGACCAAAGGCTCGAATCAAACCCTGTTCACGATACTCCGCAAGTGCTCGCAGAATACCATCCATAGCGGTCTTAAAAATCTGGGGCTGATCCGTGTCCCCATGCGTCCACTTATCAATATCGTGGCAGAGCAGGACATCTACCCGGTCGATCCCTAGACGCTCAAGGCTCTCTTCGAACGAACGCCTCGCACCATCGTAGGTATAGTCGTATTGAATCGATACGGGGTTGGTATCAAGCATCCCCTCGAAACGTTTACCTTCATCCATGGGTACCAATAAACGACCCGCCTTCGTGGAGAGAGCGAAGCTGTCTCTATTGTACCGACGAACCCCCCTACCGACCCGTCGTTCACTCTCGCCATGTCCATACAAAGGGGCCGTATCGAAATACCGCACTCCGCCTTGGTAGGCAGCATCGATCATGTCATCAGCCACAGACTCTTCGATTTTGGGCCCCAGTGCACCGACCGGAGCTCCGCCAAAACCAAGCTCGGTCACCATTACCCCACTTTTGCCAAGTTCACGTTTCGGAATAGTCATTACTGCTCTCCAGAGTTGTTCAGCCTGATGTGCGGCGCGAGTCTAACATGGTCATCTAAGTCTCATCGGATCCGACGATGGTTGATTCCACACCACACAGTCATGACATAATCGCGAACCCCGCCAAAGCTGCTCAAACGCAAGGAATAAGAGAATGCTGACATTTGGAACACTGGGAGCCGCCAAGATCGCCCCGGGCGCACTCATTGCACCCGTCAAGGAAAACGACAACGTCACCATACACTGTGTGGCTGCTCGCGATCGTGTTAGAGCAGAGTCCTTTGCCAAGGAACATGGGATTCCCATGGTCTATGACGATTACGATGCCGTCATTGAAGATGAGACTATCAACTGCCTATACAACCCTTTGCCGATCTCTGCCCACAAAGAGTGGACCATCAAAGCACTTAGAGCCGGCAAACACGTCTTGTGTGAAAAGTCGTTCGCGCTGAATGCGACCGAGGCCCAGGAGATGGCCGACGTTGGGAAGGAAACCGGCCTCGTGCTCATGGATGCGTTCCACTATCGATACCACCCTATTTTTCTGAGGGCTAGAGAGATCTACAGTTCCGGTGATCTTGGTGACGTCCACACCATCAACGCTGCCTTCCACGTCGGCGGTCCCATCCCGGAAACCGATATCAGAATGATCTACGAGACCGGGGGTGGCGTTACCATGGACATTGGGTGTTATCCAATCTCCTGGGTGAGGCACATCACCGCTGAAGAACCGGTTGAAGTCAGTGCACAGGCGGAAACCGGACCAGAGAATGTCGACACCTGGCTTGAGGCCACGATGAAGTTTGAGAGCGGCGCAACCGCCACCACGTCAGGCGACATGCGTGCGGGAGCCAAATTCACTGCTGTACTGCGCGTCGAAGGCAGCAAGGGTACGATGGTGGTCAACAACCCGCTGGTCCCGCAAATGGGAAACAGTATCGAGCTCACCATCGACGGCAACACGACCACCGAAGAGTTTCCACGAAGACCTACTTATTCCTATCAACTAGACGCTTTTGTCGATGCTGTTACAAACGGTACTACACCGCTCACTAATGCAGATGACGCGGTCCAGCAGATGGCATTGATCGATCGTTGTTACGAAGCGGCGGGACTACCGCGACGCGGCACATCAATATAAATCGAGACAGACAGGAAATGTAAGGCGATCAGCGACTTCGATAGATAATCAAACACAAATGGTCCTTGTGATTGACGACAATAAGGACGTCTGCTCACTGATGGGCCACCTGCTGGAATCTATCGATTGTTCGGCGCTTGCTATGTGCGAAGGGTGCAGAATGTTTAACCCACTTGCAGGCTTCACCTAGCCTTAATTAGGTCGTTGTCGATTTCAACATGCCGGATATGGAGGGCTGGACCTGCCTTCAAAAGATTCGAACGACACATCCATCATTGCCAGTCGTCGTTAGCAGTGGCTACTATTACGCGGACCATCCTGACCTGAAACCGCTGGCGCCAATCCGTTAAGTTCAAAAGCGCTACTCCATTGATGATTTCATAGATGTGTTGAACCTGCCTCCGGTTTAGTTGGTTCAGCGATCCCCTCTCAACACCCGCCTGATATCTACGAGTCGGGACCGAGATCGGTTGTGAACCCATCTATAGCCACGTGATTCCGACAACATTCTCGTAGGGTGTTGTTATATCGAAGATTTATAATCCTGCATTTTCATTCTTTGGATTGCTTGCTAATCTCCGGCGCTGACCCAACGCCATGAAAGGCTTTACTTTCGATGCAAGACAGCGAGTTCGCGCACAATTTTCATACCCACACCTATCGTTGCAAACACGCCAAGGGCGATGTTGATGACTATTGTCGTTCAGCAGTGGAACGGGGCATGGAAACGCTTGGATTCTCGGACCACTCCGCGATGCCAGATGACCGTTGGCTGCAAGTGCGCATGGCGTATGAAGGGCTTGAGAATTACATCGATGCCATCGAACGCGCCAAATCTGAGTACCCGAGCCTGAGAATTCTCCAGGGGATGGAATGCGAGTGGGTACCCAAGTTCAAATCCTGGTACGCAGACGAACTGCTGGGGGAGCGCGGATTTGAGTATCTGGTCGGTGCTGCACATTTTTTCCTTGACGATGAGAATGAATGGCAAGGCACGTACGGGGGGACGAACTCGGCGCCA
>CAJWYI010000194.1 GCA_913049815.1 uncultured Gammaproteobacteria bacterium
AGTCAGGCACGCAACTGTCGCGGGTAGTTCGATGTCAGTGCCTCAGCATCCCCAAAGAACTGATGCAGCACAAAACCAAGTGCAGACAGGTTCTTTCCCTGTCTCGATCGCAGTAACGTTGATTCCCTGTCCGCGCATGCGATGCAGTGGGCAAATGTTGCAGGCACCGGCCCTAACAATGACGATATCATGGTCCATCTGACACACCCCAAGTCGATGTGCATAACAGGTCTCATTGGCCACGATCCCGTTATTTGCACCAAACCGTAGGGTAAAATCATTACGAGGTATCCTCCAAATCATCATGCAGAATCACTGTGCCACGATGACCATCGACCGTGATCATCTGCCCATCGCGGATTCGATGGGTGGCATCGCCAATACCTAGCACGGCAGGAATCCCATACTCGCGAGCCACAATAGACCCGTGGGCCAGGATTCCACCAATGTCGGTCACAAGACCTTTTGCTCGCGGGAACAGTTGTGTCCATGCAGGTGTGGTGGCCGGACAGACCAGAATCGAGTCCGGCTTCATCCGATCAAAGTCTGATGATGACAGGATGAGACTAGCGGGTCCTGTCACCTGTCCCGGGCTCACTGCCGATCCCTGAAGCAGGTCACCCGTTGATGATGTGTCCTCGTCACTCACCCGGTCCTTCAGCCAGACAGGGACCTTACCGATGTGCATGGGTGGCGTCAGTTGCCGTCTCGCCTCACGTGTCTCTCGGCGCTCCATCGCAACCACTTCGAGCTCAGCGATTGCGTCACCTGCAATCAGTGCTCTGATCGCGAGACCCAACTCGTCCGTGTTCAAAAAAAAGATATCTTCTTCGTGGTTTAACGTGCCAACCATCGCAAGTCGCCGGCCAAGTTCAATTGCGAGAGGTCGCAAGATGGTCCATGCCCTGCCCAAGTGGAACATCGCAGCTTCCCTATTGGGGTAGTAATGCCGTGCCTGCCATAATTTTTTTCGAAATGCCCAATGATGCTCTTTCGGTATCAGTCGCAATGCATGGGTCGTGGCCCGACTACGTTCACGTGCTAGGTCCCGCTGATTCGCAACTGGGTCATAATCGGGTTGTAGTAACAGTGCATGCAAGGCACTAGCTATGCACTCAGGTTGCTCACCCTCGGACGGATCTGCAAAGTCGAGATTGAAGATCTGATGCCCATATTGCTGCCGATAAGCTTTCAGCATTCGACACACTTCAGACGCAGCCGGTAGCGACTCCAACTCAGTCAGCAGCAACACCGCCGGTGTTCTGATGGTCAACGCGTGTAACTGATCATTATTCACTATGCGCTGTGCAATTCGCCACAATGCCACGTGCGCGTCAAACGCCGGGGACTTCAGACCACTCAGAAACTGACCGCTAGTAAGCTCGCCACCCGTATGTTCATCGAGAAAGTTCGATAGTAACGATTCTGTCCCCCGTGCCAGAGAGAACGCATTCCACACTCCGCCACGGTACCAGTAACGGGCATCCTCAAACGACAGCGAGCGAATACCCATCCAGAGTTGTTCCGTCCTGGCTTCGGCCGGGCTCAGTAAACGCCATCGATCGATTTCAGAAAGATATCGCGGGAGAGTGACAAAGCGCCACTCCGGGACCCACCACAACCACATGCGGTACGTCTGCCAATGTCGCGTCAACGCGCTAATGATGCGTGTGAGCGGTTCCGGTAGCCTAGACCACCCGCCAGGTTTCGTGATCCTGCCGGTTTGTGGGGGCTCCCCCAAATGACGGTAGGCATATCCATTGACGGTGGTCTGCACGACAAAACTGGCAGGAGGCTGTGTGTCCGCGTAGTCATGTCGCCCCCGGCGTACCAGGTTCAATCCCCAAAAATGTTGCAGTGACCGCTTCATGTGCAGGTCTTCAAACAGTGTCGATACGGGATCAGGGATGTGCTCCACCAATTGTGATCGCCCTAGGAATGCACTAGGTTCAGGCGCATCCCAATTCACATCCTTCAGCGGTGGTGGTAGTAGTCGAGTGATCGGCCGCGCCTGCAGCAACCAGAGCTGATCCTGGGTAAACAACCATTCGATATCCTGGGGTCGACCGCCCGCAAGCGACTCTACGCGATCGGCGAGGTCGACCAGTTTCTCAATCTGTGACTCCGACAAACTGGGCAGGGTTCGCTCATCGATCGATGTTTTGATTGTTCGCACCCCATGACTATCGTTGGCAACAATCCGGGTCGTTTTACTGCCAATCTCAACATCCATATCCTTGACGTCATGACGATTGATAATAAAAGTATCCGGCGACACCGAACCACTGACAACAGATTCACCTAACCCATAGCTGGCATTGATGACATATTGCTCCCGTTCGCCGGTTGCGGGATTAGCGGTAAAAAGAACCCCGGCAACATCAGCCGGCACCATGCGCTGAACCACAACGGCCATCAGGGTCGAACTATGCGGGATTCCCACGCGGTGCCGGTAACTGATGGCTTGTTCATTCCACAATGATGCCCAACATCGTCGAACGGCCTCCAGCAACGCCACCTCTCCGCTGATGTTGAGGTAGGTGTCCTGCTGACCCGCAAAAGATAAGTCCGGCAGGTCTTCGGCCGTGGCGGAAGAACGGACAGCAAGCGGTACATCACCCAGTTCACGCCATGCCTGCCCGAGGTACGCAACAAGCTCATCCGGTATCGGCATTGATCGCACCGTTTCACCCATCAACTCCGCCATGTCGCGAAAATCCAATTGGCCATTGATGACTACAGGCGAGGTTTCATTCAGCACACGATCAAGACCGAAAGATTCAGCAAACAACCGATAGGCGATCGTTGTCACGTGAAACCCATCCGGCACTGGGAATCCATGATTTACAAGGTTCGCGAGCGACTGGCCCTTGCCGCCCAGCAAGCTCAGGGATGGTGCGGTCGACAACGGCAGGATCAAAGGTTCTGTCAGTTGGTCTGTCATTTCACGGAAGGTAACCGGTGGACTGCGAAACTGCCAGTTTATGATCACCGTCAGTCTGAACCAGGGGCAAATCTACCTGAAACATACGGAGTTAGAACTGTTTGTTGCATCACGAGCAGCACGTGTTCACCGTGAGATCACTCGATATAGGATAACGACCACGATAAGCTGACACGCTGCGACTCCATAGGGCATGCCATGATCAAGGTGAAACGAATCGGCGCCGCACTCGGAGCGGAAATACGAGGACTGGACCTGTCTGCTGATCCCGTCTCGAAAGACGATGCCACTGCACTTATTGACGCCCTGCATGATCACCTAGTGGTCGTCATTCGAGGACCGATATTAACTCCTGACGATCTTCTCCGGTGTGGTGAATTAAAGGTACACCCGGTTTTTCCGCATCTTGAAGGATATCCGCCCATCGTGGTGATTGAGAACCATGGTAAGCAGTACGCCGTGAATGAACACTGGCATTCAGACGTCATGTTCTCACCTACACCGCCCGCATATACCCTCTTACACGCACTGGAAGTCCCCGCCGTGGGCGGCGCTACCCAGTTCTCCAACCAATACCTCGCTTATGACGGTCTTTCTAATGCTCTTAAATCAACAATCGCCGAACTGAACGGCATCAAAACAGGAGCCGGGGCGGCAAGGCTCGCTGGTAATGATGCAGCAGACGCCCCAGAGGCCATTCATCCAGTCGTCAGGACCCATCCCGATACCGGCAGAAAATCACTGTTTGCCTATCGCGCCTTTACAACCCAGTTGGATAGGTGTAGCGAGGAAGACTCCAGATCCATCCTCGAAGCGCTGTTTGCGGAGAGTTGCCGTTACGAATACACCTGGCGTCACCAATGGCAGAACAATGATCTCGTGATTTGGGACAACCGGTGTGTGTTGCATTACGCCATCCACGATCATGGTGATAGAACTCGGCTGCTGCACCGGTGCACTGTCACGTCAAAAGCGCACGCCGAGCAAGACTGAACGCGCTAGTTCTCTTCGACAATAACCGCCGTGCCGATCGCCAACAACTCGGCAGCCCCCTGGGCAATCATGGATGTGGTGAATCGTGTCGCGATCACGGCGTTAGCACCCAGCGATTCCGCCTCTGCCACCATACGATCAATACTCTGCTCACGGCTCTCGGCAGTCAACTTGGCATATTCGTGGATCTCACCACCGACCAGGTTACGCAATCCTGCCATGATGTCCTTACCTACATGTCGCGCACGCACGGTATTGCCACGGACAATGCCCAGTGTCTTGACGATTCGTTGACCAGGTATGGTCTCACTCGTGACAATAATCATCCTCAGATCTCCACATCTTTGTATTTGTCGGTCTTACGCTCAATCAAACGTTGCCTCAAAACCGAAAGAAATAGTACCCCGAGCCCGAGGTAAATTGCACTCACCAGCAGTTTCTCCAGTAATCCTATGTCGGATTCAATGACAAACGCATAGATCCCCATTCCTGAAAGTATCAGCAACGCGCCGACGAACAACAGCCACCCTATCCCTTCCGACACCTTCGTCTCCGAATCATTCATGTTATCTCTCCAATAGTCATTATCTTTGGAACTCAGCCTGGCTCCGCTAAGGCGGGACCGGACTTCCTTCAATCTGGCGAGACGTTCCCGGCATTCCTCACTATGCCCGGTGCAATGACA
>CAJWYI010000195.1 GCA_913049815.1 uncultured Gammaproteobacteria bacterium
TGGTCACAGATCTTCTGAACCACTGGCTGCACGTCATGTCACTGTTTGATCAGGCGCAGATTCAGATGGCTGACCACCCGTCGCTGGCCGAAGCCCTTCTCCCACCGTCGGCCAGTCTTCGGGCCGCGCACCTGGCACTAACTAAGGCGAGCGCCGCCACCGAAGGGCCAATTCGAGAACTGCTCGACGGTGCGGAATATAGTCTTCGAGCCTGCGACGGTATCTCGCACCATGAAGAAGGTTTCGGCCCCGTCATGAAAGCCATGCGAATACACTGTCGCGCTCAGGAGGCCTGCCTGCCACTCTCACAGTTCATGTCTCCGGTGAATCGCTACTTTCTAGACAAAACAGCGAGTGAGAACGCAACGATACTCGCGGAGGTTGAAGCCAAAACTGGGAATCCTGACCGTGGACTGTTTTCCATGGACAACAACCGCAATTCCCGGGGCGGTTTTTCGGCATTCATTCCGGAACGACTGCTGCCAAACCCTCCTCTGATAATCGCGCTGCATGGTGGTACCGGGCACGGCGCGGATTTCATCTGGTCCTGGGTGCGTGAATCACGGAGCCGGGGTTTCATCGTCATCGCCCCAACCTCAAGTGGTGACACCTGGTCGATGATCGATGACAACGATACTGATCTGCCGGTCCTGCTGACTCTGGTGGAGCAGATAGGATCACGATTTGATGTGGACATTGAGCACATCCTGCTCACGGGAATGTCCGATGGCGCAACCTATTCGTTGCTCGCAGGCCTTCGGGAAAACAGTCCGTTTACCCATCTCGCACCCTTCTCGGGAGTGTTCCACCCGGACATCATGATGTCCGGTAACCTGCAATACGCGTCTAGGAAACCGGTATATCTGGTGCATGGTACAAATGACTGGATGTTTCCTGTCGACGCGGCACACATGACGAACGATACGCTTGTCGCTGCGGGAGCAGACGTAACACTGCGCATCATTGATGGCTTGTCGCATACCTATGCGAGAGGCGAAAATCGAGCGTTGTTGGAATGGTTTGATCCATGCCTTGCCACTTAGCCCTCTAATCTGCAGCCAGAGAGAAAACCAGATGCACAGGATGATTATGAACTGGCGCATGTTGATCATCGTATGTGTCACACTCGCATGGAGCGCTCACGCCAGTATCGAATCGCTGGTGGTTATCCACACCAATGACTTCCATGGTCATATTGCCGAGGAAGCCGAATACGCTGGGGCAGCAAGAATTGCTGCCCTTGTGACGAGAACCAGAAAGAAGCACGACAATGTGCTGGTACTCGATGCCGGTGATGCCATCTCAGGGACACCGGTATCCACGATGTTTGAGGGCTCACCGATCTTTGAGGTCATGAACCTGATTGGTTACGACGCCGCAGCCATCGGCAATCACGAGTTTGATCACGGCTTCAGACGCATCGAGGAATTCAAGCGGATTGCCAACCACCCATTGTTGGCCGCCAATGCATTCGCACCTGACGGCAGACTGATTGCAGACGCGCCACTACTCGTACGCCAGGTTGGTGACATGCGCGTCGGCATCATCGGCCTGATTACAGACTACACACCACGCATGATCACACCCGTTGGCAACGAAAACATCAGTTTCGCGGACCCCACACTGGCAACGCATGCGATGGTGACTGCACTCAGGCCGCAGGTCGATCTGCTGATAGTTCTCTCTCATCTCGGCCACCAGGAAGAGAAGCAACTTGCGATGGATGTTCCTGGCATTGACCTGATCGTCGTTGGACATTCGCACACACTGGTTGATCCCCCGGTTCCCGTCGGCGATACGTGGGTTGTGCAGGCCAAACGCTACGGATCCTACGTCGGTTACCTGGACATCAAGGTGGACACGGAAGCCAACCGGATCGTCTCCCTGGATGGCCAATTGATTCCTGCCAAAGATCTCCCCAGGCCAAAGCGGTCCGTTGCGAAAGCGGTTGCGGATTGGGAGCGACGGGTCTCAGAGATCGTCGATGTAAAAATCGCTGAGTCAGACCACACCTATACCACAGAACAGATACGCCCGATCCTGGAGCGTATTTTGGCCAAGGCGGCGGGTACGGACTTTGGCTATTACAACCTCGGAGGGGTTCGCGACGTGCTCCGCAAAGGAGATGTTACCGCCAGGCACATCTGGAACATCGAGCCGTTTGGCAATTCACTGGTGCGGATGACTACAGATGGCGCTACCTTGAAACGGATCGTGACCATGGACTTTGAGACCCATGAACTGTCGGATTCATTTGATCCAGACAACCGATACACGTTTGCCACCAACAGTTTTGTCGCGGACCAGGCGAAGGTTCGTACGGCGGGAAAAGTGACTGTGGAGCCACTCAATCAACTAATTCGCGATGTGATCATTGGGCACATCAGTGAACATGGTATCGAACCTCCGCAATAGCTGCGTTGCTTTATTCCCACTCCAAACAACAAACCAGTTTCCTCTGAGCGGAATACATCGGGCCTAGTGCATTGCGATCCCTACTCTCTGGACAATGTCGCTCGCAACCTGCGCGGATCTGCGTTCAGTGTTGTCGAACAAGATGTGTGTTTTGATTAGAAAGTCACCGTCCGACTGCATCCGGTACTGCTCCAGGTTGAGCAGATTTTCCTCAGAACGTTCGCGGTTTCGCTTGGAGGATTTTTCAGCCAGACGTTGCTCTGTCCGGTTCCTTCGCCGACGTTCTTCAAGACTCGCCCTGAGTTCGACAAACGTAACGTCTGCACCGACCTCCTCGAAGGTGCTGCACAGGTCTGACAGGAACTCACGGTCGCCCTCATGACCGAAGCTCCGCACAAACGTGAAGATCACGCCGGGGAGATCGCTGCGTGCAATTTCATCAATGAGTGTCTGACGGAAACCATCAACCAGTCGTCGAAACGGCAGCGTGCCAAATTCAAAGAATCGCAGCACCGGCTCGATCGACAGGTGGTTATGAAACACCGGAATCCCCATCAGCTTACAGATCTCCTAGCCCACGGACATCTTGTCAACTGCGGGAGGGCCGAAGATGACCATGAGATGCATCAGTCCTCACTGCCCTCTTCTGCCAGGAAATCCCGGGTGAGCGACAGAAACTCATCAATCTGGTCGTGGTGGACCCAGTGCCCCGCGTTCTCTAGCACCACATGTTTCGCGTTCTTGAATTGATCAGCCGGGTTTTTGGTGTGCCTCGCCCAACTCTCCGATCCGGAAATGAGCAGCAACGGGTTCTCAATCCGTGCCCACAGCTCCTGGACCTGCTCCCAGGGCATATCAAACGGCGCCATCAGATGCGTGTAGTTATCGAACTTCCAGCTGTATGTGCCGTCCTCATTCTGGTTGCTTCCATGAATCGTGAGGTGACGCGCCTGTTCTTCACTGAGATGTCCATTGGCCGCCTGCATTCGATGATACGCTTCCTCCGGAGACTCATATCGTTTCGGCATACGGCCTGAAATCTTCCGAGCCTGTTCAATCCACTGTCGCATGCGCACATGAACGGGCCCCTGGTACATCGACCACGGTCCTCCCGCGCCTTCGATGACCACCATCCTCCGGATATTTTCCGGGTATATTCCCGCGTAACGCAGTGCCACACCACCGCCAAGAGAATGAGCAATCACATTGACAGGTGCCAGATCCTGCTGGTGAATCAGCTGCGCCAGATCATAAATGTACTCGCTGTGACTGTAGGCACTACCGTGAACCCATTCCGAGTCTCCGTGGCCACGAAAGTCCGGCGCGATGACGTGATAGTCGTCACGCAGTGCTTGCGCGACCCAATCCCAGTTATGGCAGTGATCCCGATTGCCGTGCACAAGCAGCAACGGCGGTGCTGATTCATTGCCCCAGTCGAGATAGTGAAGCTTGATCCGCTGTGAATAATAGGAATGTGAGGTGGGGTTCGCCTTGGCGGTCATTGGGTCAGCATCCAGCAGGGGTTATCGATGGAAAGTATAGCGGAACAGGTACCTGCTTCGTCATCATCGATCCCGCTCAGGAGGGCAAAGGCCCTGGCCCGCACCCGGACGACCTCTTGTCAGCGGGTCGTTACAGTCCATCACAATCCCGCAACAACCCGGCTATGGCAAATGGCCGCCTGACTGCTAATATCCCAGGTTGAACAGACCTATTCGTCACGCAAGAAATGCAGCCGAGATCAGGACGACCCGGTGCGATTCTGAAGTCGTTGAACCACCGCTATCCCACGGATGAAGTAGCGCAACAGCCGCTGGACAAAGAAGCACTCCTTACCTATATCGAGACGGTCGAAACCGAGTCGCTGGGAGGTGCAGAATCATCGCTACTCAGCGTGATCGAAAAACTGGACGTTGATCCACTCGCCCAAGATGACCGGGGAGTTCTCGCCTATCTTGACGAATCACTCGCGTTGATCGATCACCACACAGATTTCGATCCGCAGGCTCTGGCGCTCCTTAACACCACCATTCCATTTCTGGCTCGTTCATTGCTGATCGATCCGACACTCCCGAATCCCGAAAGCCAACGTCCCTTCACGTCATTGAT
>CAJWYI010000196.1 GCA_913049815.1 uncultured Gammaproteobacteria bacterium
AACAGCAGTTCCTGCCCCGCCTAATATCGGGTGAACATATTGGTGCGCTCGCCATGAGCGAGCACAACGCAGGGTCCGATGTTGTCGGTATGCAACTATCCGCGCATGCCGACGGTGACGACTTCATCCTGAACGGGACCAAAATGTGGATCACTAATGGACCTGATGCACAGACCTACATTATTTACGCCAAGACAGATCAGAACGCCTCATCACGTGGGATCACCGCATTCATTGTCGATCGGGATACACCTGGATTCTCCCGAAGTACAAAACTCGACAAATTGGGTATGCGAGGCTCGAACACCTGTGAGCTCGTTTTTAAAGAATGTCGGGTGTCGAGGTCGCAGGTACTTGGGCAGATTAACGCTGGTGTTGGTGTTCTGATGAGCGGTCTCAACTACGAACGCACAGTTCTCGCCGCCGGACCTGTTGGCATCATGCAGGCAGCGCTTGATCTCGTGTTGCCCTATGTAAGGGAGCGCAAACAGTTTGGTCAGGCGATCGGCGAGTTTCAGCTTGTCCAGGGGAAACTCGCCGATATGTATACGCAGCTTAATGCGTCTCGGGCATACCTGTACAGCGTCGCTTCGGCCTGCGATCGTGGTGAATCCACTCGTGAAGACTCGGCAGGGGTTATCCTCCTCTGCGCGGAAAACGCAACGCGCGTTGCGCTTGACGCGATCCAGCTACTGGGCGGGAATGGTTACATCAACGACTATCCGGCGGGGCGATTGCTCCGTGATGCCAAATTGTACGAAATTGGTGCAGGCACGAGCGAGGTACGACGTATGTTAATTGGTCGAGAATTAGTCGCCAACGGCTGAACGATGGTGTTTAGAGGAGGATCACCGTATGACCAGCTTTATTATTGATTGTGATCCCGGCCATGATGACGCAGTTGCCATTGTCGTGGCGGGCAGACATCTGGACGTCATCGGCGTCACTACCGTATTCGGCAACTCGACCATCGAGAACACGACGAGAAATGCATTGAATATTCTCGATGGCGCGGGGTTCGAACATATACCGGTCGCCGCAGGAGCTTCGGGCCCCTTGGTCGGGCTCGCCAAGACAGGAGAAGGCATTCATGGTAAGTCCGGCCTCGATGGCGCCACCGTGCCCAGGTCATCTCGGGAAGCGATCGACCAGGATGCGGCCGACTTCATTATCCAGGCATCTCATGAACATGATGACCTGGTGATCATCGCGGTCGCACCAGAAACGAATCTGGCGATAGCGCTGGAACGTGACCCGACGCTTGCATCAAGGGTGTCAGAAATTTCGATCATGGGTGGTTCCACGACGCACGGTAACGCCACCGCTGCGGCAGAATACAACATCTACGCAGATCCAGAGGCGGCATCGATAGTCTTCGAAAGCGGCATTCCCATTCGTATGGTCGGACTCAACGTCACATCAACATTTGGTGTTACCCAGACAGAACTCGATAGACTTCACGCCGCTAACGGCATTGGACGTGAGCTTGCAGGCGCACTTCAGTTCTACCTAGACCGGCAAACCAGTACCTACGAACATTCTTATGCGCCCATGCACGATACCTGTGCAGTGATACCCTACATCAATCCATTATGGATCGAATATCAGCCACTACACGTAGTTGTGGAATGTGCAGGCACTCACACGCGCGGCATGACACTATGCGACACACGTGGTTCGGTCATCGGGGGTGAGAACGAAAATTCTCAGACTGCAAATGCTAAGGTCGCAATCATGGCGGATGCCGACGCGATCATCGCGCAGGCAATCGCTGACCTCAGCCATGATTGATGTCCATCCCGTCTACTCCAAATCCCAAAGAGCATAATTTTAAACGTCAGAGACAAAAAGGCCCCGATAAAACGGGGCCTTCCATGCGATCTGAGTAGACTCTAGAGCAGTCCATCCATTTCAGGTACAGCCTTAAACAGATCCGCAACTAGACCGTAGTCGGCAACCTGGAAAATCGGAGCGTCCTCGTCCTTATTGATCGCGACAATGACCTTGCTGTCTTTCATCCCGGCCAGATGCTGGATCGCGCCGCTGATCCCGACCGCAACATAAAGTTCAGGTGCAACAATTTTACCGGTTTGCCCCACCTGCATGTCGTTAGGCACAAAACCAGCATCAACCGCAGCACGTGATGCACCCACCGCAGCGCCGAGTTTATCCGCAACGCTTTCAAGCAGGGTGAAGTTATCACCATTCTGCATGCCCCGGCCGCCCGAGATGATTACGCTGGCTGCTGTGAGTTCCGGTCTATCGCGTTCAACGATTTGTTCACGGTCCCATGTAGAAACACCACTGTCTGTCACAGATCCAACGTTTTCGACAGCCGCACTGCCTCCGTCCGCAGGAACGGGATCAAATGCAGTACCTCGCACGGTGATCACTTTCACACTGTCTGATGACTGAACCGTTGCGATCGCGTTACCAGCATAAATGGGACGTTCAAAGGTATCTTCGCTGACAACAGCCGTGATGTCGGAAATCTGGCCTACATCAAGGAGGGCCGCTACGCGGGGGAGAAAATTCTTACCGCTCGTCGTTGTCGACGTCATGATATGGCTATAACCAGCGGCCAGCTCGACAACCAAGGCGGCAAGGTTCTCCGCAAGATCATGTCCATAGGTGTCATTGTCCGCGACCAGCACCTTGTTGACGCCACCGATCTTGGCAGCTGCTTCTCCGGCAGCGCCACACCCTGAACCAGCCACCAGCACATCGACATTATCACCGATCTGCAGGGCGGCAGCGACGGTCACTAATGTGGGTGCCTTGATCGACTCGTTGTCGTTATCCGCAATAACAAGAATACCCATATTCAGATCACCTTCGCTTCGTTCTTGAGTTTATCGACCAGTTCTTCAACAGTTTCTACAGTAATGCCTGCCTGACGTTCAGCTGGCGGAGACACCTTTAGTGTCGTAATGGAAGGGGTTACATCAACCCCCAGGTCCGCCGGGGAGTAGGTATCAACAGGTTTCTTCTTAGCTTTCATGATGTTTGGTAGAGAAGCATAGCGTGGCTCATTCAAGCGCAGGTCAGTCGTAATAACAGCGGGCAACTTTACGGTAATAGTCTCAAGACCACCGTCTATCTCCCGGGTCACCGTCGCTGTGCCATCACCTAATTCTACCTCGGACGCGAATGTCGCCTGACCGTACCCACCCAACGCCGCGAGCATCTGACCAGTCTGACTGTTGTCACCATCGATAGCCTGTTTGCCAGTGATGACGATTTCAGGTTGCTCTTTGTCCATAATGGCCTTAAGTACTTTGGCTATACCCAGCGGTTGCACATCTTCCTCTGTCTCCACCAAGATGCCGCGGTCAGCACCCAGCGCAAGCGCGGTACGAATCTGTTCTTGGCACGCACTGGAACCGACCGAAACAACGATGACCTCTTCTGCCTTGCCGGCTTCTTTGAGGCGCACGGCTTCTTCAATGGCAATTTCATCAAATGGATTGACGGACATTTTGACGTTGTTCAGGTCAACACCTGACTCGTCGCTAAGAACGCGGACGTTCACGTTGTAATCCACAACGCGTTTCGCGGCTACCAAAACTTTCATGTATTTCCTCTGGTTTGGCCGTTGGAAAATGGCGGGTAAAAAAGAGCGGCTATTCTGCCTGTAATGCCGAGAGCGGTCAACTTGGAGGAGACTAGAAGGAGCTTTGCAAGAGTATCGCAGGTAATTGTTTTTCTGAGATTTTTATGAGCATAGCACGATAAACGATTCAGACCATGATCGCACCGATATACACGCCGCTGATTTCCTTTGCCACAACTCTTCCCATACAATAGTCGCGGTTTTTTGCGGGAGATCCGGGGTGTCAGAAGAAGCCGTCGAAAGAGAATCCATGGAGTTCGATGCGGTCATCGTGGGGGGCGGTCCGTCAGGACTCGCAGCCGCGATCCAGTTCGCACAGAAAGTGATGGATGCGGGTGAAGAATATACAATCTGTCTAGTCGAGAAAGGTTCGGAAATCGGTGCCCACATCCTGTCTGGAGCGGTGATAGAGCCCACCGCATTGAACGAACTAATCCCTGACTGGAAAGAAAAGGGTGCTCCTCTGAACAATCCCGTGACTGAGGATGATTTTTACTACCTCGTCGACGATCAACAGGGGATGCGGCTGAACTTCCTGGTGCCGTCCGCCTTTCATAATCATGGCAACTACGCTGCCAGCCTTGGCAACCTGTGTCGCTGGCTCGGTGAACAGGCTGAAGAGCTTGGTGTTGCTATTTTTCCCGGATTTGCCGCCAGCGAGATCCTCTACAATGATGACGGCAGCATCAAAGGCGTCGCGACAGGCGATATGGGGATCGGTGCTGACGGCGAGAAGAAGCCCACCTATCAGCCGGGTTACGAATTGCA
>CAJWYI010000197.1 GCA_913049815.1 uncultured Gammaproteobacteria bacterium
TACGACACCCAGCCCAACGATGGTGGCTTTGCCTGTGTGCGTGGCTCGCACAAGAGCAATGTGCCATTTCCACCTCATTGGCGAGATCTGTCGAAAGGTGTCAATCCCTGCGTGACGAGGGTAACTGCCAACGCAGGGGACGCAATTCTCTTTACAGAGGCGTTGACGCACGGGACGTTACCGTGGACATCTGACGCGCCCCGCAGCACGGTTTTCTACAAATTCTCGCCGCCCGATCACACGTGGGCTGCCAATTACTTTGATCCGGATGACTATCGCGGATATGAGGACATGGATACGCGGAAGCTGGCGATTCTTGAGCCCCCGAATGCGCGCTATCGAGGTCGTCCCACCAATCCACATTCAGAAACTCCACAAACTATCCATACCGATACATAAGCTGACTGACCATAAGGGAGATCACAGATGCACATTGGCGTGATGATTTTCGACACTGACTATTCAATGCCTGTGAACGAACTGGCAATTGCCCTCGAAGAACGAAGTTTTGAATCTCTGTTTGTCCCTGAGCATACGCACATTCCGGCGAGTCGAGAAAGTGCATGGCCTGGGGGCGCCAATTTGCCAAAAGACTATTGGCATACGTTCGATCCGTTTGTGTCCTTGTCATTTGCTGCAGCGGCGACTAAAAACCTCAAAGTCGGGACGGGCATCTGTCTCTTGCCACAACGGGACACCATTGTTGCGGCCAAACTGGTTGCAAGTCTTGATCGCATGTCCGAAGGCCGTTTCCTGTTTGGTATCGGCGGTGGCTGGAACAAGGAAGAGATGGGACATCACGGCGTTGCTTACACTGAGCGGTTTGCACGCATGGAAGAACAAGTTGCCGCGATGAAAGGGCTCTGGCAGGAGGAGGAGTTTGGTTATCAAGGTGATTATGTAAAGTTCACACCCAGCTGGGCACATCCAAAACCAGTCCAGACACCACATCCACCGATTCTGCTGGGGGGTGAGACCGACTACACATTGCGTCGGGTCGTCAACTACTGCGACGGCTGGTTGCCGCGTGCGCGACACGGTTTTGATGCAGCTGCCAATATGACGCGTCTCCATGAGATGGCAGACAGCGTTGGCCGATCTATGGAGACGCTCTCAGTTACTGTTTTTGGTGCGCCAGGAGATCGAGCGACACTTGCGAGCTACCAGGAAGCTGGCGTAGAACGGGCACTACTGGGATTGCCGTCCGCGAACAAGGATATGGTCCTGCCGATGCTGGACAAGTTCCAGGCGCTTTTGTCCTGAGCAGACTCCTAATCTTTGAGATCAGGGTTGTATCAGGTCGTTGATGACCAGGCACGTTCCTGAATCGTGAACTGGATGTCTTCTCGAGGATCTTCGTCGACACGTATTGCATCCGAGGTCGACCATCGACAGGTTCGGTTTTTCAAAGCCCGAACTTAGTAGAACGATCGATGCAAAGGATCGAGCTGTGTGTCCTGCCAGATGGCCGCGAGTTCTCCAGCGCCCTTGTTCCGGCTGGTCGAGCAATCTCCCAGGTCAATGGTGGTGGCATCGCCATCCCTGTTGGATGCAGGATGGCCTTACCTCGTGCTTACCGATAAGCGTATTAAGGTGTCGCCAGCGTGCGGAAGGCGTAGGCATCAAGAGATTAGCTTCTATGGGCATGCATATCTTCAGACAGTGGTTCGCATCTGGCAGCGGAGGAAGGCACCCCCTCAATGATGTCGTCTGTCATGGCGAAAGGACCTAGCGTTATTCGAGCGGAGATATACTCATTAGTTGCTGATTCAGTCGCGTCATCATGTGTTTCAGCTGCACCGGCAAAGCAGGACTAACCAGCAAACGTAATTATTGTCGCCACAACCCACCGGGTCAGTTCGTATCGGTACCTCTTGTTCTACTTGTTGCTGTTGTGTTTGATGGTTTTATGCACGGCTGGTTTGCTCTTCTTTCCCGAAAAAACCGCGTACAGTGATGATGTGTCCTCGGCGCCGTTGTTTAAGCCTTTTGCTAGTTAACGATCGCAACCGATTTGATCTGAGCAACGACCCTGGTGCCGGTAGCAAGGTTCAGGTGATCAACCGATCGTGAGGTCAGACGAGCGAACAGGGTGTTGCCGCCCACGTCCAGTCTGACACGTTGCATTGCTGGATGGTCTTCCACTGAGATTGCGGTGATCGTCGCGGGTAGTTTGTTAAGGAAGCTTGAGTCTTCATGTTCACTAAGTGACAGGGAGATATCCTTCGCGAGTATACGTATACGCAGTTTCTGACCAACGTTTCGCTCCGGGTGCGAACGGACCCAGATTTCTCCGCCTGGGAATAGGACCTTATCCAGATGCCAATGGTCGTCTCGCTCGCCGATTTTGCCCGTAATCAGGACGCCGACGTCGTCTTGTGAGGCTGTGGGAAAAGCCGGTGCGTTCATGACACTCGAGACATCCCCACTATCGACGACCTGCCCATCGTCCATCACCAGGATGTGGTCCGCGATGCGCGCAATTTCTTCGCTGGCATGACTGACATACAACATGGGCACTGCAAGAGAATCATGCAACGTTTCCAAATAGGGAAGTATTTCTTCCCGATGTGCGATATCGAGGGAAGCGAGCGGCTCGTCCATCAGCAACAGCGACGGTTGACGCATCAATGCGCGTGCAATCGCAACACGTTGCCGTTCACCCCCTGACAATTTTTCAGGGGAGCGGGCGAGCAGTGATCCGATCCCCAGCTGATCGATGATGTCTGATCTCGCCGTCCGGCTGATGGACTCTGATCGTTTGGCGACATAATCGAGATTGCCCTCAACCGACAAGTGAGGTAGCAGGCTTTGTTCCTGAAACACATACCCAAGTGAGCGTTTGTGGGTTGGTACGAATGTTGAAGGGTCCTGCCAGGTAGTGCCTGCGACCACCAGCGTTCCTTCGGCGTGAAGCAAACCTGCGATACAGCGCAGAAACGTTGTTTTGCCGGATCCTGACTTGCCGAAAATACCGGTAATACCCGTACCAGGGACCTCCGTGTCGACGGATAGATGAAACGTGGAGGATACGCGACTTGCCAGCTTGATCTGAATGTTCGCGGTCATGGAAGTAACCGACCCGGGTTTGCTCGCCAATACAGAGGAATGAGAACGATCAAGGAAAAAACAATCATGAGCCCTGACAGGATATGTGCAGAGGCATAATCCAGAGCTTCGACGTGTTCGAAGATCAGTACGGAAATAACCTGAGTTTCGCCGGGAATATTGCCGCCAATCATCAGCACGATACCGAACTCCCCAACCGTGTGGGCAAACCCGAGGACAGCAGCTGTCAGGAATCCTCGCCATGCGAGCGGCATGATGACCGTGAAGAAACGATCGACGGGCCCTGCACCTAGTGTCGCGGCAACCTCCACAGGTCGATCACCCACTGATGCGATAGCGTTACTGATGGGTTGTACAACGAAAGGCAGCGAATAAATGAGAGACGCCATTACCAGTCCAGGAAATGAGAAGGCGAGCGTGGTCAGTCCCATCCAGGAAGTGATACGACCGATTGGACCATCGGGACCCATGGCAATTAACAGATAAAACCCGATGACGGTCGGTGGTAGAACTAGAGGTAGTGTGACCAGTGCGTTGACGACACCCGCCCAACGTGAAGGGCTTCGACCCAGCCACAACGCGAGTGGCGTGCCTCCAAGCATCAGAAGGACTGTCACGGTGGTAGCCAGCGTGATGGTCAGGGTAATGGCGGCGAAATCGGATTCAGTCATGTGACGCTTTCATGTGGCAGTAGGGATTATCCCATACTGATGCGCGAAGGGTGGATGTCTCTTATATTTGGTTTCAGACAGGGACGGATGAAGGGAATTTCTATGAGCTTTGAAGACCATCTGGTCACCACCGAGTGGCTCGCCACTCGGCTGAATGACGATCATCTCGTCATCCTGGACGTCACTGCCAGGCTGACGTCTGACTTGACCAACACGGCGAAGACTACTTGTTATGACGAAGGCCATATCCCGTTTGCTCATTTCTTTGACGTGTCCTCAGCCAAAGGTGTGATCTCCGACCCCGATGCTGTATTGCCCTGGACGTGGCCATCACCTGCACAGTTTGAGGCGACGATGTCGGACTTTGGGATTAATGGTGACACACAGGTGGTGATCTGTGCGCAATCGCCACGTGCCGGACTTGATTCAGGCACGATGTGGTGTACCCGCACCTGGTGGACGCTGCATCACTTTGGTGTGCATTGTGCGATCCTGGATGGTGGTATTGAGCGATGGCAGGAAGAAGGTCGATCTCTCGTCACGGTGGCCGCTGAACCCAGATCGGTGTCACCATTCCATGCAGCCCCTGACTACAAACGCGGTTTTGC
>CAJWYI010000198.1 GCA_913049815.1 uncultured Gammaproteobacteria bacterium
ACTCTCAGGTGAAGATCTGCTGATTTTCCGAGAAGCACGACCCGGTACCAACGCCGTATCGGACCGGTTCGTATCGATCGACCTGGACTGTACCTTGAATGAGGAACTCGTCGCTGAAGGTCTCGCCCGGGAGGTGGTCAACCGTATTCAACGCTCTCGAAAAGAGCTTGGCTTTAACGTCGCCGACCGGGTTGTGATCCAGTACACCGCCGATGGCAGTCTGGAAGAAGCAATCCGTCAGCATCAGGCATACATCATGCGCGAGACACTGTGCATAGAACTGAACGCGGTCGCGAACGACGGCATCGAATTCGATATCGATGGCGATTCACTGAGGCTGACCATCAGGCTTTCAGAATGAAGGCAACCACACTGTCTCAAGGAAAAAGTCAGCCAACGAACAGTGTAAAACTGTCTCGATTGTAATAACTTAGGTTCTCTAGGGGAGATGGCAGTCCAGCGGACAACCTATGGATGACATTCTGAACGGATCTGTGGTCAGCATGGCCGCCGCCATCCGCCAAGGGGACGTATCGTCAGTCGAGCTGACCAACGCGTTTATTGGCCGGATCGAAGCCGTGAACCCAAAGCTAAATGCCCTCGTGATGCCGACGTTTGATCTCGCGAGAAAGTATGCAAAGCGAGCAGATCAGGACCTGGCCAAAGGTGACATCCACGGTGTGCTTCATGGTGTACCCATGACCATGAAGGATAGCCTGGACACGCTCGACGCAGTCACGACCTGGGGCACACTGGGCAGGAAGGACTTCAGACCTGGCGCAGACGCGACGGCTGTCGCACGTTTACGGAACGAAGGCGCCGTGCTGCTCGGCAAGACAAATACACCTGAGTTCACGTTGTCTTTCAAAACCGACAACCTTGTCTACGGACCAACACGAAACCCCCATGATCTAGAACGCACACCAGGCGGTAGCAGTGGTGGTGCGGCAGCGCTGATCGCTGCTGGTGCAACACCTTTTGATCTCGGGACAGATACCGGTGGCAGTATCCGACTCCCTAGCCACTTCTCGGGGATCGCGGGGATCAAGCCCACCAGTGGACGTGTCCCCTGCACGGGCAATGCACTGCCAATCTCAGGCCTCACTGCACGCGTTTCACAGGTCGGCCCTATGGCGCGTTATGTGTCAGATCTCGCTTTACTCCTCGATATCATTGCGGGTCCTGACAACCAGGACCCCTACTGCATTTCTGCACAGACAGGGGACTTCAACGACGTCGAAGTCGGCTCGCTCAGAATCGCCTGGCACGCTGACAACGGTATCTGCACCCCGGAACCCGCGATCGCATCCGCCGTCGAGTCTGCTCGTGACCTGCTCATCGATGCGGGTGTACCAGTCGAAGAGGCGCGGCCTTCAGGACTCGAGATGAGCCACCTCATCGCCTCAAGAGTGTTCAACGCGGACGATGGCCTACAAGTCGAGAACCTGCTTGCCGATGCCCGAACGGAAAACCCATCACCGTTGCTGGGTGTTCGTCCCAAAGATCTACCCGAATCCAGTGCCCGAGATGTCGCGACCGTGATGAACGTGTGGGATAACTACCGCAGCTCGATGCTGTCTTTTTTTGATGACTTTGACGTACTGATCTGTCCGGTTAACGCCACCACGGCGCTCCCGCTGGACGCACCCATCGATTTTTCCGCCTTCAGCTACACCATGGCTTACAACATGACAGGTTGGCCTGGCACCGTCATACGAGCCGACACCGATGGCAATCATCTGCCGGTAGGCATTCAAATCGTCGCCGCGCCATTCAGAGAGGACCACAGTCTCGCCGTCGCTCAGTGGCTGGAGACCGCCCTGGGCGTATTTGATCCTCCGGCAATCTCGGCATGGTGATGCCAGCAGCCATGTCAGCATTGTGTCAAATCACCGCCCAAGGCGGCCCGAAACTGGTATGCGGCGAGTACCCTCGCTATGCTAACCAGGTTCGGGCGATCTGGAATCCGATTGATCGGAAACCAACTTTCCAGGTCTAGGCCAGCTCCATGAAAATCATAGATTATGTTCGTCCAGTGAACGACAACAATAAGATGATATTCGAGAGGACTTCGAATCACCTCGTGAAGGAATATATATGAAATCGAGAATTCTGACAGTCACTGCATTCGCCATGGGCCTGATGGCATTATCGTGGGGAGCTCAGGCAGCGGCCTTAGCAGACATCTACGATCTGTCAGTCCAGAACGATCCGGAAATCGCCACTGCACGTGCCGACTACCAGGCTAGCAAGACAACCCTGGCGCAGCGTCGTTCACTACTGCTGCCTACGATAAGCGCCAGTGTTAGCACCTCAAAAAATACGAATACCGGACCTACACAGATCGTTGGAACCGGAGGACAAACTCGCGTTGTTACTGCCGAATCCGATCGTTATAGCAACCAGTGGGGCGCTCAGCTGTCGCAGCCGCTCTTCGATCTTTCCAGATTCTTCCAATGGCGACAGGGTAAACACATCGAAACCAGAGCTCGGTACCAATTTACCGCCGACGAACAGTCTCTGATTTTTCGTGTCGCCGACAACTACTTCAACATCCTACAGGCGGAAGACCGGGTGATCGCCGCACGTGCAGAACGTGAAGCTGTCTCTCGGCAATTGGAGCAGGTTCAGCAACGCTTTGATGTTGGGCTTGTAGCCATTACTGATGTGCTTGATGCGACAGCATCATACGATAACGCGACTGTCAACGTGATCGAGGCTGAGGGTGCCCAGGTTGTGACGTTCGAGACACTATTGCGCCTCACCGGGCAGCCCTATTCCGAGGTAGTCAGCCTGGCTAAAAACTTCCCTGTCCAGATCCCAGAACCAAGAGACGAAGAGGCATGGGTGAAGGCTGCTCTTGAAGGCAACCTGCAACTCAAACAGGCGGAGGCATCAGTAAACATTGCTAAACAAGGTCTTCGCGCTTCACGGAGCAATCATGCGCCACGCATTAATGCTTCGATATCGTATGGCGAAGGAGGCAGTCGAAGCGTCAACACCATTGACGGGATAGATAGAGGCAGCGGTATCGATGCCGGTGATTCAGAATCCTTGTCTGGGAGCCTGTCCGCAACCGTACCGATCTTTAACGGTGGATCTCTCTGGGCACAGGACAAACAGGCTCGTTTCCAATTGGAATCCGCGCAAAAGACTCTGGATCTGACGCGTCGGAATATCGTCGAGCAGACCCGCAACCTCTATAGTGCACTCGCAACCGACGTCGCCAGGGTCAAAGCGCGGGCAAGAGCGATCGAATCCAATCAATCTGCGCTAGACGCGACGCAAACCGGATATGAAGTCGGCACTCGCAACATCGTAGACGTACTAGTAGCCCAGCAGCGATTGTTCGCTGCACAGTTCTCTTATGCACAAGCCAGGTACCAGTATATCCGTGACGTATTGCGGCTCAAACAGGTTGTTGGTCGTCTGTCACCGGATGACATCTACGAACTGGACCGCTATATCTCAGGAACACGGATCACCCGATCCCAACAGAGCACCTAACTCGAACGATCACGTCGAGGTCAATAGACGATGCTGAAACAATATGTCGTCCCAGCCCTGGTTCTGGTCGCATGTGCAGCTACATTCAGCTATTTCACGGCAGGCTTTTCAGACGCCGATATCACCGCGAGTTCGCCAGTACTTGGCCCTGCGGTCGCCGACCCTACAGCCCTGACCAGTGACGAAAACAACAACATACGGATATACCGAGAGGTCAGTCCGTCTGTTGTATTTGTGACGAATACTCAGCTTAGACGCAGACTGTTTTCACTCAATGTGATGGAAGCACCCGCAGGTAGCGGCACGGGGTTTGTTTGGAGCAAGTATGGATTGATTGTGACGAACTACCATGTGATCCACGCAGCAAACCGCATCAATATCACCCTGACCAACGGCAACAGTTATGAGGCTGAACTGGTCGGCGCCGCACCCGAGAAGGACATTGCGCTCCTGCGTATTAACGCGCCCAATGAGTTACTGGTACCCATTCCTCTAGGCAACTCGAACGCACTGTCCGTCGGTCGTAAAGTCCTCGCGATTGGCAATCCGTTCGCGCTGGATACAACACTCACGGTCGGGGTAGTCAGTGCTCTAGAACGGGAGATCCAGTCGCCAGCGAACCGGACTATCAAGAATGTGATTCAGACGGATGCTGCGATCAATCCAGGGAACTCCGGCGGTCCATTATTGAATTCGATGGGCGAACTCGTTGGCGTCAACACCGCCATCTACAGTCCGAGTGGTGGTAGCGCTGGGATCGGTTTTGCGATCCCCGTC
>CAJWYI010000199.1 GCA_913049815.1 uncultured Gammaproteobacteria bacterium
CAGCTTTTGTCTCCAGAAACTCCTCGAAACCAAGTTCCCCCCATTCACGTCCGTTGCCCGAATGTTTGTACCCGCCAAATGGTGCGTTGAAGTCCGGACCGGATCCATTGATATGAACGTTCCCCGTTCTCATTTTCGATGCGACTGACATCGCTCGGGACACATCGCCAGACTGTACATAGCCGGAGAGCCCATAGTCACTGTCATTGGCAATACCGATCGCTTCGTCCTCGCTGCTATACGGCAAGATACAAAGTACCGGGCCAAAGACCTCTTCCCGTGCGATGGTCATATCGTTGGATACGTTTCCGAATACTGTCGGCTTGACGTAGTAGCCGACATTGAGACCATCAGGGCGCCCCGTACCACCAGCTACCAAAGTGGCTCCTTCGTCGATCCCTTTCTGAATCAATGCCTGGATTCGATCAAATTGGACCTCTGATACCACCGGACCCAGATTCGTCCCAGAAGCTGAAGGATCTCCTACCGTGACACCTTCAGCGGCGACTCGAGCAATTTCCAAGGCTTCATCATGTTGTGACTCGGGTACCAGCATTCTGGTCGGAGCGTTACACGACTGTCCTGAATTTTGGAAACACTGAGTGACGCCTCCAGCTACTGCTTTCGAAAGATTCGCGTCCTCCAGAATGATATTGGCCGACTTCCCGCCGAGCTCCTGAGCGACCCGTTTGACACCCGGTGCAGCGGCCTTCGCAACCTCGATACCCGCTCGCGTGGAACCCGTAAACGACATCATCGCGATGTCAGGGTGCGAGGAGAGCGCTGCGCCCACCGTCTGCCCATCGCCATTCACCAAATTGAAAACTCCCGCTGGGACACCCGCAGCGTCCAGGATCTCAGCAAGAATCATTGCGTTGACAGGTGCAACCTCACTGGGTTTAAGGACCATGGTACAGCCGGCTGCAATCGCAGGTGCGACCTTCGTCGCGATCTGATTGATGGGCCAGTTCCAGGGTGTGATCAACCCACAAACACCAACAGGTTCTTTTCGAATGACATAGGCACCTTTCTTCTCTTCGAACGCATACTGACGCAGGACCTGCGTAACCGTCGCAAAATGTCCCTGTCCCGTCGCCGCCTGTGCCGCGGAAGAGAGCCATGAAGGCGCGCCCATTTCCATCGTGATCGCTTCAGCAATCTCGTTGTATCGCTTCTGGTATTCGCCCAATATGGCCTCTAACAACTCAACACGTTCTGAAGGCGACGTTTGGGAAAAGCTGTGGAAAGCTGCGCTCGCTGCTGCAATGGCCTTCTCGACATCAGTAGCTGATCCCATACTGATCGTCGCGCATGCTTCTTCGGTCGCCGGATTGATGACATCGAGCGTGGCCGGGGACTCGGGATCGACCCACTGACCATCGATATAGAATTTTAGATACTCTTTCATAGTGTTTCCTTCTGTTGTCTATTCAATAGTCCAAGCGCTTTGTACCCAATCCTGAATAAGCGTGGACGCAAACTTTACACATTTGGATCATTTTTGAATGATGTGCACCGGAATTCTGATAGGCGCTGTCGTCGACTACAAGCACCATCGTAGAATCACTCTCAAAACCATACGCTACAAACAGGAGACAATACGGTCAAGACGATTGGCGCATAAGCTAATGCCCGCGTGTCTGTCAGGGAATTACGTTTGCTCTTAGACCTTCGGATCATGACGTCCAAAAAAGACTACTTTGACCGCACACTGACGGTGACCACGCCTGGCTCCGCGCTCGCAATACTCGCAGCAGAAACCACCTTGTCACGAACCAGGATCAAAGATGCCATGGCTAAAGGTGCCGTGTGGTGCACGCAGGGGAAACGCACCTCGCGACTTCGACGTGCCAATACGACTGTTTCCGAAGGCGATCGTCTTTCAATTCATTACAACCGAGCGCTGCTTGCACAGGAAGGGCCAGATCTCGTGTGCCATCAGGATGGTGGTCAGTGGGCTGTCTGGATCAAACCGTCGGGGATGCCGACGACGGGGTCACGCTTCTGTGATCACCTTGCGATGACTCGAAGAGTCACACTACAGACCCATCGCGAAACCTATCTCGTCCATAGGCTAGATCAGTTTACCTGTGGTCTGATGTTGATGGCTTACAATCGACAGACCGCCAACCAGCTTGCCACACAGTTTGAATCGCGCCGCGTCCACAAAGCGTATCTTGCGGTCGTACATGGCAGGTTAAATGAGGCACTGGGTATTGATGTGCCAGTCGACAACAAGGAGGCCTTTTCGGAGGCGGTCCCCATCGAGGCATCACAGGACTTCTCATTGGTCCGCGTTCGCATCACCACTGGACGAAAACATCAGATTCGACGACATCTTGCGACAGTTGGCCATCCTGTGGTCGGAGATCGGCAATACGGATATGCCAGGCCGTTTGATGTGAGTGCTGGATTACAGCTTGTGGCAACCGAACTGGGGTTCGAATGCCCTGTCAGCGGTGAACACGTCAGCTGTCGTCTACCAATAACATATCATCCTGATCTGGATGCGTTACGGCTGTTGTATTCTGATCACTCCGCTTGACCTGTTGCTCAATCCAGAGTGCGACCAGGTTCACAGTCTGCTCGGTCTTTTTGTTGCCTCCCGTATCAATGACCGGTTGCTACCAACGGGTATCGGCGTCGTGAGGGACCCCACGTTCATCAAAATCATGGATCCAAAAGCGGGGCTTCTTCTTCCGCCCCCGAATTAAAGTCGTCTTGCCAGATCCACTCGCGCCGGAGAGAAACAACAATATCCCTGCCCGTCCTGTCAGATCGTTAGTCGGAACATACTCCTCCGTGACCGCGTTTCACGACAAGATTCGCAGCTGTGTTTTTCGTGATTTTCGTGTTTGCACAGAAGATGGAAGGCTGCGGTATGATGCCCCGACCTAAAGTATCTAGGCCATCGAAAGAGGAACCATCATGAGCGCATCTGCCGGGAGTACCGCCGAGAAACGCGACTACAACGAACACGCCATCCGAACAGCTGAAAAGCTCACAGCCGCCCGTAAGGCTGCTGCCAAGAGGACCTGGGAGAGCTCTTCACCGCCCGCTCGTGAGGACCTGTTCCATGATGGGAACCGATCTGGTTTGGGAGTGGCACTCGAGTACGAGGCCATGGGTAACCAGCCTGTCTCTGACGACCTGCAGTCACGCGCCGATGCCTTTCGTTACCGGTTTGAGCACCTGGGCACGACGATTGGCACTATCATCCACGACATCGATCTGAAATCGGATCTTTCAGAAGAACAGGTCAAGTTCATTAGAGACACGCTGCTCGAACGCAAGATCATTGGTTTCCGTGATCAGCACATGAGCGAAGAACAACAGGTGAACTTCGGCAGGATGTTTGGCGATCTGGATGCGTTTCCGTTCGGACCGCCAGGTGACAATCCCTATATCCTGGAAATTCGACACGGCAAACAGTCACCAGGTACCGAAAACAGCTGGCACACCGATGTGACCTGGATGGAGGAACCGTCTCTCGGGTCCATCGCCCAGTGTATTAAGGTCCCTCCCCATGGCGGCGACACACTGTTTTCAGATTCGCATGCGTGTTACCAGGGCTTACCTCCCGCATTGAGAGAACGACTGCCCTACCTCCATGGTATCAACGATTACCGGGTGTTCATGGGCGGAGGGCTTCGCAGCCAATTACCGGATGAACTAGTAGATCAGATCAAACAGGACATTCCCTTTGGGGTTGACCACCCGTTATGTAGAACACACCCGGAGACCGGCAAACCGTCATTGTTCATCCATGGTGGTTTTCTGCGACATGAGTCCCTGTATGACACACGTACAGGCGAGGCGTTGCCCGAGGACGAATCTCGTGACATCGTTCGATTGTTACTTTTGCAGCACAATCGACCTGAGTACATCTGCCGTTTCCAATGGGAGGAAGGCTCTGTCGCATTCTGGGACAACCGCGCTGTGCAGCATTACGCCGCCAGTGACTATTTTCCGCATGCTCGTGTGCTCAGGCGAGTGACTGTCAGTGGTGACCGACCCTTCTGCGACCTGACCTGACGGACGGGCCGAAAACTAGCGATTTGATTGACCCCGTCCTATGACAACCACCTCGATTGAGGTCGGCGATGCATTGACTGTCCATTATCCGTCAGGTGGCTCACCGCGTTTTGAGATTCTGTAGCTGCGAGATAACGCCCGAGATCCGATCAGCTCCGATCTGCGATCCCATCAACGAGGGATGTATACCGCACGATCGACGCAGCTATCCAACCGATCGCGGTGTGGTTGATCAGCGCACGCACCTTA
>CAJWYI010000200.1 GCA_913049815.1 uncultured Gammaproteobacteria bacterium
TGATGTACAAGGCCACGGTCAATAATGTTGGGCGGAAGCTGGGTGTCCTCTTTATTGAGACGAAGACCCGGGATGTTAAGCAGATCGTGGATGGCGTCGAGACGCTCGCGGAAGAGAGCTACGAGGTCAAACGCTTGATCAGCCTGGCCACTGTCCAATCCGCATTACCCCGTAATTTCCGAATTACCGGATTGCAGGCAGGAGAAGCCAGAGAACTATCCTTGTTGCTCCGCGCAGGTGCACTGGCGGCAGACATGTATATCGCAGAGGAGCGAACCGTGGGCGCGAGTCTGGGCGAGGAGAACATCCGCACCGGTTCCATTTCGGTCGTGGTCGGTATGCTGCTTGTTCTGGCGTTCATGTTGGTTTACTACAGGGTGTTTGGTATCGCGGCAAACATTGCGCTTGTGACCAATCTCGTCCTGTTGGTTGCTGTGATGTCGAGTCTGGGCGCGACGCTGACACTCCCTGGTATCGCGGGGATTGTATTGACGGTGGGCATGGCAGTGGATGCGAACGTCCTGATTTTTTCCCGCATCAAAGAAGAGCTTGCAAACGGACGTGCGCCTCAGGCGGCTATCAGTACAGGATTTGATCGCGCGTTTGTGACCATCCTCGACGCGAATATTACGACGCTGTTGGTGGCAGTGATTCTGTATGCTATTGGTACCGGGCCCGTGAAGGGGTTTGCGATCACGTTGTCAATTGGCATCGTCACGTCGATGTTTACCGCGATAATCGGTACCCGCGCCCTCGTTAATCTGTTTTACGGCGGACGCACCGTCAAGAAACTGGCGATCTGACCATGTCTGAGTTCAACATCAACTTCATGCGATACCGAAAGATCGCTGGGGGCATCTCGATAGCCCTGGTGATTGGTTCCATTGTCATGCTGGCACTGACACAGGTGGAGTGGGGCCTCGACTTTACGGGTGGCTCGCTGGTTGAGGTCTCCTATGAATCTGCGGTCAGCCCGGAGTCCGTTCGCCAGGGACTGGAAGCAGCTGGATACGACGGTCATGTGGTTCAATATTTCGGTTCGGCCCGCGACATGCTGATTCGCATGCCTCCTCAGGAGCATCTCAGTGAACAGGAAAACGCTAGAATTGGCGACAGTATTATTGGTTCGTTGCGAGACGCGTCTGGAGAAGCCGTCGAACTGCGTCGATCGGAGTTTGTCGGACCCGCCGTCGGTGAGGAGCTGACCAATGAAGGTGGGCTGGGGATGCTGACAGCACTGGGCGTTGTGATGATCTACATAGCGTTTCGTTTCCAACTGAAGTTTGCCGTTGGCGCAGTGATTGCACTCTTTCACGATGTACTTGTGGTCTTGGGGATCTTTGCCCTTACACGATGGGAGTTTGATCTGACGGTGCTGGCCGCATTGCTCGCGGTGATTGGTTATTCACTGAACGACACCATCGTGGTTTCGGACCGGATCCGAGAGAATTTCCGTAAAGTTCGGCGGGGCTCGCCGCCCGATATCATCGACACATCTCTCAACCAGATGTTGGGACGGACATTAGTGACGTCATTGACGACATTGCTGGTGTTGTTCGCTTTGCTGATTCTCGGTGGTGAGTTGATTCGGAATTTCGCGATCGCACTAATCATAGGCATTATTGTGGGAACCTATTCCTCGATCTATATCGCAGCCAATGTGCTTTTAGTTCTCAATATCTCGAAGGAAGATTTGGCGCTCCCCGTCAAAGAAGGCGCGGACGAACCGGATCTGATGCAGTAAGCGATTTCGATGAGCTCTTATGGCAGCGGGACCGCACAAGCGGTGTCATTGCCTTCGATTACGGAGCGGATTACACCTGTCTATGCTTCAGTGTAGGTTACGACTATATCGATAGTTGCTCCCGCCTCTATGTATAAGAAATGAAGGCGCTGGTGCATCAGGGGTGAGACCTGATGGCTTCGCTGAATCGACATGTTAGTGATCATTTCGCGAGCATGCTGCCTTCACCAAACCCTGCCTATGTAATGTAGATCCGGCACGGTCGGGAATTACTGTTGAATCGTGAAGCCGATCGTGCAACAGATGTAGGTGAACCGCCTTTTTACATACTCACGAACGCTACGACCCATGAATTTTGTCGATATTGCGAAAGGGTTGGCACGGGCATCAGAGCGAGGGAGAGCGAATACGGCGGTTGGCTCGCAGAAGACTCCGCACTGGCCTGATCCGTTCACTCCTTGACCGTCACGGTTACCCGCGAGGCGAAGTTTCGTCTCAATCAACACAAACGAGACGGCTAAACGGATCACGATCGAGAGAATTCAAAAGGTGATTAGCTTTGTCATACTTTGTGCTTTAGTAATTCTAAAGTGGCTGGATTGGCTGCACTATGTTCAGAATCCGGCGGCCTTGATTTTTTGGGTCAGCAATCGGAACACCTTAGGATTTCCGGCCACGACCTCTCCGGTCTTCATGGGGTTTGCGCCACCCTGGTAGTCACCAATCATCCCGCCAGCCTCTGTGACCATCAGTAATCCTGCCGCCATGTCCCATAGATTGATGGTGCGTTCGCAGAATCCATCTACACGTCCTGCAGCAACCCAGGCGAGATCAAGAGCGGCACTGCCGGTTGTTCGGGGACGTACGCCTGCTCCTATGAGACTGCCAATCAGTTTCTGGTGTGCATCTATCATGGCCTGATCATGGTTGGTACCGGCGAGACTGGTGATGATGGCACCACCATCCAGTTCTTCCATGGGGCTCACCCGCATCCGCTTATTGTTCAACTGCGCGCCACCACCTCGGCTCGCAACGAATTCCTCGTTGCGAACCGGATCAACAATCACACCGTGTTCAAGTCGACCGTTTTTCATACAACCGATGGAAATACAAAAGTGTGGGATGTTACGCATGAAGTTGTAGGTGCCATCGATAGGGTCAATGATCCATTGGTATTCGGCATCTGGATTACTGATTTCAGAGGTTTCTTCTTCACCAATGAACCCATGATCGGGATACAGCGCACTAAGTTCTTCGATGATGATCTTCTCTGAGTCACGATCCAGGTTGGTGACCGGATCGTTATGTGCCTTTTCAGAGGCCTTGATGAGATGCGGACGATCGAATCCATGCATGATGTGCTGCGCGGCAGAACGGGCTGCGCGAAGAGCCATGGAGGCCATGGGTTGCATGGGCAGATCCTCTCGAGTCGGATGGCGTGGTCACTGGTGGCGGCGGATCATAGCAGAGAACGTTCCGTTGGCGTACGAGGTCCTCAGATTATTTACATGATCTTGGGAGACTCCCGCTCTGTTGAGATCAATCTGTGGCCATCGTCAGGGTCACTAGTAGATCACCGCCATCCTGATTCAGGACGTGAAAATCTGCATCGGTTATTTCTTCCTGCAAAGCATCCTTTGATAAATGACTACGATTGGGCAAGCACCATCTGTCGTTGTGTCTAATGGCGCTCCCTGAAATTTGAACCGTCAACCAATTTTACACCGGGGTCGGTTTGTTCAGTTAGAAATGGCACGTTAAGCTGCCTTCATGACTTTGCTCATCCTCTTTTTCTCGATCTCACTGGTGTTCTCCTTTCTATGTTCCCTCTGGGAAGCAGCGCTGCTGAGTATTACGCCGACATTTGCTGAAGTGAAACGCCGGGAGGAAACGACTATGGGTCAGCACCTAGCGCGCTTTAAAGCGAACATCGATCGACCCTTAGCAGCAATACTCACGCTCAACACCATAGCGCATACGGTGGGTGCCATTGGCGTGGGTGCCCAGGCTTCTGTGGTCTGGACTGATGCCAATCCTCTGATCACTTCCCTGGCTGTGCCCGTGGGGATGACATTGGCCATCCTGCTGTTTTCAGAAATTGTGCCAAAGACATTGGGTGCCACTTACTGGAAGGAATTTTCAGGATTTACCGTCACTTCACTTCGAATCCTGTTGTTTGTGTTGGCACCACTAGTGTGGGTGTGTCAGGGGCTAACAGGTTTGCTGAAGCGGGATACCGAAGGCAGTATTTTCTCTAGGAACGATTTTCTCGCGATGGCGGAAATTGGTGCGCGGGAAGGTGTCTTTGATGAAGAAGAATCAGAAATCATTGCCAATCTGATCCGATTTGAGTCCATCTGTGTTGAAGACATCATGACACCTAGAACGGTGGTAATAGCGGCGGCAGAAGATGAAAGCGTGCAGTCGTTTCTGGATACACACGATTCACTTCGGGTCTCGCGGATTCCGACCTTCAATCATGGCTCAAAGGACAACGTGACCGGGTTTGTACTGA
>CAJWYI010000201.1 GCA_913049815.1 uncultured Gammaproteobacteria bacterium
TCTTTACAACGCCGCGTTGCTCATCCAGCTTCTCCTGAGTGACAGCACCCAATAGATTTCCCATACGGTCTGACTCGAGCCAGAGGATGGCGTCGAAAGCGTTCTTTGGGACCGTCTGGAAATAGTTTGTACGGTCGGCGCTCGTGGTGCCATTCATGTTGGTGGCCCCAAGCTTTTCCGTTGCTTTAAAGTAGTCGTTGTCGTGATTTTCGCTCCCGTTGAACATGATATGCTCGAAGAGATGCGCGTAGCCGGTTTTACCACGGACCTCATCCTTGGAGCCAACGTGGTACCAGATATTGACGGCAACAACGGGTGCTTTATGGTCTTCATGGACAATGACCGTTAAACCATTGTCCAGTTTGAAGAGTTCATAGGAGATCTCAACGTTGAGGTCGAGAGCATCTGCCTCAGCCTTCGCGCCTTCTGTCAAGAGCACAAGCAGGCATGTCGCTTGTGCAATTCTATGAAATACCGACCGTGTCATGGGCGCTCTCCTTTCTGACTTTCCTCGTGGGCGTGCACAATCCTGGCCCTGGACTGTGCGGTTAGTGATCCTCTGACAGCAATCTGCTAGATCCTGTAAATTTGGGATGCAGTGTCATGGAACATCGCGCTTTTCTCATCGTCTGTGAAGTCTGCAGTGAGTTTCTTGAAGGCATTCCACAGCACGTGGTAAGACACAGACAGCCTATCGACTGGATAGTTGCTTTCGAACATACAACGCTCCGGTCCAAAACACTCAATCATGTGCATGAAGTAGGGCTTTTGCGCCTCGACAAACTCGTCCGAGGACGGCGGTTGCTCCCGTTCGTGCCAACCAAAACCATTATCCGGCATGGCGAGCCCGCCGAGTTTTGCGAAAACATTGGGGCACTCAGCAATCGCAGCGACGTCCTTCTGCCATTGGGCAAAGATCTCTTCCTGTTGATTCGCATAGACCCCGACACCAAGCGGTGTTCCAAAATGGTCCAGGATCATGGTGGTCTCGGGGCAAGCCATCGCGAGTGAAAGGTAGTCCTGGTTCTGCATGAAGAAGTGCCAGGTATCGTACGTATAGCCGAGTTCCCCAAGCGTCCGAACACCGGTGCGAAAATCTTCATTGCTGTAAGGACAGGGTCTTGGAGAACCGGGATTCCGCAAAGTACCTGAGGTGTCATGCGGACCTGCATGCCGGATGCCTCGGAACAACCCATTTCCCGCTTCTTCATGCGCGGCCAACACTTCCTCGATAGCTTCACCGAGCTGCATATTTGCGTGGCTGACGATCGCAGCTATTGTCGCCTTGTTGTCTGTTTCTGCACTCTCTGCAGCGACGAGTGCCACATACTCGGTCTCACCAATCGGCTTTAGGTGATCGGGGCCATTGGTGAGGTAGTTGGAGTGACAGTCGATGAAGACAGTCTTTTGGATGTTGTGACCGGATTCGGTGTCATTCCACAGATCGTCCAAGGTGTAGACACCCCACATCGATTGGGTTTCCCACAAGTGATGATGCGGGTCGACAATGGGTCGATCCGGATCCAGGATCTCTTCCTGGACCAGATCATGCCAGGCATCCGTGCCTGGTTGCGGTGAAGCCATATCCAGACGCCTCGTGCTGTGATTGACCTAGCGGTTCGGACCGCGGTTCATTGGGTACGGCTGCCAGCGCTCAAGAGTGACCTTCGGCAGTACAGTCGGGTTCACACAGCTCATGGGCCACTTACCTCGCAGGACGAGCGCGACTTCGCGACCGACACGACGTCGCGTTTCTGGACGCATCCGGGTGGTCGCGGATGCCACGTGAGGAGTGACCGTCACGTTCTCCATGTTCAGCAAGGGATTGTCGGGTGCAGGGGGTTCCTGTTCCAGGACGTCCAGTCCCGCTGCGGCGATTTTGCCACTCTGCAGTGCTTCAATCAGGGCGGGTTCATCGATGATCGGACCACGTGCCGTGTTCACGATGACAGCAGTATCTTTCATAGCATCGAACTCATCGTTACTGAAGGCATGCTCGGTTTCTTCATTGTGCGGTGAGTGGATAGAAATATAGTCACTGCGCTCCAGCAGTTCGCCTTTGCTCACAGGCTCTACACCAGCGTGCGAGATTTCGAGCTCACTGACGTAAGGGTCGTGAGCAATCACGTGCATACCGAAGGCTTTGGCTCGACGAGCAACACAATGTCCCACGTTACCGAATGCGAACAGTCCCAGTGTCTGACCCATCAATCGTGGAACGCGACTCAGGACAGGCCGCGCCTTGTACCATTCATTGTCACGCGCGTACTTGAACATGGCCTGTGTTCGACGAGCCGCGTCCAGCAAAAGGGCCATGGCGTGATCTGCGACTTCTTCAATAAAAACGTCAGGTACATTAGTGACGACAAGTCCTGCCTCTGTGGCGGCCTCAATATCAACCATGTCTACTCCAACACTGCCGACGCCGATACACACCGCGTTCGACAAGCTGTCGATCACCTGTTTGTCGATGCGCAATCCCCAGGAGGTGATGATGGCGTCCATATCCTTTACCCCTTCGGCGAACTCCTCTGGTGTATCTGCGCGAATATCGACGATGTCGGCGATGGGGGCGAGCGCTTCCAGTTCCAGCGAGTAACGGGTCTCGACGGTCTGGTTCTGAGCTTGCTTGGGTAACTGAATGCCTACTTTCTTTTTTGCCACGATGGTTCCTTCTCGGATTGCTCTCTAGGTGTGCATTGTGCTGGGTTTGCCCGGCGTACCGCACCGGAGTGTACCACTGTTTTTGTGTGAGATTGCCGTCCGCCAAAGTGCCACAAATCGCGAGAGTGACCCAACGAGATCAGCCTAAAGATAGTTTTAGTGCTAATTTGGCTTCCGCTGTTGCGAGGCTTCTGCTGCTTGTGGGAGGATGCGAGCCCCTCAAATTCATCGGAGTCCAGTCGTGGCCAACCACACGACAGCGTCCCTGAACGCGCCCCACCTCAAACAGCAGCCCGTCAGCGTCACACGCAAAATGGCGGCGTCACTGCCTGGGCTGCGCAAGATTGCGGAAGAACAGGGTCTCACCATTCACCATCTGGGTGCAGGTTACCCGCATCCAGAAGTGACTGATCCGACAGGCTATATCCAACATAAAGAACGCTTTTTCAGTCATCTGGATCAGCAGATGGGAATCAATGACGGGGAACGCTCAGAGACCCTGCGGGAGGCATACAACTATACTGATACCCTGGGGCCTGTGGGTCCACGCGAAGATTTTGCGTCTGTCTATGGTGCTGACTGGGGGTTCACCATCAACCCGGACCATCTGTTGCCGACGGTGGGTGCCTCAGGTGGGATCAACCTCTGTTGCTCCCTATTCGAGCGGCCGGGGATCAAGGTCGCGTACATCACGGATGCGCCCACCTACGCCGGTTTTTTGGCAAGGGCGACGCTCAATGACAATGCCAGCATTTACAGCGTTGAGATGGATGATGAAGGCCCCATCCCTGAGACCTTTCAGGCACAGATCCTTAAAGCGCGGGAGGATGGGTACTTTGTGCCTTTCTATTACACGGTGCCGGATGGACATAACCCTGCCGGTTTTTCGTTTAGTCAGGCACGACGGGAGGCCATCCTAGCGATTGCGAAGGAAGAGGGCATCCTGATTATTGAGGATGCACCCTACGTCTACATCAACTATACCGACGCTGGCGCCAGACCGAGCCTGTTTGCTTCCCTCGATCCCAAGCAGACGATTCATCTGTTCACCGGGTCCAAGATCGGTTTGCCGGGACCTCGAGTGGGATTCCTCTATACTGATGCGGTGATCGCGATCGATGGCGAAGAGGTGGATGCCGCCACCTTGTTGTTGACGGAATCCAGTGCTGATGTGCTGTTTCACAATCCGGAAGCGTTGCGTGGGTTCCAAGCACTGCTCAGGGATGACAGTTTTGAAACGCGAGAATCGTTGTGGCCGGTCGCGGAAGATAAACTGGCGGTCTACAGGGAAAACCGAGCCATGCTGCTCGACATCTTCGAAGACAAACTCGGTGACAAAAAAGATCGTTTCCATTGGACGGTCCCGGGGGCGGGTTTCTTCAGCGTCTTTCGATTCAAGAATCCGAACATCCGCACTGACGATGCCTTCATCCAGAAGCTGGTTAGCGAATATGGGATTGTGGTGATCCCGATGTACGACTTTTATCCTCCTGACGCGCGGCACCGTGATGCCAATGCAGGGATGAGTGAGCTGCGTGTCTCATTCTGTTTCAGCGAACGTTCGGGCGATGATCG
>CAJWYI010000202.1 GCA_913049815.1 uncultured Gammaproteobacteria bacterium
CTTCCGCGAGCGTCTCGACGCCATCCACGATCTGCTTAACATCTCGGGTCTTCGTCTCAATAAAGAGGACACCCAGCTTCCGCCCAACATTGTTGACCGTGGCCTTGTACATCAGATCACCACCCTGACTGTCGAGGGTAATGTTCACTTGCGGCAGGCTGGTTTCTGGATCGAATCCGGGACGGGCATCAATCACACGATCTCCACGCAGAATGATCTTGCGTTCAATCTGAGCAGGACGACCTTCGTAATCGTAGGTCATGGTAGTTGACCGAGGTGCGTTGGGACCAGCCTCGAAGTGGAACTCCAGGGTCGCGACCTTACCCAGGATCCTTTTAGCAACTACCGGATCCTGCATGCCAGGCAGATCGACCACAATCCTGCTTTTACCTAGCTGTTGAACCAGTGGTTCAGACACACCAAGCTGGTTCACCCGATTGCGAATTGTTTGTACGTTCTGTCCGACCGCAAATGACTCAATCTCACTTATGGCCTGATCACGCATGCTTAATACGATGCCATATTGACCATCAATCTCGCCCGTTGTGATCTCGAATTCCTGGTAAGTCTCCTGCAGGAGCAACCGCGCCTGGCTACGATCTTCCGAGTCCCGGAATAGAACAGTCAGCGCCCTCCCCTCAGTCGTCACCGAACTGTACCGCAATCGATCGTCACGCAACGTTCGCTTCACATCAGTTTCAAGCGCCTCAATGCGTTCATCGATCGTGCTTTCCGTATCAACTTCCATCAGGAAGTGAACTCCACCGCGCAGATCCAAGCCGTACTTCATCGGCGTGGCACCAATCGCACTGAGCCATTCCGGTGTGGTTGATGCAGAATACAGTGCAACGATATGACGCTGCTCATCGCCATACAGAGCGTTTCGTATGACACCCTGACCTCGCAATTGATCCTGATCATTGGTCACGCGGATCTCACCACGCCCCGATACCAGTTCACTACCGATCACCTCGATTCCAGCTTCGGTTAGTGCGTCGACAGCGAGCGCCAAAGACCGCTCTGTCACCTGCGCTTCCACATCATCCACGGAAATCTGGAGCGCATAGTCGGGCGGGTAGATGTTCGGCATCGCATAGGTGATGCCCAGCACCACCACCAGAAGGACTGCAAAGTTCTTCCAGAGGGGATAGGTGTTCAACATGGCGTGTTCAGCATAAGAAGGGTGGCCTAGATCTGCTTGATCGTGCCTTTTGGCAACATGGCTGCAACGGCAGCCTTTTGTAGTTTGACCTCGGTCTTGTCCGCAATCTCGACTTCGATGTATTGCTCCTCGACTCGGCTGACACGACCCAGCAATCCACCACGTGTCACTATCTCATCACCCTTCGCCACGCTGGAAACCAGTTCGCGGTGTTCTTTCGCCTGCTTGCTCTGGGGTCGCCAGATAAGAAAATAGAACACCAGCACAAAGGCCACAATGATGAAAATGTCGAAACCGAAGGGAACACCACCGCCTGCACCGGCTTCGGCGGCCTGAGCACTGGGGATCAGAAGGTCAATCATGGGCTGCACCTACTAAAAACGCGTATTGTCTACGATGTGGTAGGTAGGGAGCAATCATCTGGCGCACAAACAGCACCATGTTCCGCTCCTCCGCCGGTTTCAAAGGGCCATTCCCTGCTGATCCCAGGCACGCCGGACCTCCTCAACGTAGGAACGAAGCGTCTGGTTCTCAATAGCCGTCCGCAGTCCTGACATCAGTGACTGGTAATACCGGATATTGTGGATGGAGTTCAGCTGTGCACCCAGCATCTCTCCCGTTTTGTCCAGATGGTGCAGGTAGGCGCGCGAAAAGTGTGTGCAGGTATAGCAATCGCAGGCCGCATCCAACGGCGAGTCATCCGTACGATGAACTGCGTTTCTGATTTTGACGACACCCGTCGAGGTAAAGAGATGGCCATTTCTGGCATTGCGAGTTGGCATCACACAATCAAACATGTCAACGCCACGCAATACGCCATCAACCAGATCCTGCGGGGTACCGACCCCCATCAAATAACGCGGTTTATCGATTGGCATCTTCGGAACAAGATGGTCAATCACCGCCAACATCTCTTCCTTCGGTTCGCCAACAGACAGACCGCCAATCGCATATCCGGGGAATCCAATATCAACGAGTCCCGCCAGCGATTCATCACGCAAAGTTTCAAACATACCGCCCTGCACAATGCCAAAGAGTGCGTTGGGATTACCGAGAGCCTCGAACTCCCTGGCACTCCGTCCGGCCCACCGAAGTGACAGTCCCATCGATTCGCGGACAGCCGATTCATCAGCAGGATAGGGAGTACATTCGTCAAACACCATGACGATGTCACTGTTGAGCGCGGTCTGCATCTGCATGGAGACCTCCGGGGACAAAAACACCCGATCTCCATTGATCGGAGACCGAAAGTTCACCCCATCTTCATTAATCTGTCGAAGAGCACCGAGGCTCCAGACCTGAAAACCGCCTGAATCCGTCAGGATTGGTTTATCCCAGGCCATAAATCCGTGGAGCCCGCCAAGATCGCGAATGATCTCGGGACCCGGTCTCAGCATTAGATGAAAGGTATTACCCAACAGAATCTGTACACCCACTTCATTGAGGTTCGCTGGTGACAAACTCTTGACCGCGCCATATGTACCGCACGGCATAAAGACCGGTGTTTCGATGACACCGTGGTGGGTTGTCAGACGTCCGCGTCTGGCCGGACCGTCGTTCGCAATCAGATCAAAATTCATAGGGAAGAGACTACCAGACAAAGCCCTCTCACCGAGTCAGCAACATGGCGTCGCCATAGCTGAAAAAGCGATATTCCTGTGCGATCGCCTCCGCATAGGCTCGCTGGATAGCGTCCAGACCAGAAAACGCACTCACCAGCATCATCAAAGTCGAGCCCGGCAGATGGAAGTTGGTGATCAGCGCATCCACTATACGGAATTCGTAACCCGGGTAGATGAAGATGTCCGTCTCGCCCTGGAATGGCACCAGGGTGCCACTGCGACTGGCGCTTTCCAACGATCGGACCGTGGTGGTTCCAACGGCAATGACGCGACCGCCGCGCTCCCGACACCGCGTCACTGCATCAATCAAAACATCATCAACCTCAAAGTATTCCGAGTGCATCTCATGGTCTTCAACAGTGTCGACCCTGACGGGTTGGAAAGTTCCTGCACCGACGTGAAGGGTTACGAACGCACGGTCTACGCCCATATCATCAATCTGTTGAAGTAACGCCTCATCAAAATGGAGACCAGCAGTCGGTGCTGCAACAGCACCATCCCTTGACGCATATACGGTCTGATAGCGATCACTGTCCGCCGACTCATCCGCTCGATCAATATAGGGCGGCAGTGGCACATGCCCACATAGTTCAGCAATCGCTAGAGGTCCTGGCTCTGGGAACTGCACGTGATAGAAACCACGACGCTTTTCGATGACCGTGACCCGATACCGGCCCGGTTCGCCGTCTCGATCAGCAAGGGTGATATCTGTGCCTGCCTTGGGCGTCTTGCTCGCCTTAATCTGAACCAAGGCTTTGTTGTTATCGAGGACCCGCTCGATGAGTAGTTCGACAGCACCCCCTGTCGCCTTCGACCCAAGCATCCTGGCAGGGATCACGCGTGTATTGTTGAACACCAGCAGATCCTCGGACGTCAGCATAGAAGGCAGGTCATAGAAATGATGATGCGACAGATTCGATGATCCACGACCTGTTGCCAGATGAAGCAACCGACTCTGGCTGCGCTCTTCTGTGGGGAAACGGGCAATCAGCCGCGGCGGAAGATCAAACTCAAAATCACTGACCTGCATGAAAAAACGATACCCGATGTGAGACATCAAGCGATGTACTATGCACAACGGGCTGCACTATGCAAAACGCGGCGGTGCTTTGCACAATGGGATTGACCGCCGTATATGACCACCTGAACGAAGAATCAGATCGCTTGAACACGCAATAACGGCTGCGGCTCCACATCAACCAGGAACATCTCAGGCCACTCGATCTGACCTCATGCGACCTCACTGTCCAGTTCTCCCCTAAAGAAGAAGTATAGGAGCGGCAGCCGCGTTCCTGAGGGCTATTACAATCTTGTCACAAATCTTCACGACCACGGGTTCAACGAGGGAGGTTCCCGGGCTCCTGGCACGTTGTTATAATGGAAGACCTCTTTGTGCCGGGGTGGCGGAACTGGTAGACGCGCCGGATTCAAAATCCGGTTCCTTCAC
>CAJWYI010000203.1 GCA_913049815.1 uncultured Gammaproteobacteria bacterium
GGCGGTATAGCGTGCGATATCAAGCCCGGTTTTAAAGCGGTTCTGAAGGCCCATGCGTGCGGCCGATTCGGCGTTGATCCCGTTCCAGGCGTCAGATTTGGATCCTCGGAGGGACGAAAATCGGTCCACTTCCTGAAGATAGTGGGATGTCGTGATGATCTTTGGGTTTGCTGACATATCAGTCCTCTAGCAGGTCAAAAAGATGGATGGCTTCGTTTCGTTAGGGGCGCGAAACTTAGCAACGGCCCTCGTAGAAGTTAATGGAATGTTTGGATAGTAATATATTCTATTTTGGAAACATAAAATTTTGGGCCCGGGCGATGGGCGGCCGGCAGTGTTCAGGAGGTGTTCAGCGAGATCAAGGCACACTGCTGGTTGTTCCATACAAGAGGTACCGAATATGAGACAGACGGTCAGTTGTTTGCTTGGCGCGCTGGTGCTGGCGGGATGTGCCAACGATCCCATCATTGACATGCGGGGAGTGGACGAACAGAAGTATCGCCAGGATCTGGCCGATTGTCGTGGGTATGCCAGTCAGGTCAATGTTGCCGAGTCGGCCGCCAAGGAAGCGGCGATCGGTGCCGCCGTCGGCGGGCTAATTGGTGCCGCCGTTGGCGATAGCGAGACTGCGGAACGTATCGGTGGTGCGGCTGCGGTTGGAGGCGCGGCCGAGGGTGCTGAATCTGCCGAGAAGCGGAAGCAACGGGTGTTGCATCGTTGCATGAAAGGTCGTGGATACAGCGTCCTGGGCTAGCTGATCATTCCACGGTCATAGGGCAGGCCCATCAGATACTGCGCCGCGGTCTGGTAGTTTTCAGGCCGACCCTGCAGATGCTGACTGATCACGTGGATGTCCTGAAACCTCCTTTGGATATCGTTGCTACGGTAGATACTGTCAGTGCTGCAGAGGTTGTAGAGTCGATCGGTGATGTCCCGCGACTTTCTGATCGTGTGCGTTGCCGCAATGCGAAGTCGAAAACGCTGCTGTTCTGCGAGTTGCGGCTCGGACTGTGATGCCATCGTCCCCCAAACGTCATCGACCGCCGTGTGCAACATGGCCTCGATCGCCTGCCATTCTGCGTAACACTGTCCGAGCTCGGACTGTACAACCGGATCTTCGGACAGCGTTTTACTCTGGAAACGCTTCACTTTTGCCGCGGAACGCTCCACGGCAAATTCCATTGCTGCCCGTGAAACACCCAGTGCGACCGATGCAAAACCACACGCAAACATGAGATTGGTAGGAAACTGATACAGCATGGGTGCCTCTGCTACAGGGTGTGGAGAGAGGACGTAGTCTTTCGACACAAACAGATCGTTGGCCTCGAACGCATAACTGGCGGTACCGACGAGACCCGCTACCTCCCAGGACCGATCAATCGTCACCTGCGCCTTGGGAACAAACGCGAGAATGCCTCGTTTGACACCGTTCTCCTTTGTCGTGCAGGCAGCGATCAGCCAGTCGGCATGGGTGATGCCACTGCTGAAGACCCATCGTCCGGAGATTGAAATACCCCCATCAACCGAGGCGGCAGTGCTACCTACCGGGGGCCCATTGGCCAGCGTAACATTTGGGTGGGTCCAGATTTTCTTCGCGAGTTGATCAGGCAACTGGTGTGAAAATGTTGAGAGCACGGAGCCCTGGTTCATGGCCCAGGCAGTGCTGCCGTCAGCTTCGGCCATCCGCTGAATGAGACGGATATATTCGGGGAGTGCCATTTGGGACCCTCCCAGGTTTTTCGGCAACAATAACGTAAAAGCACCGGCTTGCTTGAGCTCCTTCGCGAGCTCGACGGGTATCTGACGTTCCTGTTCGATGGTATCTGCCTGTTCACGAACCTGTTCGTGAAGGGTATTTTTGAGCCGCTCAATGTTGTCCATGCCGCGCAATCTATCACAACCGAGATCATGGCCACGATTGCACACGACGCAGAGATACAGAGATACAGAGATACAGAGATACAGAGATTGAGAGACCCAGAGCCGTCCTGTGACACCGAGTCAGGGCGTGTGTAGAAAAAAGTCTATTGGTCAGTTGGTTTGGCGTAAACTGCGCACATCGATAGAAGGATGGCGCCCACTCTGGCTCGCGCTCTAGTTCGCATCGTGGTCCGCATGATGGCTTGCCACGCCAGGGTCTCAGGATGGAACTGAACTCCAAAGGCTATTGGGACGCACGCTTTTCATCCGGCGACTGGCAGTCCCGTGGCGGCGCATTAAAGGAGAAAGCGGTCCAGCGCATCTGTATCACAGGCCTTATGAGGAGCCGCTCAATTCTGAACACGTACGCCGCTACTCGTCGGGACACTTTGAAATTGTACTGTCAGGGTCTGCGGAGCACGTATTTCTGGCAAAGTACTGGTCTGAGTATGGTAGACGTCATCTCCATCTACATCTCAAGAATCTGGGCAGAAGTTTACGTGGCAAACCTTTACGACCACGCAAGATGCAGATTATGTTCCGACTTGACCTGATCTGATCCGCGAAGGGTCTGTCGGCGTACACCGAGGTTGGTGGTGACTTCGATTCTACACTGGCAAATGTGGTATGTTGCGCGGTCACAAATGAGGCAGCCGAGGAGCCGTCATGGCGTTACCTGAACAGTCACTCCAACTTCATTCCACCGTTCTGGGCAACGGGACATTGCAGTTGTCTTTGGCAGAAGTTCAAACACCGCAGCCCGGTGACGGTGATGTGCTGATTGAGGTAGCGGGCTCGCCGATCAATCCATCAGATCTGGGGATGTTGTTCGGACCTGCGGATATGACGACAGCACGTGAAGAAACTGTTGACGGCAGGCCGTCGGTAGTCGCGGATATCCCCGAGCAGATGATGCGTGCCATGGCCGGTCGCGTCGACCAGGCATTACCACCAGGCAATGAAGGTGCGGGTGTCGTGGTTGCAGCCGGGAGGGATCCCGAAGCTCAGGCATTGATTGGTCGGACCGTTGCGATACTCGGTGGTGCCATGTACTCGCAATATCGTGTGGCCCCTGCGAGACATTGCCTGGTACTCAACGAAGGCACTACCCCGGCACAGGCAGCATCCTGCTTCGTCAACCCGCTGACGGCATTGGGGATGGTTGAGACTATGAAGATGGAAGGTCACGCCGCGCTCATTCACACGGCAGCTGCATCGAACCTGGGTCAGATGCTGGTGAAGATCTGTCAGAACGATGGTGTTGAGCTGGTCAATATCGTCCGCAAACAGGAACACGTGTCGTTACTCAAGGAATTGGGGGCGATCCACGTCTGCAATTCAAGCGACGATGATTTTATGGACCGGTTGACTGACGCGCTGGCAGAGACGGGCGCAACCCTTGGTTTTGACGCGACCGGTGGTGGTCAACTGGCAAGTCAGATCCTTTCCTGTATGGAAGCAGCCCAGGCGAGACGGGCGCAGGGGTTCGATCGCTACGGATCGACGACACACAAACAGGTCTATATTTATGGTGGTCTTGATAGGAATGTGACGACCCTGACCCGAAACTACGGTATGTATTGGGGGATGGGTGGCTGGCTATTGACCCCGTTTCTTCAGAAAATTGGGCGGGAAGAAGCCGATAAGCTGCGCAAACGGGTTGCTGATGAGATCGACACAACCTTCGCCAGCAGCTACGTGAAGGAAGTATCACTGTCAGAAATGCTTACGATTGATTCGATCCGCGTTTTCGGTTTGCAGGCAACCGGTCAGAAATACCTGGTGAATCCAAGCCTGACATCCTAAGGTCAGAACGCGATCATCCGAAACAACAGGACGAGGAGGCCCGAATGAAGAATCTGACGAGGAGCCTAACGAAGGCAATGAGGGGCACACTGGCGATTGTAGTGGCTGTGTTGTTACCCGGAACTGCCCATGCCCTGAACGTTGGCGATCAGGCCCCGGATTTCAAGCTGATCGGGTCGGATGGCAAGATGTACACCTTGTCCCAGTTTCGCGGAAAACAACCGGTGGTGATTGCGTTTTTTCCGAAAGCGCATACTGGTGGCTGAACGCTGGAATGTAAGGCGCTGCGTGACAGTGACCAGGAAATCAGAAAGTATGATGTCGCCTACTTCATGGCGAGTACCGACAAACCCGAGAACAACAAATCGTTCGCAGAGAAAAATGAAGCCAGTTTTCCGATTCTGTCTGACCCATCAAAAGAGATGTGTGAGTCATATGGGGTACTAGCGACCTGGGGTTTCGCTCAACGATGGACGTACTACATCGATA
>CAJWYI010000204.1 GCA_913049815.1 uncultured Gammaproteobacteria bacterium
AAGACGATCTAGATCAAGAACTTGAAGAATCCCTGGAGGTCTTTGATCGACAGATTGCCGATGCACGCACGACGGTCCTCGGGGACGGGGATGGGGGTGCGAAAGACGGTCAGGGAATTCCGACCGGAGGGATTATCCTAGCCGGTGCCGATTTGCCCGAATTACCGCCCTCAAATGGCGATAAACCGAGCACTGTAGGCGCAAAACCAGCCGAGGGGGCCGTTGAAGATGCTGCGCCCAACGAACCGCAGACGCGCGAAACGCCACTCGTACCTGAGGACATTGGTGATGGGCAGGATGATGACATCGTTGCCCAGCAACTTCGCGAAGCCGCGATCGCTGAGAAGGATCCGGACCTGAGAGAAAAACTCTGGGAAGAATACCGTCGGTACAAATCTTCATTCTAGACCCGTGGATCGTCCTTAATGAATGTCGCATCAACAAGGGAGGCACCAGCCATGTCAAAAACTGAGATTAAGGCTCCGGTCCGGCCCCATTATTTGAAACATCTATCCGTTGCATTTGGTGTATTCCTGCTCGGCGCATGCACCACGACTGAGATCATCCGTTCCAACTCGACACCTGCCAATCAGACCCAGCTGCTGACACCTGCAGATCTGATGATCGATATCGGCATCCTACCCCTGGACACGAACATTCCCGATTCAGAGGATGAGATCGAGAAACAACTGATTATTCCAGACGTCCGGCGAGCGGAGTCCCAGTACATTGCCTATCACCTGAAAGATACACTTGAACAGACCGGAAACTGGGGAGCTGTCAGGGTGACACCACAAACCTCAGCCGCCGTTGACCTCACAGTCTCCGGCAAGATCATTCAATCTGATGGTGAACGACTGAAAATCAGGTTAAGCGCCATTGATTCAACAGGACGTGTCTGGGTTAATCGGCTCTACGATGATCAGGCAAGCAAGTACTCTTACGATACTGTTCTTGAAGACCCATTTCAGGATAGCTACAACGCGTTTGCGAACGATCTTCTGCTTTACCGCGAAGCCCTGAACGATGACAATCTGCGAGAGGTGCGTCGTGTCACATCCTTGAAGTACGCAAAGTCGCTGGCGCCAGATTCTTTTAGCGATTATCTCCAAGAGAAAGCAGGTCGTACACAGATCGTGCAACTCCCCGCGCGCGAAGATTCAATGCTGAAGCGCGTGAATCTCATTCGTGACCGCGAATACCTCCTAGTCGATACCCTGGATGATTTCTACAGCAAGTTCTATCGCGATATGAAGCCTTCCTACGATGAGTGGCGGTACGCGACCTACGACGAAGCACTGCGGTTGCGTGAGGTGAAGAAGCAGGCACGCAATCAACTGCTGACCGGCACAGCACTGATTGCCGGTGGACTGATGGCGGGATCAAACAGCAAAACTTACGCGGGTCAGGCTGCGAGCGTGCAATCCGTCATCGGTGGCGTCGGCGTCGTCAAAGTGGGCCTGGATCGCAAGCGGGAAGCAGAAATACACGCGCAATCGCTGAAGGAGCTGAATCAATCACTCGGCTCAGAAATCACGCCCCATGTCCTCGATATCGAAGGTCAGACCATCGAACTCACAGGAACAGCTGACGCACAGTACGCACGCTGGCGTGAAATCCTTCAAGAAATCTACGACAGAGAGTACGAGACCCGTTAACGGATCGTCGTGCGCCTGCGCTGTCGGGTGCTGAACCGCAAATCAAGAACAATATCTCTTATGGCGAATTCTGGCGACATCGTAGCTGACCGATACACACTGACAGAATTCATTGCTGCAGTGTCGACGCACGTTGTCCATTGGCGCGGATACGACGATGCCGGGGCAGTGTACCGGATCACTATCTACTCGAACCTAGAAAACGATGCTCGAGACCATCTGCGCCACCGAATAGCAGAACTGCATCATCTGGTTCATCCAGCCATGATCCCGATCGTGGACACTGATGAGATTGAGTCCGACCTTTTCGTCGTCAGTCCAGAGGGTCGGTGTGATGCCCTCACCGAGATGACGTGGGCGGTGGTGATCACGCTCATGGACGTCGTTGAGTACGCTCACCGTCTGGGTTTTACGCATGGTGACCTATCACCCACTACACTGTGCATCGGTCTTAACAACGAAGTCAGATTGTTCAATTTTGGCCTACCCGTCTTCGAAAACCGCTGGGCTGCCACCACCAACTTGTCGACAGAAGACCGGACGTCGGTCAATTTGATCAGAAACGATCGCTTCGCTGTCGCCTGTGCAGTTCATGAAGTCATGAGTGGTGAGGAATGGCACGGCCGTCTCGCTGACGATGTATCCACGACGCCATTGGGGCGTGCAGTTACCGCCCTAATCAGCTCCAACGGCCAGAGACCCAGCATCGCAGAACTATCAAGCCTTGTTGAAGGTCATGAGCAGAATACTACCCAGTTGGTACCCGAAGTTCGGAATCATTCATTGCCCCAAGCCCAGTTGATCTACAAAGATGCCGAATTAAACCGTGGTTCCCGCTCAATTCCGCTTTCCTGGGCAGTCACGGGATTCGCCGTCATGGCTGTTCTCGCAGGTATGTTTGCATTCATCGCACCAGAAACCGACAGCGCAGGAGAACCACCTATCGTCAGACCCGCTCTGGCTCAGCCCGTTGTCGTGGCAGAGGCGACTGAACCCGCCCTGACACCCCTCGAGCAAGCAAGGCAGGAGCGCTATCAAACGGAGGGGCGAGCACTCGCGGACGAGATTCTGCGAATTTCGGTACAACTAGAAGATATGGGCGTTAGCCTTTGGGCTCCGGAGTCATGGGACCAGGCACAATTGTTGTCTGACGAAGCTGATGTCGCTTTCCGCAACTCGCTCTATGAAGAAGCAATGACAGGCTATGCGGCGACCAGGGATATACTCAAAGCAAAGTTTGAGCAGAGGACTGAGGTACTTGAACAATTTCTTGATACCGGTCAGGAGGCATTATCGAGTGGCAATCATGAACGCGCCATCCGAGATCTCTCCGTCGTTAATGCCATCAACCCAGAACACCCACAAATAGATACCTTAATTGATCGGGCCCAGAACCTGGAAGAAACGATCACACTCACACGCCAGGGTCGGGCTTTGATGTCTGCACAGGACTACAGCGCCGCAAAAGAGGTTCTGGCGAAGGCCGTGGCCCTTGATCCAGATTGGGTACCGGCATTTGAAGCACAGCAAGAGCTGTCAGAAGCACTGGCGGTTATCGCATTTAACGAAGTGATGTCTTCGGGGTTTGCAGCACTCGCTGAGAATAACTACACCCTGGCGCGGACAAAGTTCGAAGAAGCGATCCTGATTCAACCGTTATCGGATGCACCTGCTGAAGCATTGGCACAGGTCGCATCACAAAACCAATCATCCAAAGTTCGGTTTCTATTGAAGCAAGGTACAGATCACACTGGGGCGGAACGTTGGAAGGAAGCGCTAACCGCCTATTCAGCAGCACTCGACCTCGACGCAACCATTGTGAGCGCGGTCAATGGGGTCTCGTTGGCTGAAAAACGAATCTTGCTGGATCGAGAGATGACATCGTTCATTACCAACCCGATCCGACTGACGTCGGACGAAGGGCTCTACGAGGCACGAAGGCTGCTGCAATCAGCCACTCGAGCCAAACCGATAGGTTCCCGATTACGTGAACAGACTGACCAGCTTGCATCCTACATTTCTCTCGCACGCATTCCTGTTGATGTGAAGATCGAATCAGATCGTGAAACGGACATCACGATCTACAAGGTCAGCAATCTGGGAAAAATCACCTCCGAGTCCATGAGGCTGGCACCCGGTTCGTACACCGTTGTGGGTAAACGTCGGGGTTACCGAGACGCTCGACAAGAGCTGACATTGCTGGGTGGTCAGTCGCCCACTACCCTGTATATCGCCTGCACCGAGAAAATACAGCCATGAACAAGAGACCATGAGCCAAGAGAACGGAACAGACAATCAGATTATTGCAGCGACAGCGTTTACGCGTGCCACAGCAACCGAGACAAAACCGTTACTACGGATTAGTCCTCTAACGATTTCACTAGGTAGCCTATTAATCGTGTTGCTCGTGACAGTATCGTTCATGTTCGGAGCGCGAGCCGTTCGATTCGAAGTAAACCCAGCGAATGCTGAAATTGCTATCACAGGAGGCTTTAGCCATC
>CAJWYI010000205.1 GCA_913049815.1 uncultured Gammaproteobacteria bacterium
AGCGGGTACGCTGTCTGCAGCCGGTGAGGCGTTACACAGATTTCCGACCATCGTGCATCGACCCTGGATCTGATCAGAACCAATCAGATTGGCGGCCTCGACGACGCCAGGCCAGGCTTTCTTCAGCTTTTTGTTTTCACCGAGGGTGGCACCAGAAACGACAGCCCCAATCTTGAATCCAGAAGCGGTTGTCTTGATTTCCTGCATGGCGGGGATGTGTTTGATATCGACCACCAGGTCGGGTTCCGTCATCCCTGCTTTCATTCGGACCAGTAGGTCAGTCCCGCCGGCCAGAACAAAGGCTGCGCCTTTCTCCTTGGCCAGTAGCTTTGCAGCTTCCTTGGTCGTGTTTGGAGCTTCGTATCTCATGAGTGTGTGCGCCTCCCTTATGGCGATGGCGAGTGTTAGGACACCCGGAAAAAGGACTTGGTCGACTTGCAGCTTGTGTTAACAGGCTGGGGAACGATCTATTTGTAATGGTTACTTCTTAAACCTAGAGGCGCGATTATTACGTGAGCGGACAGGGTTTTCAAACGCTGTCGGAGACTTTATGAGTTTGGCCGAATCCCACTCGTCCGGGACCCGTCCTTGGCGCGTTCAAATAGGCAAAAACTGCTGTATGCTGGGCCGCTTTGTTCAATCCATACAACGAGAACTGATCATGAGCGTGACCGCAGATCTGCCCTACGACCCCGATGCCTTGCGTGAACGATATCGCGAGGAAAGAGAGAAACGGCTGCGAGACGATGGCAATGAGCAATACGTGGAGATGAAGGGTGACTACGAGGAATTCCTCGAAGATCCCTACGTCGATCAGGCGGTTGAGCGTGATCCCGTCACCGAAGAGGTTGACGTGGTCATCATCGGGGGTGGTTTCGGCGGTCTTCAGGCGGGTGCAAGACTGCGCGATGCCGGCGTTAAGGATATCCGGATCATTGAGAAAGGCGGGGATTTTGGTGGTACCTGGTACTGGAACCGCTATCCTGGCGCACAGTGTGATGTGGAGTCCTATTGTTACCTTCCATTGTTGGAGGAATTGAATTACGTACCGAAAGAAAAGTACTCGTATGCGCGAGAAATCCTGTCCCACAGTGAAGCGATCGGCAAACACTTCGACCTTTATGAAGGAGCATTGTTCCAGACCGAAGTGACAGGGCTCGAGTGGGACGATGCTGCTTCACGATGGGTAATTCGTACCAACCGTAGTGATGCGATTCGCGCACGGTTTGTCTCTATGGCAAATGGTCCACTGCACCGTCCCAAGCTGCCTGGGATCCTGGGGCTGGACAGATTCAAAGGGCATACCTTTCACACTAGCCGCTGGGACTATGACTACACGGGCGGCGGTCCAGATGGCGGACTCGATAAATTGGGTGACAAGAAAGTCGCCATTATCGGTACCGGTGCGACCGCCATCCAATGTGTGCCATTCCTGGGAGAAACCGCCGAGCACCTCTATGTGTTCCAGCGCACGCCCTCAACGGTGGATGTGCGCGGTAATAGGCCCACCGATCCGGAATGGGCAAAATCTCTGGAGCCCGGTTGGCAGAAGGAGCGGATGGAGAACTTCAACGCGTTAGTATCTGGCGTGCCTCAGGAGAAAGATCTGGTCAACGACGGCTGGACAGATCTTATCGGCAAGATGTTCCATCAGTTCCGCAAGCACGACGATGTGAAACGTGAGGACATTCCGAAGCTCATGGAACTTGCCAACTTCGACAAGATGGAAGAGATTCGGGCGCGAGTTGATGAGTTTGTCGAAGACTCGGAGACGGCTGAGAAGCTAAAGCCCTACTACCAGATGTTCTGCAAACGCCCAACCTTCAATGATGACTTCTTGCCAACATTCAATCGTGCCAATGTCACCTTGGTGGACACCAACGGCCAGGGGGTTGATGAGATCACAGAGAAGGGCCTCGTGGTTGACGGGGTGGAGTATGAGGTGGATTGCATCATCTACAGCACTGGATTCGAAGTGGGTACGGCCTATACACGTCGAGCTGGTTACGATGTTCAGGGGAACGATGGAAAATTGTTGAGTGAACATTGGGAAACGGGTACCCGTACGTTACACGGGATGGGGTCACACGGTTTCCCGAATCTGTTCATCATGAATACGTCGCAAGGTGGCTTTACGGCGAATTTCCCTCATCTGCTGGATGAATCAGCGGTTCATCAGGCGCACATCATTGCGTACGCATTGGACTCCGGGCATACCCGCGTTGAGATCGAGGAGAAAGCTGAGGACGATTGGGTTGAAACGATCAAAGGCTTTGCAGCGAAGGGGCCGACGGGTGGCTTGGGGGGACCTTCCTGCACGCCAGGTTATTACAACAATGAAGGTAAACCGAGCCCGAACGCGGCGCAGTCGGGGCCCTACGGCGGTGGTTCGATCCGCTTCTTCAGACTGCTAAAGGAGTGGCGCGAGGATGGCAACTTTAAAGGACTGTTGTTCAGATAGTCTGCAACTTTGTCCAGAAACTTTGATCACAAGGGAGCTAAGCACCCGTTTTTGTTGGTGACGAAACGTTATGGTGGTGAGACGTCTCGGTGATTAGACAAGCGAGGATTTTGTCGCTCTTGGTGTAGGTGGCCTGAAAATCGAGAAAGGCGGATAGCTTAGGGTCCGCATCGGAAAAGAAGTCCCGATAGTTGTTCGAGAACTCGAAGAACCGCCCATCGGAGCCAAGCCGGATCGCGCGCAGGGTCACCCAAAATCGAAAGCAAATGACCTTACCAGCGAAGTTAGTCGCAAAGCTGTCAATATCGGCATGGGTCCTGGCGATGGCGGCTCTCCCTGTTATCCCCTTGTTTCTTCGATTTGGATCCTGGATTCCTGGCGTGTTTGACCCTCTCTAATGCTGTTTCGTCGTACTTGAAATTGTTCTGTCTGTGTATAGATATTTATGGCTGGCGCACAATAAATGAACGATCGGTCAACAATTAATCTTGGGGGTCAGAGCCAACTCTCAGAGTAAGTTATCGTCGATACTTTGGGGTCAGGGTAAAACCTGTAACGCATTGCCCCGCAAGTTGTCACATTGCAACTTATACTCTGACCCTAAACTACGGCGCGAGGGCTCGACAAAGTCAGTGTTTTACTCTGGCTCTTGACTCTGATCCCAACGCTAGCTTGGTCCCAAGAATCGGGAAATCGACAGGAAGTCGATCGGATGGTCAGTCCGCCCGTCGATCGCGAGATCCGCGAGTACTTCACCCAGGATGGTTGCAAACTTGAAACCGTGGCCGGACAACCCGGCGGCGAAATAGACGTGATCAGTCCCAGGGTAGCGATCTACGATGAAGTGTCCATCGTCACTCATCGTGTACATGCACGTGGTGTGGTGGTTCAGCTGGTGCCCTGCGCGAGGTAGATGATGGCGCAGAAAAAGTGACGCGGCCTCCAGTTCGTTGGGATCGACGTGCCGATCAAGCTGCTCTGGAACCGCCAGAGGCAATCCGTTGTGATGGTCAGCGACCTTGATCCCTTTGTCGTCGATCACTGGAAACCCGTAAAACGCGTGTGGTCCATGTTCGAATAGAAAGATCGGGCTGCCTTTATTGAGGTCATAGGTGTCATCACTGGCATCAAACCAGAACAACGATTTCCGCAGCAGGTGAACATAGCGCCGTGTTGCCGGCAGCAAACCTGGAGCCCAGGCACCTGGTGAGACAATGAGGCGGTCCGCAGTGTAGTTACCGGCTTCCGTGACGACCTGTACCTGTCCATCTTTCTCTTGCCACTGTATCGCCCTTTCGCCCACATTGATCGAAGCTCCGGCGGCAGTCGCGAATTCGGCATGGCTGCGGACACAGTCTTCGACGGCGAGAATGCCACCATTCGGATCGAACAATGCTTCATCCCCGTCCCGCAAATGAAAGCCTGGGTAGGTATCAGAAACATCCGTCGCCGTCAGAGGCTCGATCAGTAGGCCGTGCGTTTCCGCTGCCTGACGCATGCCCGCGATGACTTTACCCTCGCGAGGACCTGACTGCAGAATCCCTGTCTGAGTGAATAGTGCTGTTTCGCTGCGGTCGTCCAGCTCCTGCCACAATGTAAAGGCGCGTTTTAGCAGCGGTACGTA
>CAJWYI010000206.1 GCA_913049815.1 uncultured Gammaproteobacteria bacterium
AGAGCCCTTCTTCGATAAGGGCAAAAATAAAGGTTTGCGCCACCTGATCAATGCCATCCGATTCTCAATCAGAGGTGTCAGGAGCGCATGGCACCGAGAATCTGCTTTCAGGCAGGAAGTTAGTCTACTCATTGTGCTGCTGCCGGTAGCATATATCATCTCAAAGACCACACTAGAGTTCATTGCGCTCATCGTCGTTGCCCTGTTAGTACTGATTGTTGAACTGCTGAACTCCGCGGTAGAAGCCCTCGTTGATCGCACTGGACTGGAGCACAACGAACTGGCCGGACTCGCAAAGGACTACGGATCTGCGGCGGTCATGATCAGTCTATGTGTCGCGGCTCTGACCTGGGGATCGATGGTTCTTCGTTTCTTTGGACTCTTTGACTAATCGTGCCAGGAAAAATACATATCACACCCGATGGCGCTCAATCGCTACGGAGCGAATTGGCAACACTCTGGAAAGAAACTCGCCCAGAAGTCACCCAGGCGGTGAAGGAAGCAGCTGCGCTTGGTGACCGATCTGAAAACGCAGATTACATCTATGGAAAAAAACGGCTGCGGGAAATCGACAAACGGATTCGTTATCTCCAAAAGCGTCTCGATGATTTGGAAATCGTTGACCGCGTTCCTCCGGAGACTGACAGGGTATTCTTTGGTGCATGGATAACCCTCGAAGATGAAGAAGGCAGTGAGAGTACCATCAGAATTGTCGGTGTTGACGAACTCGATCTGGACAAAGGTTGGGTCAGCCTGGCGTCACCGATGGCAAAATCTCTATTGGGGAAGTATGAAGGCGACGATGTGCGGGTCCACCGTCCTGCTGGCGATACAACCATGCACATTCTGAAAGTAAGCTACACCGCACTGTGATATATCTGGGTACCACTGAACAATCATGAGTTACGAGCGACCCAACATTGCCGCGATGCACGGTTACATTTCTGGAGAACAGCCGGTAGACCCGGAAGCGATCAAACTCAATACTAACGAAAACCCGTATCCACCTGCACCAGAGGTCGCCAAGGTCATCGCTGCCTTCAACGCTGATGCACTACGTCTATATCCTCCTCCGACTGCTGACGACTTTCGTGACGCCGCAGCGATGTTGCATGGTCTCAGCCGGGATCATCTGATTGCTACGCGTGGGGGTGACGAACTGCTTCGTCTGGTCATTACGACCTTCGTCGCGCCTGGAGCCGCCATAGGGACGACTGACCCGACTTATTCTCTCTATAAGACACTGGCAGAAGTACAGGATTGTCCTGTTATATCGATCCCACTACGCACGGAATCCTGGCAGCTTCCTTCCGATTTCCCGGAACAGATGAACGACGCTGGTGTCGCACTAACTTTACTAGTTAATCCACATGCACCGACAGGACTTCTGATATCGCATAGTCATCTCAAAGAACTAGCAAACCGTCTGGATGGACTACTCCTCATCGATGAGGCCTACGTCGATTTTGTCGATCCGAATCTTGGCTACGACGCGGTCTCTCTTGTTCATGAATTGGACAACGTCATCATTCTGCGCTCGCTAAGCAAGGGATATTCCCTCGCCGGACTTCGTTTCGGCTACGGCATTGCATCACCGGAACTTATCAGGCCGATGCTGGTCAAGACCAAAGACAGTTACAATCTAGATCTTCTCAGTCAGAAAATCGCTTTGGCCGCCATTAACAATCAGTCCCACGCCGCAGAGACATGGACTCGCGTCCGATCTGAGCGGAATCGTCTAGTACGCGAATTTACAGCTTTAAATTTACCTGCAGCTGTCAGTGAAACGAACTTCCTCTTGATTTCTGTCTCCGACATCCACCATAACCAGACGAGTGCAGAGCAACTATATAGAGGACTGAAATCGCAGGGTGTCTTTTTACGCTACTTCAGTGACGAGCGGCTCCGGGACAAACTACGCGTCACAATCGGCACGCCCGAGGAAAACGATCGGCTGCTCCATGAAATGAAATCGATCCTGGTGCAAGACGGTGGTTGAGGCTCACATTGATGAAACAGTTGGCAACGGCCGGATTGTCCTGCGGCCCAATGCATCCTGGACGTGGCGCGCCAACCTCTACCTGTTGGGCGTGCTAACCGCACTGTCACTCTCGATTGGAATAGGTTTCCTGATCATGGGTGCATGGGTCATCCTGCCGTTCTCCGTGGTTGAACTCGTGATTGTCGCGAGTTGCTTCTACTACTGTGTTCGTCAATGCCGTCTGCAACAGATCATCAGTTTTTCAGGTGACCAGGTAGTTGTCGAACACGGTCTGTCTGCGCCCACCGATGTGACCAAATTCAGTCGCACATGGGCAAAATTTCTGGTGATGCCACCGGAACATCCCTCGTGGCGTCGTCGAGTCATCATTCGATCCCATGGCAGCGAAAAGGAGATTGGCGGATTTCTAAACGAATCAGACAGGGAACAGTTGGTCAGCTACCTCCGGAAAACGGTTGCCTGTCGGGATCGCGCTATGTCTGAGGCACTGTCCGCGTCCCGCTGAAGACCACCATCAGGGAGGACGTAAGCTGCTATGGCGAGCACTATGGGCTTAGTACCAACTCTTGGTATCTACCCTAATATCGATCGCACAATGTTCTAACGTGTTGTATAAGATCATCCCCCAATGCCACCGCTATCAGATTCAGGTTCATCCCAATTCCCAAATTGGGCCAGTATCAGTCTGTTACGAAGACCCCACAGGTCGTCATCAACAATCATGTTCGTGCGACATCAACATCTTGTATAAAGAAGCCACAAAGACTTGTACCAGCGCTTCCCAAGGACACGCCTGGTCGCGAATAATGTGCGCTCGCGGCGCCGCGTTGGGACAGGAATACTAGTGAAGCATCATCTCCCTACCAAAGAGCAAATTCGCAGCAATAGAATGCTCAGTCTTATGGGAAATGTGCTGTTCGAACCCAACCTCTGGCACTTCAACCAGCACTCGGTATCGTTCGCTGTGCCGATTGGGTTATTTTGTGCCTTCCTACCGATCCCTTTTCAAATGGTGCCTTGTGCACTCGTGTGCATTTGGCTTAGAGCCAATTTGCCTCTGGCGATTGCTATGGTCTGGGTCAGCAATCCCATCACCATGCCACCGATGTTCTATGGGACCTACAAGCTGGGCACGTGGATTCTTGGGGAACCCAACCGCGTGATGGAGATCAATTTATCCTGGGAATGGTTGTCTGCAGAGGTGGATTTGATCTGGCAGCCGTTGCTGCTGGGATCATTAATCGCAGGGACAGTCGTGTCCTTTATCGGTTTCTTGCTAACACGGCTTTACTGGCGATGGGTGATCTCCCGCAAATGGCAAAAGCGAAAGACTCGTCAGTCATCGGCGAGATGACCGAGAGATGCTCCACCTTGCCAATACTGATCAATCGGAACGAAGGATCGCCGCTGGATGCAACTGCGCCGCTCGGAATGCCGGATAGATTGTGGCGATGAGACTAATGGCCATGGCAACCAGGATGATCAAAAGAATATCTGCCCATCTGACGTCTGTTGGAATACGTGCAAAGAAGGTCCCCTCAAGCATGCGAGCACCCACGATTGATTCGAACCAGCTCACTATTTCTGGAATGTGGTAGGCAAGCGGAATACCGAGCAGGGTACCGAGGATAGTGCCAATCGTTCCGACGACGCTTCCCTGGAAGATGAAGATCCTCATCACAGCACTCGCAGGCAGTCCCAGTGTCCTCAGGATCGCAATATCACTCCGTTTCGCCCGGACCATCATGCTGAGTCCAGATACGATATTGAATGCAGCGATGGCGACGATCAGCGTCAACAGCAAAAACATCATTAGCTTTTCCATACGGACCGTCCGGAAAAAGTCACCATACTCGCCGGACCAATCGTACACACGGGAGTCCAATCGGCTTTTGAGGGCGCGCGTGACAGATGGTGCGTTTAGGACGTCTGAGATCGTCAGTCGATACCCACCCTGTTGGCCGGTCAGCCTGTTCAGATCAGTCTGAGATACCAGGACGAGGCCATAGTCCAAC
>CAJWYI010000207.1 GCA_913049815.1 uncultured Gammaproteobacteria bacterium
GCACACCGTCTACTTCTCACCGAGAAACTCTGAGAATTTCAACATCGAAATGCGTCTGTCATTGGAAGGCATCGGAGCTGTCCTGGTTCGTGAAGATGACTACACCAAAGTGGTTTCACTCGTACCTGAAGGACCTGCCGATAGAGCAGACGTGCTAGAGCCCAACGACCTAATCGTCGGCGTTGGCCAGGGACAATCTGGAGACATCACGGATGTCATAGGGTGGCGTCTGGACGAGGTCGTGGATCTGATTCGTGGTCCAAAGAATACCGTGGTTCGTTTGCAAGTTCGATCTGCTGATACCGACGGTACCGAGGTCGTTCAGATCACTCGAAGTACCGTCAAACTTGAAGATCAGTCCGCCAAGGCAGAAGTCTTCGAGGTTGAGCAATTTGGCGCCACGCATAAGATCGGAGTTATCGACATACCAGCGTTCTATGTCGACCTTGCTGCCTATGCACGCGGAGAAGCCAATTTCCGTAGCACAACCCGTGATGTCCGGCGACTGCTATCCGACCTTGAGGAAGATGAGGTTTCAGGGATCGTCATTGACCTCCGCGACAATGCCGGTGGCGGCCTCGACGAAGCTCGAATGATGGTGGGTCTGTTTATCGAATACGGTCCTGCAGTTCAGGTGAGGAAGGCTCGTGAGAATGAAGTCCTTATTCATCGCGACACGGACATTCGCACAGCGTATGACGGACCACTCGCCGTCCTCGTCAACCGTGGCAGCGCTTCAGCATCGGAGATCTTTGCGGGCGCTATCCAAGACTATGATCGAGGGGTTGTTCTGGGTTCACAAACCTTCGGTAAAGGTAGCGTGCAGCAATTGCTGTCGTTGAATCACGGGCAGCTCAAAGTCACAGAGGCCATGTTCTATCGTATCAACGGTGAGTCCGTCCAACGACGTGGCGTGATCCCTGACATCTTCTACCCATCACGCTACAACCTTGAAATGGTGGGTGAAGAAACACTGGATGATTCACTACCCTATACAGAAGTTCCTTCCACAATTTATCGCCCTTACGGTAACGTGGGGGAACTCATCCCGGAATTGATGTCACGACACAACAAACGAGTAGCTACAGATCCTGAGTACCAATTTGTTTCAGATGCCGTCGCCTATCGCCAAGAACTCTCGAACCGGAAGGCCATTTCTCTAAACCGGGAAACACGAATGAGTGAAAAGGAAGACAACAATCGGTTCTGGCTATCACTTGAAAACAGAAAGCGTGTTGCACAAGGACTACCGGAAGTTGCTTCTCTGGATGAACTCACAGAATCCGACGACTCAGCCACGAAATCGATGACTGATGACCTGCAGATCGTTAAACAGGACACCAGCACCGAGGACGCGCAAGCAACAGCCCCAACTTTAGCCAGTCGCGATGCGGACACGTCTGAGACCAACGCAACGGCCGCTACGAACGAGTTGGCGACAGCGGATGAAGCAGGCGCCGAGGCGGCCAAAGAGGAAGCAACACCACCCGACGTCTACATCCGCGAAGCTGGTAACGTACTCCTCGATATCATGGCGTTGTCCACTCGTACTGCGGAGAATGCCGGGACGAAAAGCCGTTGGGGATTTGTCCGATAGGCAGTCGTTCTGTCAGGAGCGCGCTTTTTCTACTAAATCCCATGCGTGCTGGATTTCTTTAAAACGTTCTTCTGCGTTCTTCGCAAACTCGGGTGATAACCCCTGAGCCTGCACTCGGTCGGGATGATATTCCATTGCAAGCTTCCGATAGCGACGTTTGATTACCGTTAGGTTATCACTGGGTTCTGAACTGAGGAGTTCATAGGCACTGGCGAGGTCATCCTTGCCCATAGTCGACACCGTGTCGCGATACTGCAAGGCGAAAACACCAGCAATATTTACGAGCATCTCCCGCTCGATGTCATGCAATTGACCATCAGCATGGGCGACCGACGTTAAAAGATGCAGTATCGAAGCCAACACAGGGGGTGCATTAGCAAATGTGTCACGTAACTGTAACGCATAGTCGAGGTAATCCGTGTCATCGTCACGGGCGGTGTTGAAGATCTCGATCGCAACCGACCGCACTTCGGGTGTAAATGCGGGGTTGCTGGCCATCACCTGTTCAACCAGAGCAATTTCTTCCTTCGAAACTAGACCATCTGCTTTGGCAATTTTTCCAAGCAACGAAAACACGGCTGTAAAATACACACTGTGTCGGGTCTCTACCGCATCAAAGCCAATCGCTTTGTTGCTGTCGATGGTGTGATGCCCGATAACGACTCCGAGTACCGCCCCGATGGGGCCACCAACAACAAGACCCAGGCCACCACCCAAAAGCTTACCGATCCAACTCACGCAGGCTCACCACCCAATAGCGAGAGAACTTCCTGCGTTTTGGCTTGCATTAATGTCTCATTTCCGCGGGACTCGACGTTCAGTCGGACAACCGGTTCAGTATTCGACATCCTGACATTGAATCGCCAGTCGCCCATGACCATTGACAGACCGTCGGTATGATCAACGGACTCAGCATGGTCGCGATACTCTGACTCTATGGCATCAAGGACTGCCACTGCGTCTTCCACACGACGATTGATTTCTCCACTCGCAGGGAACAGAGCCATACGTTCATCAACCAACTGTGCCATCGACTGTCCTCTGTCTGACATGAGCTGCGTGACCAAAAGCCACGGCAACATGCCGCTATCACAGTAGGCGAAATCTCTGAAATAGTGATGCGCACTCATCTCGCCGCCGTACACAGAATCTTCTATCCGCATTCGTTCCTTGATGAAAGCATGACCGGTTTTACTCATAACGGCACGGCCACCCGCCGCATCAACGATATCGACGGTGTTCCATGTCAGGCGAGGATCGTGTACCACGGCCGCACCCGGATCACGCTGTAGGAAGGCTTCCGCCAACAACCCCACAATGTAATAACCCTCTATGAATCGCGCATCTTCGTCAAAAAAGAAACAACGATCGAAATCACCATCCCATGCAATACCCAGGTCTGCCTCATGCGCCACTATCGCATCAGCTGTCGGCGTCCGGTTTTCAACCAGCAACGGGTTCGGTACACCATGGGGAAAAGAACCATCCGGTTCGTGATGCAACCTGACGAATTCGAAAGGCAGTCGATCGGCCAAGCCATCAAGCACCGGACCCGCGGCACCGTTGCCCGCATTCACAACAATCTTTAACGGTTTGAGTGTGCCGAGGTTCACGTGTTTCATCAACAGATCTAGGTAAGCATCTCGATGCGCCAGTGGTGTGACCGATCCCTTTTTAGCACTCACGCTTCTTGATCGATCACCCGCCAACCACTCCTCTGCCATCTTTCTGATATCGTCGAGGCCGGTATCACCGCTGATGGGTCTGGAACCTTCGCGCACCAGCTTCATGCCATTATAGTCCTTGGGATTGTGACTAGCGGTAACCATGATGCCCCCGTCCATCTCAAAGTGTTCGGTGGCGAAATAAATCTCCTCGGTCCCGCACTGGCCGATATGAGTGACCTCCACACCTGCATCTGTGAGTCCTTCCACTAGGTGTTTCGTCAGATCTGGACTCGACAATCGCATATCATGACCGACCACCACCCTTTCTGGACCAAGAAAGCTGGCATAGGCGATACCGATAGCATAAGCGACATCTTCATTGAGTTGATCCGGGACCTGCCCCCGAATGTCATATGCTTTAAAGCACTCAAGCGTCACTACTCAATCCTATTCCTGATTTGTATCGTGGGTTTCTGGTCTCAGTAGCCAATGGCAGCGCCAACAGCGCGGGGATCCTTGGTTCCTCGCAGCACACCATCTTTGATCTCAATGCTGTTGGCATCGCCGATGCCTCGTCCCCATCGTGACGCGCTCAGTTCATGTCCCATTGCCTGTAGCGCGTCCCGTGTTTCCTTCGATAAAGCGTATCGTTCGTGCGTAACACGTTCCGGGCGCCATTGATGGTGAATGCGGGGTTGTGCGACTGCGTCTTCTATGGGCATTTCG
>CAJWYI010000208.1 GCA_913049815.1 uncultured Gammaproteobacteria bacterium
CAGGCGGCTGAGAGTATCGGCTACGAACTCGTATGCACCGGCGAAGCCTGGGGACCGTCCAGTATTCCCTGGATGACGTTGCTCGCGGCGCACACAGAAAAGATTCACATTGGTACGTCGATTCTTAACATCTATTCGCGTTCACCTGGTGCGATTGCCCAGGAGTTCGCGATGCTGGAGATGCTCTCCGGTGGTCGCATGGTCTGCGGACTCGGCTCATCAGGTCACCGCGTGATCGAACATTTCCATGGGGTGAAGTTCGAAACCCCGCTCAGACGACTGCGTGAATACACAGAAATCATCAACATACTGCTCTCGGGTCAGAAGCTCGAGTACCAGGGCAAAATCTATTCGCTGCAACGCGGTTTTGAACTCTCTTACGAGAAACAACGCGATCACGTGCCAGTCTATATCGCCGCCATCACACCGAAATCTATTTTTCAGACTGGGGAGATCGCTGACGGCATCTTCCCCATCCACTGGCCCAAACAGCACTTCACTACTTTGCGTGACCAGCTTGCGGAAGGCGCCGCCAAATCAGGTCGTACAGGCGATGCATTAACTATTGCGCCGTTCACCAATGTGTTTGTGCTCGATGGCAGTGACGATGAAAAACTTTGGCAAGCAGCTCGACAACCCCTCTTCCACTACATCAATCGGATGGGTGACTTTTACTGGAATATGCTGGCCAGTAATGGTTACGAAGCGGAGGTAATGGACTCTCGCGCAGCTTGGAAAGATCGGAACATGGAAGGCGCGATGGAGGCGATCTCCGACAAGATGGTCCGAGACATCCAGGTCATTGGGCCACTGGAATCCTGTGCCGAACAGTTGGCAGAGAGATCCACCCTGGGTGCGGATGTACAGATGATCCAAATGCCGGGAGGTTCTCCTGAGGACGTCCAAAAACGACTGGAAGCCCTAGCCTCCGCAGGCTAGACAATTTGGCAGACTTTGATTGGAGTGACGTCGTATCGGACCCCATCGAAATCCCGAAGAATTCGATGGGCGGCGAGGTTCAGGTCGAGTCCAGGCTACCGCTCTCTATTAAACGTTGGCACTGAGTGTTTGTAAGCGTTGACAGTCTCAGGTTAATTTTGAAGATGGCCTCTCCGGATTCAGTGCTGCGTCGCAGAGACATCCTCGAAGATCTCAGAATTTCCTAAGGACAACAAGAGCCCAATGTCTGTGAACCAACCACTCCATTACCTGACGCTTCACGAACTCGCATCAATGATAGCTGAGAGGGAAGTCAGTTGCGTTGAGGTCACAGAGCACATGCTGGCTCGTATTCAAGCACTCGAGCCAACGTTGCACGGGTACTATGCAGTACTCGGTGATCAGGTAAGGGTTACAGCAAAGCAACGTGACGAGCAAATTGCGCAGGGTCGCACGCTCGGTCCTCTGCATGGTGTACCCATCGCACTCAAAGACCTCTGTCATGTGCGTGGTACGCCGACGACCGGTGGCCACCACTTTCGACAAGGTCTCATTTCGGAGAAGGATGCAACGGTCGCACTCCGCCTACACGCAGCCGGCGCTGTTCTATTGGGTAAAGTTGCAACCACAGAAGGTGCCATGGTGGGATACCACCCATCGTTTGATGTCCCTCGAAACCCTTGGGATCAGGATCGATGGCCAGGCGTCTCTTCCGGCGGTTCGGGCGTCGCAACGGCGGCAGGACTGTGTTTCGCATCACTCGGTAGCGATACCGGAGGATCGATTCGATATCCTTCAGCGGCCAATGGCCTGGTCGGGTTGAAACCAACCTGGGGAAGAGTCAGTCGACACAACGTGATGGACCTCGCACCAACGCTAGACCACGTGGGCCCGATGACCCGGAGCGTACGGGATGCTGCACGAGTGCTGACGGTCATTGCGGGTCATGATTCAGAGGATGAAACATCGCTGATCGCCCCCGTCGACAACTACGAAGCGGCACTTGAACAAGGCGCCGAGGATCTGCGAATCGGCTGGGATGAAGATTACGCAACATCAAATGTCGAGTCCTATGTCGTTGACGCCTTATTTGGCGCACTCAAACAACTGAAGAAAGCCGGAGCCAGTATCGTCGACGTTAGTGTTCCTCAGGTCACTGCCGATGAGACAGCAGCATGGAGCGTCATTGCAGGAACTGAAGCCGCTGTCGCACATGAAGCCACCTATCCATCCCAACATGATCACTATGGCGCGTACTTTCGTGAATTTCTGGCGAGTGCTCAATCCATCAGCGGCATGGATGTTTCGAGAGCAGTTGTTGCACGCAAAGAAGCCGGCAGCCGAATGGCGACTGTGTTCAAGAACATCGACTGCCTGCTGTGCCCCACGCTAGCCAGTGAATCTTTCCAGTACAGACCGGAAGCCGCTTACGAAGGGTTCAACCCTATCGAACGGACGATTGCAGGCGTCCCACCGGCGTTTTTTGCCAGAAACGGCCGCTTCATCACGGTCTGGGACTACAACGGCTACCCGACGCTGTCTGTGCCGTGTGGCTTCTCACCAGTGGGCATGCCGCTCAGCCTTCAGCTAATCGCAAAACCCCTTGATGAATCTCTCCTGTTGCGTGCGGGATACGCCTACGAAAGCGCCAATACACATTGTGATCAACATCCTGACCTTTGACAGGAATTACGTCTGACTATCGTCCCAACTCGCGTTTAGAAGGAGCAACTGATGTCAACGACACTTTTCGTCACTGCGGATGATCGCACCGGTGCTTTTGAATGCGGGGGCATTATTGCAGGTGAAGGTTTTGCAGTGCCGACAGGACCACATGCAAAGAGTGACGTCTGTTGTGTGGTCGACATCGATACACGCCAGATCGAGGCGAATGACGCCGCGGCTCGGATCCGCGAGGCGCACCGTACTGAGGCGACCTATCGCGCCCACAAGATGGACGCAGGACTGCGCGGAAATTGGGCACAGGAAGTGTTTGCGCTCGCGGAACAAGGTCACAACATTGCCATCGTTCCCAGCTTTCCCGATGCTGGTCGCCGTTGTAAGGACGGGGTCGTGTATATTTACGATCAGCCTGTGTTGGACTCACCTTTCGGACAGGATCCACTGACTGCGCCCATCAGCAACCGACCAATCGAGGTGCTGGAGCATTTTGGCTGTCTCCACGACAACATCGTGATATGGGATGCCAATGATACGCCGGAGCTGAACGCGGCAGCTCAGCAGTGTTTCATCGAGAACCGCATGATGGTAGGCCCGGCCGGTGCCGTCGGCGCGTTCGCTAACCAGGTGCTGCCCGAACGAGCACGAGCATCCGTACACATCGAAGCACCGGTCCTGATCATTTGTGGAAGTCTGAATGCAAATAGCCGAAACCAGTTGGACGTCTTGGGAGAGCAAATACTCCGACCTGGCGACCCGATCGACCTGGCAACCCGCATTCAGGTGGTGGCTAGCGAAATTCCTGATGGCGAAATCACCCTTGCGCAGTCACAAGGGAAAGCATCGCAAATGGCAGCCATTGCGCGTGACCACTTTTCCGCAGTGGAAACGTTAATCATCATCGGTGGCGACACCTCAGCCGCTGTTGTCCAGGACGAAACACTTGAGGTTCTCGGGACGGTCGCTGCCGGAATTCCGATCTCCCGGTTCAAAGAAAAGCTACTGATCACCAAAGGTGGCGGTATCGGGACTGCGCAGGCATTACTCGATCTTCTCAAAGACTTTCAATAACGATAGGCCATAGTTTCGCCGGATATTCTCTGCGGCGGCTAAATTCTGCAAGGCTCCAGGATCTACCCGATTCGTCGTCGGGTGGTGTCGCACCTTCACCAGCGTCCGTCGCAGCGAGCTTCTAACCAATCAGTAGGGATTCGAAGGCGATAATTGCCAGGCATTCAAACTGTGTACCTTGGCATTACCACCCTCCGCAAACAGGCTGACCCCGACACTCCCTTTAGAAGGGTAGATGATGCGCGCCACAGCCTGACGCT
>CAJWYI010000209.1 GCA_913049815.1 uncultured Gammaproteobacteria bacterium
ACATGCTTGATATCAATCTGAAACCAGCCTGGCGTCTATCCAATATTTACACAGAACTGTTGCAACGTAACGCGGAACAGCAGCATGGCAGTATCATTAATATCGCGTCAATCACAGCGTATAGGACCATCAAAGGCCAGTTCCCTTACGCTGTATCCAAAGCAGCATTGGTCAAGGCCACGGAAGTCATGGCACTAGAAGGTGCTCGATATGGTATTCGCGTTAACGCTTTGGCCCCGGGATACATCCTCACCGATGTCAGTCGACTGCTACTGGAGAGTGATCACGCTGATGAGTTCATGAAAAGTATCCCGATGTGTCGATATAGTGAGTTTGAAGATCTGGATGGACCGTTTCTTTTACTTGCCTCCGACAGTTCAAGCTTCATGACAGGATCAACCATCGTCATTGATGGTGGTCATATCTGTGCCGAGCTTTAGCTTAGGTTGTACAACGTGGGAACCATTAAAACTCGAAGGCGTTTTGTGAATACAAGCAAGTGTACGTCTGGTTGCGTGGTCGCGTGCAGATTGGCATGCTTGTGACCTGTTCCTGACGCCGGCGCCGCCCCACCTTGGATATTCGTACAAAGCTTGCCTTTGCGCTGGTAATTTTCTCTCTGATCAGCATGACGATGCTCGGTATCTTCGCCTACCAGAAGTCCGCCCGGTTACTTGCTGAAATTTCCCACCGTCAATTAGAAGCCCTCGCCGAAAGCAAGCGCAATGACATCGTAAAGGTTCAGGAGGGTTGGCAAGACAAGGTTCAGTTGATCAGCAGCCAAAGGGAGTTTGCCGATGCCGTTCGACGACATATGGAGGATCCCTCACCGAACAATCTTGTCCTTGTCAACGACCTGATCGCTGACGCCGCCGCAGTCCTAGAAGCAATTGACCGAATTTCCGTCTTCTCGTTAAACGGCGAGGAAGTCACGTCGTTTGGGCGTGCCTCCCTTGGCCCACCACCGACGACTGTCCCGGAAGGCGAGGTTGGATATCGCGGAACGCAAATTTCCGAAAATGGACGCGTTCGAGTTGCCTTCGCGACAACGCTCTTTCGAGATACGGTCCCAATGGGTGTCATGGAAGTAGTTTTTGCCATCGATGATGTGTCCACTGTAGCAGGCAACTACACGGGGTTGGGTTATGGTGGTGAAGCTTATGTTGTCGCCCGTACGGGGCCCGATGTGGTTACGGTCCTGAACTCGCTTCGACATCTTGGAGAAACAGGGCCTACGACCATGGCGATCGCGGATGCGTCTCTACCCGTACAACAGCTGATGCGCGGCGAAGAGGGCCTACTCGAGAGACCCTTTGTTGACTATCGCGGTGAATCATCCTGGGCGGCGACAAGACTGATTCCCAAGTTGGATTGGGGGCTCGTCGTAAAAGTCGATAAAAATGAGGACTCAGAGCGGGTAGAAGCATTACGTGACGCACTTATCGATATAGGTGTTGCACTGTCTGCGTTTGCCATTATCGGAGGGACGTTGATTGGCATCTATCTGGCACGACCGATCCACGAACTCCGCCTAGTCGTTGAGCGTGTTCGTTCCGGTGATACTTCAGCCCGCGCTGTGGCTAAGGGTGACGATGAAATTGCCTACTTAGCCAGTTCCTTGAATGACCTAATCGATAACTGGGAATCCAAATCGGCTGCGAGTACATCAGATCACGTCGATCCCGACGATACAGATTGCTCGTCTAATGATTGATTTCGTCGACTTTCTCAAACTGTTTGGTGGCTTCGTCTATCTGCTGATGGGTGGCGACCTGTTGGTTCGTGGTGCACTGGGTCTGGCAAAGGAATCCAACATCTCTCCAATGGTTGTTGGGCTCACCGTTGTAGCGTTCGGTACCTCAGCCCCTGAGCTCATGGTGTCTTCTTTTTCTGCATTGTCCGGTCATCCAGGTATCGCGATGGGTAACGTGATCGGTAGCAATATTGCGAATGTACTTCTCGTCATAGGGGTTCCAGTGCTGATTCACCCGATTGTATGTAACCAAGAAGGGCTCGCAAAGCAGACGGGGTTTATGATCGGTGTGACGTTATTACTGATATTCCTTGCTGCATTCCAACCGATCACGTTCTGGGAAGGTGTTCTGTTATTGACAATTCTAATGACATTCCTAATTGCAGCAACGAGGGGAGCCGCATTGATGCCTCTCGATGACGCAGAAGAAGAGCTTGAGCGTGGGCTTGGTCTTCCGTCAGACGCGCGAACTATTGGCGTATTCATTGTTTGCGGAATTGTTGCATTACCTTTGGGTGCGGACCTGGTGGTTGAAGGCGGTGTAGGTCTGGCGATGGACTGGGGTGTCTCAGAGACCGTGATTGGTCTCAGCCTGATTGCACTGGGGACCTCGTTACCGGAACTGAGTACAACCGTGATTGCCGCGCTTCACAAATCCTCGGACGTGGCAATCGGCAATGTCGTTGGGAGTAATCTGTTCAACATTCTCGCGATCCTTGGTTTTACGGCACTACTTGTAGATGTGCCCGTCGAAGCCAGTCTGATGCGCTTTGACATCTGGGTGATGTTTGGTGTCTCGATCCTGCTGGGGATCTTTGTGCTCGCGAAAGGAACGATCGGGCGATTCAGTGGCGTGGGCTTCCTTATGGGGTACTTCGCTTACCTTTGGGCGATCTATTGATGGCTTAGCCTATCCTGCTCATTGACGCGCGAATCTACGTGAGCACCTCCAAGAGGTGGCCATTGCTTTGCTAAAACTCCACAGAAGCTGACGGCCGTAGGTCCGTTTCTCACTGCGTTCGTCGGAATGACGGGTAAGCCCGTCATGCTAAGGCGCCTTGACGTGAGATGCCGTCAACGCAACGATACGTGTAGATTCGACAGTCCAGCCGACGCTGAGAGTAGGAGATCTGTACTCCCTATGCTAGTCAGGAGGACAAAGGCGCCGTTGGGAACGTTTTCAATTCTTATAGGTGTCGGTGCCCTTGAAGGGACCGTCACGCCACGAGAGTGCACCTTTCAGGCCTTCTTCCCGCATCTTGTCCTGCCATTGCATCGAGTATTCTGTCATCTGACCGGCAGCGTCCAGATCCGTGCTGCTACGGACCGATGAGTAGATACCCATGTTTTCATAAAAGCGGTTCGCATTGACCTTGAGGATTGCCAGATGGTCCGCCGACATGTTGGCGATGCGGTCTGCAAAGGCGATGGTACGGTCTTCCAATTGATCCATCGGCCAGGCGTAGTTGATCATTTCGCACTCTTCAGCCTCAGTACCAGTGATGTTCTCGCCGGTGTAGTAGAGTTCCTTTGCTTTTCGCATGCCGATCACGAGGGGCCAGATAACACCGGTTCGGCTGGTCCCCAGACCCCGAAGACCCGGATGGCCAAATTGTGCATCGTCTGCGGCAGTCACAAGGTCAGCCATCATGGCAAGCTCACAACCACCAGCAATCGCATAGCCGTGTACTTGAGCGATGGTCACTTTGGCCATGTTCCAGAAATACATATGGATATCAGTAATCTGTTGCATCCCCGTACGGATACCCATGACCAGGCGTCGACCCTTGTCGTCGACCTGTTTGTGATGTCTGACGACCGCGTCGGCACCGCCCCGAGCGGGCGTTAAATCGTAACCTGCACTGAACGTGCGGCCAGAGCCACGAACGATGATCACGCGTACAGAATGATCGGCTTCAAGATCGTGGAGTGCTTCCCAGAGGTCGTACATGAGTTCCTGGGACAATGCGTTCATCTTTTCCGGACGGTTCAGGGTGACGCGTCCCACGCGCCCGTCGGTACCCACTCGATCGACTTCTACGTTCTCGAATGTTCTGTCGGCCATGCTTTCTCCTTTAGGGGTTCTGTCTCTGCGAGAATGAGCGCACAGTACGTGTCCAACGGAACTGTTGCAAATCTGACACTTGCGATCCGCGGCTTCGCATCGGTATT
>CAJWYI010000210.1 GCA_913049815.1 uncultured Gammaproteobacteria bacterium
CGGGTTACGAATTGCACGCCAAATACACGATCTTCGCCGAAGGCTGCCGCGGTCATCTAGGTAAAGTGCTGATGGACAAGTTCAAACTTCGAACTGATGCGCAGCCCCAACATTACGGTATCGGTTTCAAGGAAATCTGGAACGTCGATCCGGAAAAACACGTTCCGGGCAAAGTGGTGCATACCGTTGGTTGGCCACTCGGTCATTTTCCTGGCGGAACCCTGGGGGGGTCATACATGTACCACATGGAAGACAATCAGGTGGCGATTGGTCTCATCGTTGACCTGGGTTACCGGAATCCACACCTTTCTCCTTTTGACGAGTTCCAGAGATTTAAGCACCATAAACTCATCAAGCCGGTGCTTGAAGGAGGCAGCCGTGTAGCCTATGGCGCACGCGCGGTGATCAAGGGTGGGTTGATGGCCCTACCGAAACTGACGATGCCGGGCGGCCTTCTGGTGGGCGATGATGCCGGCTTCCTCAACAATCTCAAACAGAAAGGAACCCATACAGCGATGAAGTCAGGGATGCTAGCTGCGGACGCGGTTTACGACGCGGTCAAAGCAGGCTCTTTGGGCGGCGAAGAGTTGACCGCATACCCGGAGTCTTTCCAGAAGTCTTGGTTGTATGACGAACTCTATGCGGCAAGAAACACGACGTCCTGGCTACACAAGTTTGGACTGTTCCTCGGATCTGCTCTCACCTGGGTGGATCAGTTGTTCCGAGGGAAACTACCTTTCACATTGAAGGACGATCATGCCGACCACGACGCAATGAAACTGGCGAGTAAGACCGGGGTGATCGATTACCCGAAACCGGACGGAACTATCAGTTTCGACAAGTTATCGTCGGTATTTCTGACGAATACCAACCACGAAGAAGACCAGCCTTGCCACCTGCAACTGAGAGACCCCGAACTACCGATCAACAGCAACCTACCGCTGTATGACGAACCGGCACAAAGATACTGTCCGGCCGGGGTTTACGAGGTATTGCGTCAGGACGATGGCACGTCGGTGTTCAATATCAACGCGCAGAATTGCATCCACTGTAAGACTTGCGACATCAAGGACCCCTCCCAGAATATCAACTGGGTCGTTCCCGAGGGTGCTGGCGGTCCCAATTACGGCAATATGTAGCGCATCGGCGATGATGTCAGTTCGCCTGAATCGCCGCCTGGCTACGTCATGCCTAGCCGCAACAGGAGATCATCGAGTGTCTCTTGGTCTCTCTCGGTGCCGAGAACCATCACTGAGCGTGCCTGATCATCATATTGTCTGATGAACAAGTACAACTGATCCTCGAATCGCAGGTGGATGTGCTCCACCAGATCTAAATGCGGGTCGAAGATGCCTCTGACCGATGTGAGTCCAAGCTCGTCAAAAGCTTGGTAGTTTGGTTGATCGAACATCAGGAGTGGCTTGAATATCGTTGTCGTTGGCATTTCGTGAACGCGAATGCGTGCAATTTCTCCCAGATGATCTGAGGCTGCGATTCCATCGAGGTCAGCAATGTACTCCTCAATGTCACGTTCCCTGACAAAGTAGCCGCTGTCACCCATGGCCATGGGGATGTCGAGCGCCGACAGAGATTCAAAATACCAATGACCATTTGCAACGGTCAGGGGGGTAAAGTCAGGTAACGAGGTAACTGCACGATACCAGCTGGCCACCTCTTCCCGAGAGTGTCGGTCATCCAGTACACCTCGAAAAATGTCGATAAGCAGGGGTCGTGAAGGTGGCCGTACTAGTAGCAAGATTTCACTAGCCGGTTGGCGTTGCGTCGTCCAACGCACTGGCTGGACACAGCGGAACAAACTGTCCGTCTGACACCACACCGAGGGTTTCCTCGCTATTGTGCAACCGTGCTTCCAGAATATCGACCAGTTGGTACCAGACGTTTCGATTGAGCTTCGCCTCCAGCCCATCTCTAACCATTACGTAGGGCGATGGCTCGCCCTCTTCCGAGATATCCAGCCTGAGAGGGTGATCGGCGTCGAGTGGCACCTCGTCAGCAACATTGGTCGTGAAGACCCACTGCTTTTGATCGGTACCACCCTTCGACTTCAATAGGACCGCTTGAAAAGGAACATCCTCAACACGAATACGGCATTGCTCAACGGGTGTCACAAGGTAATAGTCGTCATTCTCACGACGCAGCACGGTGCTGAACAACCGTACCAGGCGATTTCGACGAATCGGCGTCCCGAGATAGTGCCAAGACCCATCTCGACGGATTTCCATGTCGATGTCCTTGCGCTGTTCAGGGTGCCACAAATGGATGGGTGGCGGCTTTTTGTGACTTACCTGATCAAGCCCCGCAAGCAATTGAAACGGATCAGAGCTCAAGCGTCATCCACCAATGAACTTCATAACAGTCGTCTCGCCCTGGAAACTCAGTTTTTTGTCGTCGAGCGCACTGACCAGCATATTCTGTAGTTGTGGCAATGCTTCATGGATGGGCAGCTCAATTAACTCCGACATGCCTTGATATCTGGAGTTACTCAAGCAGCCATACAAGCGCCCGTCGGATGACAGTCGCAAGCGGGTACAGGAACGACAAAATGGTTCGCTCTCGTTCGCAATGATGCCGAAAACGCCCTTGTCATGGATATCAAAGCGGACCGCGGTAGAGTCGTACGGTGCACCTGTTCGCTCGAATTGGTAGACCGCGCCGATCATATCCAGCAATGATTCCATCGACACGTAATCCGCAACAAAACCGTTACTATTCAGCAGATGTCCCATCCTCATCAGCTCGATAAAACGGAGTTCAATACCTCGCTCGAGGCAATATTCCAACATGGGGATAATTTCGCCAGCGTTTTGAGTCCGCATGGGCACCATATTGATTTTCACCTTCAGACCCGCCTCTAACATGAGTTCAATACCGTGCAGGACGGTCTCGAGGTCTCCACCTCTTGCAATCCGCTTGAATCGTTCCGGATTGAGTGTATCCAGACTCACGTTGATGCGTTTCATCCCCGAATTCACAATGACATCAGCTTTGCGCGGTAGCAGCTGCCCATTGGTGGTCAAACTCACATCATTCAGAGGCAACGCCATTACCCCATTTAAGAATTCGTCAAACTTGGGGGTAAGCAATGGTTCCCCACCGGTAATCCTGACCTGTTCGATCCCTGCTGCCTGCTGTAGCAGTTGAACGGCTTTTAGCAAATCGGTGGCCGCCATTTCATTTCGCGCAGGCATCAATTTCTTGCCATCGGGGACACAGTAAGTGCAGGCATAGTTGCAGGCAGCTGTGAGGCTGACCCGGAGATTGCGAAAACGCCTGCCGAGACGATCAACGATCATTTAATGCGAGGGTTACAGTGTGCAAGGACCCGCTATAATACCCAAAAATCGCGCCGGGTTAAGTAGCCTGTCCTGTTATGAGTTTCAGCTTTATCTCCAACCCGATCATCAAATGGCTGAATAAGCAGCGCCCACGTCGTGGCGCCCCGCTTTCCGACTATGAGCGTGTTCGACATGAACTTAAGAGTTGCGACGTGGTCTTGGTAGAGGGTTTCAGCCGTGTTTCCAACGTCATTCGGCTTATTACCAGGAGTTCCTGGACCCACGCAGCCCTCTATATCGGGAGACTCCACGATATTGAGGATCCAGACCTTCGTCAGATTATTCGACATCACTTCCACGGCGAGGACAGCGAACAGCTGGTAATTGAGAGCATGCTGGGGCTTGGCACAGTTGTGCGGAGCCTGGAACATTATCGGGACGAACATCTTCGAATCTGCAGACCTTCCCGACTGGGGCACGTGGATGCTCAGAAAGTTATTCGCTATGCCGTCGCCAGATTGGGTGTCGATTACGACGTCCGACAGATCCTGGATCTCGCTCGGTTCCTGTTTCCATGGTGGATAGCGCCCAGAAGATGGCGGTCATCACTGTTTGAACACAATGC
>CAJWYI010000211.1 GCA_913049815.1 uncultured Gammaproteobacteria bacterium
CAGGCTGGGGGAGGTCCCGGTTTGCTCGTGAGGCCAATAACTTTTTTGGTATCTGGTGTTTCAGCAGCGGCTGCGGGTTGACTCCCTTGTCCAGGGATGCCGGTCGTACGCATCAGGTGGCCAGATTCGCGACTGTCGCAGATGGCGTTCGCCACTATATGAATAATATCAACTCCCATCGTGCGTATGCAGACTTTCGTCATATTCGCGCCACTTTGAAACCGTCAGAGCCGGCTGGGATTGCTCTGGCAGAAGGTTTGAAGCACTACTCAGAACGTGGTTATGACTACGTTCAAGATATAAAGGGGATGATCCGCTCCAATCAGCTTGCACGATTTGATCCCTGATCAAATAGATCCTGGTTAATCTCTTTCCCGCTGATACCAATCTAACCGACACATCGTTAGAGTGTTGGCCTATGGCCAAACTCTATTTTTACTATTCCTCGATGAATGCTGGGAAAACCACGACGTTGCTACAGTCCAGTTACAATTATCGCGAACGGGGAATGAATACCCTACTGCTGACACCTTCACGCGATGATCGATACGGCTCTGCAAAGATCACCTCCCGAATTGGGATCAGCGCTGATGCGTTCCCTTTTTCCGAGACGGACAATCTCTTTGCTGTCACTACCGAGGTCTGTGAACGGAACGCCCTTCATTGTGTCATGGTCGACGAAGCACAGTTCCTGACGCGAGATCAGGTCAGGGAACTGGGGGACGTATGTGATCGACTTGATATTCCTGTGCTCGCTTTTGGGATTCGTACGGATTTCCAAGGTGAGCCTTTCGAAGGTAGTCAGTACCTCCTCGCATGGGCCGATAATCTGCGCGAGATCAAGGCGATCTGCGCCTGTGGGCGTAAGGCGACAATGGTCTTGCGGATGGATAAAGCTGGCAAGGTGGTGACGGAGGGGGCGCAGGTTGAGATTGGTGGCAACGATCGTTACGTCTCTGTCTGCCGGCAGCACTTCCGGGATGCGTATCAGAATGATGATGCAGTCATCAGCTCATAGCGTCCGGACTGATTAATCGCATGGCAGAACCTGTAGAGCGGAAATTAGATGCGCGGGCGTTGGCTTTTGCAACGTGCCGATATCATCTCGGTGCTTGTTTCCTGATAACGGTCGCAATCCAGATGAAGAGCGTCGCTATCGGGTGCAGGTGTGTGCCATTACGGGTGGTCCACTTGATCTTGGGTTGATTGGTCTTGTGCAGTTCCTGCCGTTTGTGGTTCGTGTGCTGCCTGCCGGACAGCTTTAATCGACGCACCATTCTCGCGCTCTGTTACTTCGGTGATATGGTCTGTACGTTGCTATTGCTGTGATTTTCGGTGGCGGGGCTGCGCGAAGTCTGGGCGGTGTTTGCAGTCCTCTTGTTTTTCGGCGCTGCGCGTACGTTTGCGATGCCAAATAGCCAGGCTATTATACTCAACGTGATTCCCAGGTTTGCGGTTCCGAATGCCGTTTCGACCAACTCCTCGTCAGGGCTCATCGCAACCAGTGGTGGCGCTGACCTTATCTGTTGTTTTTATCTTCCTGGTGCGGCTACCTGAGATGCCCAGATCGACGAAGCCGGCCAATTGTCCTAGAGGGACTGGGATTGTTGCGAACAGCACCTGCTATTGGGGCAGCGCTAACCACGATTGCTCTGGCGTTCTACCCCATCAGCAGGCACTTTGGTGTTTGGTTGTTTGGCAACGTCGTGGTCTTCGATATATCGATCGTCGTTTTCGGACTCTCGACACGGTTTTACCTATCGCTCCTTGCATTGATCCTCACGGGAACCGCGGACATGACCAGCGTTTATATTCGCCACGTGTTGGTTCGACTGGAAACGCCTGACCAGATTCGGGGGCGCGTCAGTGCGGTGAACGTGTTCTTTATCAGTGCATCGAACGAACTTGGAGAGTTTGAATTGGACGTCACTGCGGTCTGGTCCCCGCGGTGGTCTTTGGGGGCTCTGCTACGATTGCCGTTGCGGGTTTATGGATCCGGCTTTTCCCACAACTGGCGAAATCGGATCGTCTTCTGGGAGATCCGCACCGCCATTGATCTCGAGTTCTCTCAGCTTCGCATACTTTGCGAAACTGCTGAAACAACCGATCGCAATATGGACAAGTCCTGGGACTCCATCGAGAAATCCGAGACGCATGACGTAGAACTTCAAAAAACGGACAGTGGGTGACGCGGCGATTTTCAACAGACTCGACCTTCGTCCTGATTCCCACATGCTTTTGGCCTGTAGCGAGGTGTACATATTCTGCTTGTGGAAGTACGCGGCCAGTGATTCTTGTGAGCGGTGGTTCAAATCACCTTTGATTTTTCCAATTCTTCCGATTAGTTTCACTCGCTCATGCACTGCATCATGGCTCCACTCGGCCCTTCCTCGATGGAACAGGCGTAGCAACCAATCCGGATAACCTTCACCATGTGCGAGCGCTTGACCCATAAAGTAGTTGCGTCGATTGATCTGATAGCCGTCCAGCTTGGTCCCATCTTTAAATACTTGCTCAATCGCGTGCCGAAGTTCGTCCGAAACGCGCTCATCCGCATCGATTGAGAATACCCAGTCATTGGATGCGTTTTCCGTAGCGAACTGGCGTTGTCGGCTAAAGCCAGGCCACTGGTTGACAATGACACGTGCCCCTAACTGGTTCGCTTTGGCAACCGTATCATCGATACTACCCGAGTCCACGACGAGCACCTCATCGAAAAATGAGACGCTATTGATGCACTCCACGATATTACGAGATTCGTTTCGGACAATAATCGTTGCGGTGGCTGGGACTGTGCTCATCAACGATAGACGTTACGGAAGGTTGGGCAACAGTATAGCAATATGACAAGACTTGCCCAAAACCCGGCTGTTAAGAGCATACGAAGGGTATAATCGCTTAGATTCAGAGGAGAGATTGGCGTCATCACATGGGACTTTGGCACCCTCATTACTGGCTGAGTTGGCTGCTATATGGCCTTATGTGGTGTATCGCCCGGTGCCCTCATACTGTTCGTCAGTCTTTGGGAAAAAGCTTTGGACGTGTCGCATACCGCATTGGTGGTCGCCGTCGTCGCGTCGTTGAAGTGAACCTTTCTCAGTGTTTCCCGTCATTGTCAGATCACGAACGACAAACGTTGGTGAAAGATGTCTTTATATCTGGCGGCATGAGCATGGTCGAAATTGCAACATCATGGCTCGGTGACATTGACCGGATTTCATCGAGGGTACGTTATGTGGGGCTGGACCACCTACTTAGTGCCATCGACGAAGGGAAAGGCGTCATCCTGTTGGGCTTGCATATGGCCACCCTAGATATCGCTGGGGCGTTCCTGTCACGAAGGATCCCTAAACTGGAAGTCATGTATCGCGCGAACGACAACCCGGTGATAGAAGCAGCAATGTACAGTGGCCGGGATCGCCATTTCCAGAAAACCATCCGGCGTGACGATATACGTGCATTGATAAGAAGCCTCAAATCGGGACAAGTGGTCTGGTATGGGCCGGACCAGGACTATGGGGCTAGGAACGCGGTGTTCGTACCGTTTTTTGACGTACCGGCGGCGACGATGACGGCGGTCAGTCGAATTTCACAAATGACTGATTGTTTGGTCGTTCCGTTTACACATTTCAGAATTGACGATGGGCAGACCTATGAACTCCATTTTCGGGCACCGCTTACAGGGTTCCCATCAGGTTCGTTTGAAACAGACGCTTGTACCATCAACACAATAGTTGAGGAGGCTGTTCGACAGCGTCCGGAGCAATACTGGTGGTTTCACCGTCGCTTCAAAACTCGGCCAGAGGGCTATAAACCGCTCTACTAGGCGCCGTTGTTACGACGACAGTTGGTTGGGATTTGAGTTGTCTGGAGATGGGTTCGGAGAAACATGCAAGGTTGTGCTAAGCTCTAC
>CAJWYI010000212.1 GCA_913049815.1 uncultured Gammaproteobacteria bacterium
TGAGTCGGTCATGTTTGCCAAGATTGCGAAGTTCCCACAAGATATGCAGGAAAAAGCTGCGGAGCAAGTGTAGTGCGGATCAGGTATCGGATGGCAAAGATCATATTCAGAGTGCTGAAGGTGCCATTGTCTCGAGCCTATTGAGATTCTTTGTGATGCGTCGCTGTCATCCGAGATATTGACAATGAGGCTACGCTTTTAGAAACCTGGCTGCTTTCAGGGGAAAGGGCGGGTCATTTAGAGTGAAAGGCGCAACAGGCAAATCGCCTGACATCATCTCGATCTCGCGCGTCGCCTATGGGATGTACGGCTGAGCTTTCTCCTGGAAACTGTTCTGGGGTGTTGTACCTTATGGCATCCTTGGCATTGACAAGGGTTGGCCATGCCAGATTTGCCTCATCCCATCCCAATGCGTTGGGCCTTCCGCAGAATGGCTACCTGTTTTCTAATCAAAAAACGTCGCGATTTACCGTGAGGGCGCATGCGTGCCTTTGAACTCGTCATTCCGCGCACGCTCCTGGCGAGCGATAACACTTGGCGAGTGGTGTGCGAATCAATGGATAATCAGTTCTTCTAGGTAGGTCCCTGGACGTCGTTTGATCAGGTAGATCATCTTGATGCCGTTGCCCTGCATATGCACCCTCCTCGGTGATATGCTGCGCGGCATCCCGAAGAATATCTGCGCACTGTGTATGGAGCAAATGATGAAGATTGATGCTGGGCTCAGTGCAGATATGCGAGAGGTATCAGATCAGGTTCGGCGTCTTGAAGCGCTCGGGTATGACGGGGTCCGAGTTTCTGAATTGAACCATGATCCCTTTCTCCCCCTCACGCTTGCCGCCGAACATTCAGAACGTATCGAACTGGTGACGTCCGTCGCAGTGGCTTTCTCACGAAATCCGATGACCATGGCGCAGTTGGCACATGATCTGAACGCGTACTCTAAAGGACGACTAATTCTGGGGCTAGGCTCTCAAGTCAAACCCCATATCGAACGCCGATTTAGCATGCCCTGGTACAAAGCCGCACGACAGATGCGCGATTTTCTAGAAGCCATGCAGGCCATCTTCGATTGTTGGTACGACGGCGAGCAACTCGACTATGTCGGTGAGTATTACCAACACACATTGATGCCGCGGACTTTTAGGCCTGATAATATTGAAGCAGGGCGTCCCCGCGTGACGCTGTCGGCGACCGGGCCGCTCATGACAAAAATCGCTGCGGAAATTGCCGATGGCATGATCATGCATCCGTTCTCATCCGAGAAGTTCATGCGCGAAGTCACGATCCCGGCGATAGAACAGGGACTTGGCAAACGTGGTGTTGCACTCATTGATTTCGAACTCGACTACGCACCCATCGTTGCTACTGGAACGACTGAAGAGTCTATGCAACGGGCCACAGCAGCGGCGCGAGATCGTATTGCTTTCTATGGTTCGACTGAAGCCTATAAACCCGTATTCGACGTTCATGGATGGGGTGATCTGCAGGTGGAACTGAATAAGCTGAACAAGCGCGAGCAGCAGGGAGAAATGGCAGCACTGATCTCTGATGAAGTACTACACACGATTGCCATTGTAGGCGAGCCCGACGAAGTGGTCACAGCGATGAAAGCGAGATTTGGAGACTTGATTGGTCGCACAGGTTTTGCGTTACCCGGAGGCAGTGACGAAGAACTCGCAGCATGTCTATCCCGCCTGCGCGAGCCGTCGTGACCCGCCTACGCGAGGCTTCAATCCTATATCGAGTCTTCTCGGGGCAGCTTTGAACAGATCAATCCTGATCGATGTGCAGGGCTCTTGCAGATCAAGGTCTATGACGATCAGGACAATCCAGGAGGCGGCTTCTATGCAGTCATGAAATGTGATCAAGCCGCTGAAGTCTGTCCGATTGTCACAGGTGCTTCTGCTTGGGTCTCCTTGCCATATGAAGACCCGAAGAACGCAGACGGGACACCTTTGGAAGCACTGAAGTACGACGAAAGATGTCGACAGATCTCCACTGAGATGTTGTGGTTGCGCTCCCAGGCGGCCTTGTCTTAGCGGCGTCACACAGGCTCGGGTTCAGCAATACTTAAAACAGTTAACGCCTGACGATGTCAGATTACTTGTGATAGCGTGGAAGTTTGACTGCTCCTGTAATCGTATGAGGGAAAGGGAGATAAAATGGCCGATCTAATCACATCGATCGATGAGTTTGAGACGGAATACCGTAGCACCATTGGCGACAAGCTAGCGTATCAACCATGTAAAGAAGCCAATCTCGATAATATCCGCCGGTTTGGCGATGGCGTGGGTGATTACAATCCGCTTTGGCGCGATGAACGTCACGCAGCGGAATCTCGATTTGGGATGGTCACTGCGCCACCACCGTTTATTTACTCGGTGAGTCTCGGTGTCATTGCTGGAGAGACCGGCAACATCGATCGTAAGCGGGTGTCTACGATTCATCTTCCCGTGAACTACGCTGGGGCTGACATCGAATTCCATCGTCCTATCTGGGTCGGCGACCGCATCACTTGTACGGAAGTGGTCGGTGAAACCATGCGCAAGTCCAGCCGTCGGATTGGTTCGATCGCGTTCAACACGGGGCTGGTTACATATACCAATCAGCGCCATGAAGTGGTCGCAACCACCAAGACGCTGATGGCACGTTTTGAAAACACAGGGGCCACACTTGAGTACGATCGGGGTGACGGCAGTGACGACGATGCATCTTCTGATGCTCCGACATATCCACTCTTACCGGCGGACCCGCTCGTCTGGGAACGAGAGCGTAGGGGGGCGGATACGCGGTTCTATGAGGACGTTGAAGTCGGTGAAGAAATACCGGATTTACCGAAGGGTACGTATAGCGTCACGGAACTCTTTCTGTTTACCCATGGTGTCCTGGGTACTGGACGGAGTACCAGGGCCGCATTAGAAGCCGAAGGTTCACCTGATCTTGGTGGTGGCGGTCGTTTTGACGAAGAACATGCGCGTAAACGTCGGAATATGCCCGGACAGTTCGACTTCGGTCCTCAGCGGGTCTGTTGGTTGTCACAGGGTGTAACAGACTGGATGGGTGACGACGGCGTTTTGAGGAGGCTTCAGGCGTCTATACGACATCCGAATGTTGTTGGTGATACCAACACTGTCCGTGGCGAGGTGACCGACAAGTTCGAGTTGAACGGTGAACACCTTGTAGAGGTGTCTGTCAGAAACGAGAACCAATCGGGACTTGCGACTGCACTTGGCACCGCGTTGGTCGCGTTACCATCGCGACTTGCGTAAGGAGTGCTGCTCAGGCCATGAAGCAGGTTTTTTTAAAACTGACCCCTGGAAAGTCGCGGCCCCACTCGTACAACACGAGATCCACCTCACGACGGCTGACGACTTTGGGACGGTCGGGGACAACAGCGCCTGGTTTACGATCAGGACGATAATTTGGTCACATTATTGGTGGGAGGCCCCAGTTCTTGAGCACCTTGGCATCTTGAAGAAAACTTACCTCATCGAGGCGGCTGAGGCCTACTCTCGGCTGAGAAGACGTTCATTGTGGCATGGACACGCTTGTAGCTTGGCTCTACAAAATATGCGTAAATGTCGCACTGCCTGGTTCCCAGGTCCTGAAGAAATTGCTTTTATAACAGGTTCTTATGGTCGGTATCGGAATTGATTTCGGAACCTCGAACTCGGTGGCAGCTACCTTT
>CAJWYI010000213.1 GCA_913049815.1 uncultured Gammaproteobacteria bacterium
TGGTAACTCATGGATGCTTCATTTTTTTGGATGATCAATTGTACTCCCACTTCCCTATAGATAGCACGAGTCCGGATACACGGCATCGGATTTGTTGAGATTTATCACGCGCGAAGCCACTATGGATCGTCGCTCAACAAGTAAGGAAATACATGCGCTGCATCGGCCACCGAGGTGCGATGGGGTATGAACCCGAAAACACACTGGACTCATTCCAGGCCGCGATAGACATGGGCTGTGACATGGTCGAACTGGATGTATATGCGGTCGACAATCACCTCATCGTAATCCACGATGAGCGTGTGGATCGCACCACCGATGGTTGCGGTGCGGTGATGTCACATTCCTTCGACGCACTTCGGCGCCTTGACGCAGGAAAGCAGCAGCAAATTCCTACCCTCGGCGAAGTCCTCGATCTCTGCCTTGGACGGCTGCAAGTCAACATTGAGCTGAAAGGTCCGAATACAGCGGGACCTGTCTGCCGTTTTCTCGATCAGAACTACCCCTACCGCTCCAACGATCTACTTATCTCATCCTTCGACCACGCCGAACTGGCCCGGGCCAACCCCCGTTACCATCGCGGGCCACTATTCGGCAAAGCAGCCAATTACCTGCAAGTGGTCCAGCGGCTGGACGCGGTCGCCGTACACTGCCATCGCAACCTGATCAACAAAACGATGCTGGACACACTACACGCCAAATCACTCAAGGTCTTTGCGTACACTGTCAACGATCCACAGCAAATCGCCGAATTTCGGGCGACAGGGGTCGATGGCGTATTTACGAACTATCCAGACCGCGTCCTTGTTCCATGAATGCGCTCACCAGTCCGGGTCATGTGATGAACACACTGCGGTGTGGCTTGACCGGCCGCGCTCTGTGGTCAGTACCGACGCAGGAAGAAATTACGCCACTGGTCCACAGCTATATGAACGAACTCGGCGACTACGGTGCCTCAACGAACGGCAGCTATCCCTTCTTGAGTACGTTCTGGTGTCACCCAACCAGGTTAGCGCTTGGTATCGGTCATCATACACTCCAGGGCTTTGTCCTTTTGGTGGAGGATCAAGACCCTAAGGATGGACAAACCAGGATAGAAATTCGTGAGTTCTATATCCGTCGAAGGTATCGGAGAGCTGGGATGGGTCGTCAAGCCGTGCGCTCCCTACTCGCAAGGTGGCCTGGTGACTGGCAGCTGGCTGTTCTGAAGGACAATGCGATTGCACTGAAATTTTGGCATTCAGCTTTATCGGAACGATCAGTTTCGATCAGTGTGACAACAACGCATCACTACCTGTCGATCGAAGGTAGTGCGGGTCGTTGAACCTCATTATGATCCGTTTTATTTCCGCCCAGACGCTTACTATCGTTGCCTGTAAATTCAATCTCCCGTGAATTCAGGTTTACGTTTCTCGACAAACGCCGCCACTGCCTCTGCATGATCTTTTGTCTGATGGGCAAGCGCCTGCAACGAGGCAGACATTTCAAGTACTGATTCCAACTGTGCGTGCTGACTCTCTTTAATCAGTTTCTTGGTCATCCGAAGCGCTGATGGAGGGTTGACTGCAATCCGTGCTGCCATCTCGTTGGCCGCTGTCATCAAATCGTCTGGCGCCACGACCTGTGAGACCAGTCCCCACTCATGTGCCATCTGTGCATCCACCTGATCACCGGTGAACGCCATTTCATTGGCCCGAGACAATCCCACGACACGTGGCAAAAACCAGGCCCCTCCATCACCCGGAATCAAACCTACCTTCACAAAACTCTCGGCGAATATCGCTTTCTCCGATGCTATTCTAATGTCACACATCATCGTCAGGTCACAGCCTGCTCCGATCGCAGCGCCATTAACCGCCGCAATAATGGGAACCTCCAATTCGCTGACAGCCATGGGTATGCGCTGGATACCGTTTCGATAGCCATCGCGGAGATCAGGTGGCGTTCCGCCAAACATCCCCGCCTTATCGTGCATGTCTTTAACGTTCCCCCCCGAGGAAAATGCGGACCCTGCTCCAGTGATAATGGCAACGCGTACGCTGGAATCCCCGTTGATACGTTCACAAGCACCGACAATGGCATCCACCATCTCATCGGAAGAGATTGCGTTACGGGTGTCATGTCGATTGAGGGTCAGCGTAACGACGTGATCCTTCTGCTCGTACAACAACGGGTCGGTCATAGCGTATCCTGATGTGAATCAAAGGATCGCGAACCTACCACGAACCATACTCGCTGTCATGGTCGGCTCATATCCATGAGGTCGTCGTTCACCGTGCTATGATCTGGCTCGATGTTCGCGCCCGTCTCAGTCTTTTCCAATTCTTTCAATTCACGAAGACTGTTGCTCCTTGTGACCTGGTGTTGCCTGGTGGGTGGTGCTCACGCGAGTTCGAACACAGACGGCGATGAGACGCTTTCCCTGGTTGAAACTCGACTACTTCTGATGAAAGACGTCGCGCGATACAAGTGGCATCACGATCAACCGGTGGAAGATCTGGCACGGGAACAGGTCGTCCTCGAACAAGCACGTTCAGATGCACTACGCCATAGCCTGAACGTTGAAAGCTACCGAGCGTTCATGTCCGCACAGATCAATGCTGCAAAAGCCATTCAGCAATACTGGTTCCGTCGCTGGCAGCGCGGAGCACCACCAGATGAAGGACCTGACCTTGTAGGCGCCATCAGGCCACAGCTCATCACTTTAGGTCAGAAGATTGCTCACTCGCTGACGAGTTCCGATCTCGAACACCAGAGAGCAATCATCTCAGTAAGAGGACTGGACAAAGCATCCAAAGAACAACTCACGCACAAACTTTCTCTAGTGCAGCGCTATGCGCATCGCCTTGAGCAGGTCCTCTCCTCCGGTACGCTTCGCATCGGTACAACCGGCGACTATGCGCCATTCAGCCTAGCGATTGGTGACATTCAAGCTATGAAATTTGAAGGTGTAGACATTGACCTCGCCATAGACCTAGCGCGGAGTCTGGGTGTGGAACCCGTATTTGTCAGAACTAGCTGGCCGACATTGATGGCGGACCTGGCCAACGGCGCTTTTGATGTCGGGATGAGTGGTGTTTCAAGGACGATCACCAGAAGTCGTGAAGCGTTCTTTACACAGCCCTACCATCGTGGCGGTAAGACGCCCATCGCACGTTGCATCGATCGTGATCGGTTCCGTTCATTGGTTGATATCGATAAACCTGGCGTCAGGATCATCGTCAATCCCGGTGGAACCAATGAAGCCTTCACACGCCAGCTGACGCAAGCGGATGTCAGAGTGTTCGAAGACAACACCGCCATATTCTCAGAAATTATTGAAAGCCGCGCGGACATCATGTTTACCGACCTCATTGAGGTGCAGCTGCAGACATCGATACACCCTGATCTATGCGAAGTCATGAAAGTGCCACTAACATACCAGGAAAAGGCGATACTATTACCCCAGGATTTACACCTAATGGAAACCGTTAGAACCTGGCTCGACCAGCGACTTGGAGACGGGACGGTACGGAGATTATTCGACCGACACACCGACGGAGGCGATCCTATTGAATAGCTTCGGTGTTTACCTCTCACCATTTCATCCCGTTCGAGAGAACCCGGGTCTCGCGATTGAACGTGACCTTGCGCTGATCTGTCTGCTCGATCGGCTGGCCTACGATATTGTCTGG
>CAJWYI010000214.1 GCA_913049815.1 uncultured Gammaproteobacteria bacterium
TGATGATCCTGCCGAACTTCGATCCCCGTTTTCAGGTGCTGAAGAATATTTCAGAACAGATCATCGCAAACATCTAGTGCGCAATTCCGGCATACGCAGATAGATAGATCAGTCGAATGCGTGTGCTACTTCACGCAAACTGATCAAGCAAATTACGTCGACGGACCTCACTCGAGTAGCTTTTGAATACAAACGTCGCGACCTTCATTGCACTGGCCAGCATCCTTGTGCTCGGGCCATGGCAGCAATACGTCCTGTCTACGGAAAGTTTCTTGGCTGAATTCGCAGCCCGATTCTACGAGGTCATCATGCTCTTCGGTAGGGTCATTGGACCCTGGGAAGATCTCATACCGGACCAACAGGAGCGACAGATCAGCGATATCCTGGGCTTACCCGACGAGGTCTATGTACATCTGGGTAAACGCGTCGGATGCAAGTACCCTGCTTCTTTTTCGAACCAATCGTCGTTGCAATCAAAGACCTATGTCAGCCTCTAAGTTATTGACATCCTCCCAAGGTCTATCTAACCGGTTGCCTCAGCTTTCAGGAAAGCCTCGGTGCGTGCATAGGTTTCCGGATCTGAGGCACTGATTGCCGCACCAAAATCAGTGACCCCTATGTCGCGCAGACGAGCAAGGCCAGTGCGAAGTGTCGCTTCGTCACCCACCATCGCGAGGTCCGCGGGTCCGGCAGCGCCTTCTTTGTCGAGCATCGCCCGGTATGAAGGTAGTTGCCCATACATCGCAAGGGTCTGCCCGATAAAGTTTCGCGCCCCATCCTCATCGTTGGTCAGCACGATCGGCATACCAACGATCACCGATGGCTGGGGTTTTCCCTCCGCCACCGCGCCTTTACTGATTCGTGGGATGATGTGGGATTCCAACGTGGCAGGACCGGTCATCCACGTGATGGTACCGTCGGCAAGCCGACCGGTGAGATCGAGCATTATCGATCCCAAGGCAGCCACGACCAGCGGGACATCGGGTCGGTCGGCGAAATTGATGCCCAGCCCGTTCACCCGGTATTGCTCTCCATTGAAGTACACTGTTTCACCACGCAACAGCGGCGCGAGGACAGACAGGTATTCTTTCATGTGGCGTGCCGGCTTGTCGTAGCTCTGACCCAGCATATTTTCGATCACCACTTTGTGTGAAAGGCCAATACCAAGCACAAACCGGCCATCACAGGCCGCTGCGGTCGTCAGAGCCTGCTGAGCGATCGCCGTCGGGTGTCTTGGATACGTCGGCGTGACCGCCGTACCTAGTTTGATTCGATTAGTTTCGCGCCCAGCGAAACCAAGCGTAGAAATTGCATCGAGACCAAATATGTTCGCCATCCAGACGCTATCAAAACCATCGGCTTCCGCCTTTTTCGCTGAGTCAATATGTGCAGCCAGATTCGCATCGGGGCCAGAAGCACCGAGCATTACGCCAATTTCCATGGTGGATTCCCTGGGTGTTGGATGACAGCGCGATTGTCCCATGGTTCAGACTTCAGGTCATTCCCCACATCATCCGTGCCTGAACGATCAGGTGCCCAGAAGCGCAAGAATGCCGTCGTCCGTGTCACCGTTGTAACATTGGGCGTCAAGATGGTCCAAACTACAGTGGACGAGGTAAGAGGAAAATTCGCATGCAAAGACGACAAGTGATTCAGACACTGGCCGCGGTACCCCTGATGACAGCGTTTCCTTTCGCGTGTGCCGAAAAAATTCCGCCCCTTAATAAAAGCGACGAAGAATGGAAGTTACTTTTACCGCGCAATCGCTATCTGGTCCTCTTTGAAGAAGCCACAGAGCCAGCATTTACCAGTCCACTCAATGATGAAAAGCGCAACGGTACGTATGTGTGTGCTGCGTGCCTTCAACCACTCTTCACCAGTGGCCAGAAGTACGATAGCGGCACGGGTTGGCCCAGTTTCACACATCATCTAAAAGGGGCAATGGGTACAAAGACTGATTACAAGCTCATTGTGCCGCGAACCGAATATCACTGTGCTCGATGCGGAGGTCATCAGGGGCATGTGTTTAATGATGGCCCCAGACCGAGAAGCGAACGATGGTGTAACAACGGGATTGCGTTGTTGTTCTACCCGGACGGTACGCCACTGCCTGAACTGCGCACATAAGACTATCTCCATCGAAGCTTTCCCAAAGGTTGATGAACGTCACAAGGATCTCATCATGAAGTTTTACCGAAACGCCCTAGTCCCTACTCTGGCGGTGCTCGCCGTTTCTGCGCTTGTCGCCTACGCCGCACAACCCGCCTCCCAACTTTCGACCCAAACCACCATGCAAAAGAAGAGTGCAGATCCAGGATCAGCAGACGCGGTTGCTATTTTCGCAGGTGGGTGTTTCTGGTGTATGGAACCGCCATTCGACAAACTGCCTGGTGTCAAAGCCACTATTTCTGGCTACACAGCTGGTCGGATTGATAACCCCACTTACAAAGAAGTCTCTCGAGGCCGTACCGGTCACACCGAGGCTATAAAAATAGTCTACGATCCGGATGTCATAACCTATGGGCAGTTGCTTGAGGTCTTCTGGGTCAATATCGATCCCTTTGTGGCTGACCGCCAGTTCTGCGATCGGGGCAGTCAGTATCGTGCAGGCATTTACTTTCTGGACGATCGCCAACGCCAGCTTGCCGAAGCGTCAAAGTCCACAATAATGGCAAAGTTCGACAAACCCATTGTCACCGAAATTGAAGCAGCGGATACGTTCTGGCCTGCTGAGGAATACCACCAGGACTACTACTTGAAAAATCCATATCAGTATAAATTCTACCGCTTCAACTGCGGTCGAGATCAACGGCTCAAATCAATCTGGGGCTAAACAGGGTCCCAAGGGTCAGGTGCCGACAGGAAATCGACGGTTAAGAAAGTCGACAAAGATCGCATTTTTACGCTCATCGAAACGGCGACCGATTTCCTCCAATGGCAGAGCCTTGAGCGATTCACGTTCCTCCAGTGAGAATGGATGATGAAACTCACTGTCAGACAGGATGTCATGGAGGCCCATCGCTACCTTTCGTGGGTGAACAGGATCTGCGCCGGGAATGATGCAGGCTGGCACATCGATCGACGACAGCTCCTCGCGTGTTGCACCGATGACTGGCAGATCCGCACTCGATGTAAAGAACAATTGCCACGCAGACATGACCCTCACAAAGTCGGCCACCGGATACGTCAATAATCGCTGCGCATTAGTTGGATTCGACCGGATACGCTCAGCAAAAAAATCGGATTCGATCACTGCAGACATCCCGCCAGATTCTGCCATCTCAATGAACTGTCCATAGTAGGCCTGCCCAAGTTGGGTCGCCGCAACCTGTCCGCCCGTGACATACCAAAGCAACAAGCCCTGGACAGAACTGGGATGCCGCAGTGAGAGCAACAAAGACAGGCGACATCCGGCAGACCCGCCTCCCGCGATGACCGGTAGCGAATCCAATTGCAATAAAAGTGCATAGACATCATCTACCCAGATTTCCTGCTCCGACTGGGTATCGTCTTCAATTGACACATCCGATGCGCCGCAGTTGCGCCGATCGTGGAGCAGCACCCGATATCCCGCGTCTCTGATCCGCTCACCAAGCC
>CAJWYI010000215.1 GCA_913049815.1 uncultured Gammaproteobacteria bacterium
GGTCACGATTCACGAATACGGACACTACATTGTTGCAAGATGGTGTGGAGTGCACGTTTTGCGTTTCTCTGTGGGATTTGGGCGACCGCTTTGGATGAAGCGAGGCCGCGCTCCGCTGTTACCGCCCCCACCGCCTGACCAGATGATCGCAACACGCAGCAACGTCGCGCTTGAAGGAACCGAGTTCGCAGTTGCCGGAATCCCGCTGGGTGGTTACGTCAAAATGCTGGATGAACGAGAAGGGTTTGTTCCAGATGACCAACTTCACCTGGCGTTCAATCGCAAGCCCGTGTGGCAGCGTATGGCGATTGCGGTAGCGGGTCCGATCGCCAATTTCCTGCTTGCCATCGTGGCTTATTGGTTGTTGTACAGTGTGGGTGTGACCGGTTTGACGCCCCGTCTGGGAGAAATCGATGACGGTTCGAAGGCCGGTCAGGCGGGACTGTCTCGGGGTCAGGAAATTGTCGCCGTCGATGGCGTGCCAACCCGAACGTGGTCCGATGTGAATATGCAGCTGTTTCAGCGCATCGGTGATACGGGGCGCATTGTGTTTGATGTGCGCGAGGGAGAAAGTCAGGGCACCCAGGTGGATCAGTACGTGGTTGATGTTGAGAACTGGCTTGCTGACGCAAACGAACCCTATCCCACAAGAGACCTCGGGATGATTCAATGGTCACCGCCATTGCCAGCTAAGCTCGGATCGATTGTCGCGGATGAGTCCGCAGAACGCGCAGGATTTTTAGCAGGTGATCATGTCAGAAGCGCAAACGGAGAAGCGGTCGACGACTGGTACGATTGGGTTGAGGTGGTCAAAGCGAGTCCCAGTCGCCGAATTGATGTTGAGGTTGAACGTTCAGGGCAGTTTATTGCACTGTCGGTCGTACCCAGACCGCGAACGGTTAATGGTGAAATTGAAGGATTCTTTGGGGCATCGGTCGAACTGGTGGCATTGCCTCCTGACATGTATCGGGAAGTCAGGTATCCGATCTACTTGGCGTGGATTCCTGCACTTGAGCGAACATGGTCAGTCACCACGTTCACACTCAACGCCATCGGAAAAATGATCGTGGGTGCTATCTCGCCTAAAAATCTCTCGGGACCTATCACTATTGCCCAGGTCGCATCAGCATCTGCGGAATCAGGTTTCGAGACATTTATTGGTTTCCTGGCGCTGCTGAGTATCAGCCTTGCCGTGATTAACCTTATGCCCATCCCCATGCTCGACGGTGGCCACCTGGTCTACTACACCTTCGAGGCAGTGTTCGGGCGGCCGGTCCCTGATCGAGTGCAGGAATGGGGTCTGCAGGTCGGCCTCTTTCTGATTGTCAGTATTATGGTACTGGCTTTCTACAATGATCTGACGAGGTTGTAGTGGTGCGGTACGTATTTTTGTCGATGAAGTGTGTTGGTCATGTCGTATTGGCGGTTATGGTGTTGTTGGCTTCCGCCCCTGCGACGGCCTTTCGAGTGACTGATATCCGTGTGGAGGGGCTGCAGCGGGTTTCTGCCGGGACCGTATTCAGTGCGATACCGATCAACGTGGGTGATGAGCTGGACGAGCTCGGCTACCGTGAGGTCATTCGTGAACTTTTTAGAAACGGTTCATTTGACGACATCCAGGTCGGGCGCGATGGACAGGTGCTGGTCATCATAGTGAAGGAACGTCCAACCATTGATGAGATCGACATCAGGGGTAACAAGGCCATCCAGGAAACGGATTTGCTGGATGGCTTGTCGAAGTCAGGGCTCGCTGCTGGTGAAATCCTGAAGAAGGTGACGCTGGAACATATTCGGGCTGATCTCGAACGGCAGTACATTTCCCAGGGACGATATGACGCGAACATCCAGACTGAAATCGAAGATCTTGCGAGAAATCGTGTACGGGTTGTGATCGATGTGGACGAAGGAGCGACCTCCGGGATTCGACATGTCAACATCATTGGGAATGTAGCCTTCAGCGACGAGGAGCTTGAGGGATTGCTTGAGATGCGACTTCCACGCTGGTGGGCGCCGCTCAGCAAACGACATCTCTATTCGAAGGAAAAGCTGACAGGCGACCTCGAAACGCTTGAATCCTGGTATCTGGATCGCGGGTTTCTGAACTTTGTCGTCGAGTCGACCCAGGTTGCCATCGGAGCCAACAAAGAGGATGTCTATGTCACGCTGAATGTCGTTGAAGGCGAGCAGTACGACGTGTCGTCCGTCGATGTGGCTGGCGATCTCAAAGACGTGAACGAGGATCTTGTTCGGCGCCTAATCCTGGTGAAGCCAAAGCAGCGGTTTTCGCGGGAACTGATTTCCGTTTCAGAACAGCGTATTGAACGTGCGTTTGGCAATGCGGGTTATACGTTCGCAAGTGTTACAGGGCAGCCTACTGCGGAAGCTGAAGACAACACTGTTGATATCAAATTTTTCGTGGATGCAGGTTCTCGTGCCTATGTGCGCCGTATCGAGTTTGCCGGGAATAAGGTCACGGAGGATAAAGTCTTGAGAAGAGAGATGCGTCAGATGGAAGGTGGCTGGGCATCTACGCAAGCGATCGAGGCATCCAAAATTCGCCTGGAACGCCTTGGCTTTTTCCAACAGGGTGTTGCCGTTGAAACACCTGAAGTACCTGGGATCGATGATCAGGTCGACGTCCAATATGTGGTCGAAGAGGCGCCATCAGGTGCGATTTCTGCGACCTTTGGCTATAGCCAGGGCACTGGTCTGATTCTGGGACTTGGCTACCAGGAGTCCAACGTGTTTGGTACCGGGAACAGTGTCAATCTCAGTATCAATCAGTCCGATTTCCAAACGGCCTATAGCTTTTCGTTCTTTGATCCCTACTTCACAACAGATGGCGTCAGTCGGGGCTTCAATCTTTTTTTCCGCAAGAGCGATTTCAACGAGCGCAACATTGCCCGGTTCTCTACAGATTCCTGGGGGGGTGGTGTCAATTTTGGGTATCCCATTTCAGAGATCTCAAGGGTAGGTCTTGCGTTCAACTATGAGAACACGACTATCAAGGAGGGTGTCTTCCCTGCACAGGAAATATCGCGTTTCCTGTCGGAGGAGGGAAAACAGTTTGATCTGGTATCGGTGACGGGGTCCTACGTCATGTCTGCACTCAACAGTGGTTTGTTGCCCAGCGGCGGACGTAGCCAGAGCATGCGTTTTGAAGCAACGGTCCCAGGCAGCCAGCTGGAGTTCTACAAGATCAGCTATAGTGGTCAGATCTTCTTCCCTCTAACCCGCAATTACACGATACGTTTGCGGACTGATCTGGGATATGGGGGTACGTATGGCAGCACGGCCACATTCCCCTTTTACAAGCACTTCTTTGCGGGTGGCTTTGGTTCTGTTCGAGGCTATGAGCAAAGTACCCTGGGACCGCGGTCGACGCCCTCACCAGCAAGTATCTTTAGTGGTCTGGAACCGATCGGTGGCAACGTCCTGATCGAAGCTGGTGCGGAATTGTTGTTCCGGTTGCCGTTTATCGAGGATCAGCGCCAAATGCAGTCCGTACTGTTCCTGGAAGGCG
>CAJWYI010000216.1 GCA_913049815.1 uncultured Gammaproteobacteria bacterium
GTCTGCGGCAGAGATACCCGTTGTAATTCCGTTAGCAGCCTCGATCGATACCGTAAAATTTGTTTCATGCATCGACCTGTTTTGCTCCACCATCAGCGGCAGTGCCAGTCGGGTTGCTCGTTCCTCGGTGAGCGTCAGACAGATCAGACCGCACGCATGACGTGCGAAAAAGGCAATATGTTCCGCGGTGACACTGTCGGCAGCTACCATGAGATCGCCTTCGTTCTCACGATCCTCGTCATCCATGAGCAAAACGATCTTGCCGGAGCGAAAATCATCAAGGATGTCTTCGATGGAATCGATCTCGAGAGTAGTCACTAGGGTGTCACCGAACCTCGGTGTAAGGGGCATCAATTATACGTATAATGAAGTCCGATGCGAGTTACCCAATCATTCATTCAAAGATTGAATAAGGTCAGCAAAGACCATGTGATTGCTGATCCGGAACGACTATCTGTCTATGAAACGGATGGGCTGACTGCCAAGAAGCAACGCCCAGGTATTGTGGTATTACCGGAGACAATCTCAGAAATTCAAACGGTGATGCGGTTATGCCACAGCTTTGAAGTACCTGTCGTCGCGCGAGGTGCAGGTACAGGCCTCTCCGGTGGCGCGATGCCACATGAGGATGGCGTCTTGTTGGGGCTGTCGAAATTCAATCGCGTACTGTCAGTCGACACTGCCAACCGTACTGCCCTTGTACAGCCTGGGGTTACGAACCTTGCAATCTCAGAAGCGGTGCGCTCGCATGGACTCTACTATGCACCCGACCCCTCCTCACAGATTGCCTGTTCCATCGGTGGGAACGTTGCCGAAAACTCGGGTGGGGTGCACTGCCTGAAGTATGGCTTGACGGTGCACAACGTTCGCAAGTTGAAGATTGTCTCGCCGTCCGGGGAACTATATGAACTGGGTGGTGATGGTCTGGACTCAGCTGGCTATGACCTGCTTGCGCTGATGCACGGCTCCGAAGGCATGCTGGGTATTGTGGTCGAGATTACGGTGGATCTGCTGCCTCTGCCCGAGAGCGTATGTGTGGTGCTGGCTGGTTTTGATGACGTGGGGGGTGCAGGAGAAGCTGTTGGCGAGATCATTGCCGATGGCATTTTGCCGGCCGGTCTGGAGATGATGGACAATCCAGCGATCAGGGCGGCGGAAGCCTTTGCTTCGGCGGGTTACCCTGTTGACGCCGCGGCGGTTCTATTGTGTGAGCTCGATGGCACTGCCGAAGAAATTGCAGCGCAGTTGATTCGGCTTAAGGCAGTCCTTCAAAAGAACGGAGCGACAACGATCCGCGAGGCATTCAATGAAACTGACCGTCAGCAGCTATGGCAGGGTAGGAAATCTGCATTTCCCGCCGTCGGCAGGATCGCTCCGGATTATTTCTGTATGGATGGCACTATTCCAAGACGAGAACTGTCAGTTGTGTTAACCGCCATTACGAACATGTCAAAACGTTATGGGCTTGGTGTTGCCAATGTTTTCCACGCTGGTGACGGTAACCTGCATCCGTTGATCCTGTATGACGCCAATGATCCGGAGCAGTTGGAGAAAGCCGAGGCGTTTGGTGCGGAAATCCTGACTTTATGTATTGAAAAAGGAGGGACGATCACAGGGGAGCACGGCGTGGGTGTCGAAAAGCTCGATCAGATGTGTGTGCAGTTCAGCGAGGACGAACTATCCCTCTTTCATGCCGTGAAAGATGCATTTGATAGCAAGGGATTATTGAACCCAGGGAAGGCCGTACCAACGCTGCACCGGTGTGCTGAATTTGGTGCTATGCACGTTCATCACGGAGAGACACGGTTCCCAGAGCTGGAACGTTTCTGACCTTGGTTGATTCAGACCTGATCAAACAACTGGCGGACGAGGTTCGCGAACAGAGCGAGATTGCGCGACCTATCGATTTTGTTGGGGGAGGCAGTAAGGCGTTTCTCTCATCGGGAAGACTCGAGAACAGCTATCAACTGGCATTGTCGGCACACCGTGGTGTCATCAGTTATGAACCCCGCGAGCTGGTTCTGCGAGCGCGAGCGGGAACACCACTGGCTGAGCTCAATGCTCTTGTCGACGCAGAGGGACAGATTTTGGCCTTTGATCCGCCCGATTACGGAACGTCTACGTTGGGCGGTACTGTCGCTTGTGGACTATCTGGTCCGCGAAGACCCTTTACAGGTTCGGTCCGTGATTTCGTTTTGGGTATCGGTGTTATCACTTCATCCGGCGTGTACCACGAGTTTGGCGGTCAAGTGATGAAGAACGTTGCAGGATATGATGTGGCCCGATTGATGACGGGTGCATTCGGTACGCTTGGCGTGCTTGTTGACATCAGTTTGAAGGTATTACCCAAGCCTGAGCGTGAGGTCACGCTGATGCAGGAGATCACACCCGATGAACTCAGATCGCGAATGAGGGTGCTACGCAACAGCGGTGCGCCGCTATCGGGTCTGATGGCTTCACAGAATGTTCTGTATATCCGGTTGTCAGGCACAGAGATTGGTGTGCGTGCCGCCGCGGCAGACATCGGGGGTGAGGAAGTGATTGGGGATCAGTGGACGCTTGCAGCGACTCAACGTCTGCCTGCCCTAGCGTCCGCCAAACAATTGTGGCGAGTTTCCGTGTCATCGGATAATCCCATGCATATGACGGATGCAGCCCTCGTCGAATGGGGCGGCGCAGTGCGCTGGCTATCGGACCCCGTTTCCATTCCACGATCAGAATCTGCACCCGGCTGGCTCTTTAAAAATGAAGAAGATGGCGGACCCTTAGAACGCATGCCCCCCTTACCGGAGTATGTCAGAGGGCTCCACCAGCGTCTTAAGCAAGCCTTCGATCCAATCTGCATCATGAACCCAGACCGCATGTACCGGGGACTCTGATGCAGACACATATCCATCCGCAACTTGCGGGGAGGTCTGATGTTAAGGAAGCCGAGGACATTCTGAGGGCATGCGTGCACTGTGGATTCTGTACCGCTGTCTGTCCGACCTATCAACTGCTAGGGGATGAACTGGATGGCCCGCGAGGTCGGATCTACCTGATCAAAAACCTGCTCGAAACGGACACAATCGGTGAGAGTGCGGCTGGTCACTTGGATCGTTGCTTGACATGTCGCGCCTGTGAGACGACCTGCCCATCGGGTGTTGAGTATGGAAGACTCCTGGACGTAGGCCGCGGGCTGGCGGCCCGGAAGGTGGCGCCACCATTGATGCAGCGGTTGAAATCCTGGCTCCTCAGAAATGTGGTGCCGCGTCACTGGTTGTTCAAATTCATGTATCGGACAGGACGATTGCTGCGGCCTGTGATGCCAGGCTTTCTTCAGTCGCTGATTCCCACCGCAGAGAACCCGCACTTTGAGTCGACGTCTATCAACCAGCCTCAGCAACGTGCATTATTGCTTGGTGGCTGCACACAGGATGTGGTGACTCCGGGTGTCAATAGTGCGCTCGAGTCGATCCTGACGCACGGCGGTGTAGAACCGGTGACGCTCGCGGGG
>CAJWYI010000217.1 GCA_913049815.1 uncultured Gammaproteobacteria bacterium
GGAAGGGCAGGAACGGCGTGATGTCGCGATCGTCCGGATAGAGCAACTGTACCCGTTTCCGGAAGAAGATTTGAAAGCAGCGATCAGTCGCTACCCGAATGTTGCGGTCGCTGTCTGGTGTCAGGAAGAACCGATGAATCAAGGCGCCTGGTACTCAAGTCAGCACCATATGCGTCGTGTCGTTAATGAATGTTATCCAGGCCTGTATCTTCAATATGCGGGGCGAGAAGCATCCGCAGCAGCTGCAGCCGGGTACGCGTCACTCCATGCGCAGCAGCAGGAATCTCTAGTGACGACTGCGTTATTTGGCGATGGAACATAGACTGGCTGTCGTGACCAGCCTGCAGATTGAGGGGACAACACCCGTTTGAGGAAGCCGCCAGGTACAAAGGAAGGAAAGCATGGCAGATAGTGAATCAGTTGACATCAAGGCCCCGGAGTTTCCGGAGTCGGTGGCCGATGGTGAAGTCGCCACCTGGCACGTCCAGATTGGTGAGGCAGTGCGAAGAGATCAGGTTATCGTGGATATTGAAACCGACAAGGTTGTGCTTGAGGTGGTGGCTCCTGCTGATGGCAAACTTATCGCGATTATAAAAGAAGAAGGCGAGACGGTCCTCACGGATGAACTGCTAGCTACTTTTGAGGCGGGGGATGGTGCGAGGGCCTCAACCGTTCCCGCAGCCGTGTTATCTGATATGGAAGAGACATCAGAGGAGACCGAAGATGTCGTTGCAAGTCCGGCCGCTAGGAAAATTGCTCAAGAGCAGGGACTTGCGCTCGATCAGGTTACCGGCACCGGTAAAGATGGTCGGATCACGAAAGAAGATGTGGTGAAGGCAGTCGCTGACGCACAAAAACCGTCTTCGCGGGCGATCAACGCACCTACAGCATCAATAGAACAAGCGTTGGTCGTGCCTGGCGAACGGGTAGAACGTCGAGTACCCATGACCCGTATCCGTGCCAGTATTGCACGTCGTCTCGTAGATGCACAGCAGACTGCAGCGATGCTGACGACGTTCAACGAGGTCGATATGAAACCCATTATGGATTTGCGATCTCGTTATAAGGACGAATTTGAAAAGGCACACAACGGCACTCGGCTCGGGTTTATGTCGTTCTTTGTTAGGTCGAGTATCGAAGCCCTGAAACGTTTCCCGGTCGTTAACGCATCTATCGACGGTAACGACATTGTCTATCACGGTTACCAGGATGTAGGCGTGGCGGTCAGTTCGCCGCGCGGGCTGGTCGTACCTATCCTCCGGGATGCAGATAGTCTGACCCTTGCGGAGATTGAAGTTCAGATACGTGAGTTTGGTACGCGCGCCCAAGAGAACAAACTCTCCATTGATGATATGACAGGTGGTACGTTCACCATTTCGAATGGTGGAGTCTTCGGTTCGCTACTGTCCACCCCGATTTTGAATCCACCACAGACAGCAATCCTGGGTATGCACAAAATTGCTGATCGACCCATGGCCGTCGATGGTGAAGTGGAAATCCGCCCGATGATGTACCTTGCACTGTCCTACGATCACCGATTGATAGATGGGCAGGAAGCCGTCCGTTTCTTGGTTACGATTAAGGATTTCCTCGAAGAACCTGCACGAATTCTGCTTGACCTTTAATCTGGAGTAGCTATGCCTGATCAATATGATGTGGTCGTCATTGGCGGTGGCCCGGCGGGCTACCACGCTGCGATTCGCGCAGCGCAACTGGGTCTGAACACCGCTTGTATCGACAAGTGGATTGGAAAAGAAGGTCCTGCGTTCGGTGGGACCTGTCTCAATGTGGGTTGCATCCCGTCAAAAGCGCTGCTCGAGACGTCACTCAAATTTCAACAGACGAGAGACGAATACGGCGAACTCGGCATCAAAGTCAAAGGGGCGAGCATTGATGTACCTGCGATGGTTGGTTGGAAGGATCAGATCGTTCAGAACCTGACCGGCGGTGTCGCCAGTCTGCTCAAGTCGAACAAGGTCACTGCATTAACCGGGACCGCGCGATTGCATGCAGGTCGTATGATTACTTTTACGTCTCACGAAGGTGAGACGTCTCAACTCCAGGCGGAACATGTCATCATTGCGACTGGGTCAGTACCGGTAGAAATACCGCCCTGTCCGTTGGCGAATGATCTGATCGTGGATTCAACGGGTGCACTCGAATTTCAGTCCGTACCCAAACGCCTCGGGATCATCGGCGCTGGTGTGATCGGTTTGGAATTGGGCAGTGTCTGGAGACGTCTGGGTAGCGAGGTTGTGGTTCTGGAAGCATTGGAAGAATTCCTCCCAATGGCAGATAAGAACATTGCACGCGAAGCGAAAAAACAATTCGAAGCCCAGGGTATGGATATTCGCCTCGGCACCCGTGTAACGGGAAGCACTCCGCTCAGTAAGACCGTCAAAATAAAGTACATGGTGGGCGAAGAAGAAGCTGAGGAAACTTTTGACAAGGTTATTGTGGCTGTTGGACGGCGCCCGTATACAGAAAATTTGTTAGAACCCGATAGTGGTGTGAATCTCGATGAGCGTGGATTCATCTACGTCAACGATTTGTGCTCGACGGATTCTCCTGGTGTCTACGCGGTGGGTGATGTTGTGCGCGGGCTAATGCTTGCCCACAAAGGCATGGAAGAGGGCATCATGGTGGCTGAGCGAATTGCCGGCCACAAACCGATGGTGAATTATGATACGGTGCCGTCCGTCATCTATACCCATCCGGAGATTGCCTGGGTAGGTCGAACGGAACAGGAGCTGAAAGCGCAGGGCGAGAACTTCAAGACGGGACTGTTTCCGATGTCAGCGAGTGGCAGAGCGATGGCAGCCGCCGATACCGTGGGTATGATCAAGGTGCTCGCAGATGAGGAAACTGATCGCATTCTAGGGGTTCACATGATTGGTGCCCATGTTTCTGAACTGATCAGTGAAGCGGTTATCGCAATGGAATTTGGTAGCAGTGCAGAGGATATCGGGTTGACAATGTTTGCTCATCCAACGTTGTCTGAAGCATTCCATGAAGCGGCGCTCGCAACTGATGGGCATGCGATCCACATCGCTAGCCGCAGACGCAAGAAATAGAAGAATGAATCAAGAAAACAAAGCGTCTAGTTTCACGACAAAGACCGCAATTAACCAGTAAGGAAAAGAGAGCATCTATGAACCTGCATGAGTATCAGGCCAAACAGTTGTTTGATGAGTATGGTCTGCCTGTTTCTAAGGGCATCGCAGTGGATACCACCGAAGAAGCTCTGGCAGCCGCTAGAGAAATCGGTGGTGAGCGGTGGGTGATCAAAGCTCAGGTCCATGCGGGTGGGCGTGGTAAAGCCGGCGGCGTTAAGTTGGTTTCAACCGAAGACGAAATTCGAG
>CAJWYI010000218.1 GCA_913049815.1 uncultured Gammaproteobacteria bacterium
TCGTTCCGGCGAGACCGAGGATACAACTATTGCTGATCTGGCAGTGGCCACGGCCGCAGGGCAGATCAAAACAGGATCGCTCTGCCGCTCTGACCGAGTCGCGAAATACAACCGTTTGCTGCGCATCGAAGAAAAGATTGATGCGGTTTATCGCGGTATTGCGGAATTTGACCGCGGATGAAACGCTGGCAGGTGATAGGCTGTGCAGTGTTGATCTGTACTATAGTGTGGCTACAGATCAGGCTATGGGGCGGTGAAGGCTCACTGGCCCATGTCGACTCCTTGTCACAGCGCGTGGCTTTGAAAATCGAAACGAATGAGTCTCGTCGGCAGCGCAATCGTGTTCTGGTGGCTGAAATCCAGGACCTGAAGAATGGGCTTGATGCTGTCGAAGAACTGGCGCGTAGTGAATTCGGGCTTATACGTGACGGTGAGACCTTCTTTCTGATCGTTGATGAGTAGCCAACCACAAGCAATTATCGATGCGCAAAACGAGTCGATCGACCTCGACTTTGCTGATGTGAATACTCAGTCAGAGGCAGCGTGGGCACATGCACACGGGCGTCCCACCGCCTCCGGGACTATTCGGCAACACTACGATGACTTTTTGGTCAGTGAGATTCTAGGGTTTGAGCCGTCTGGCGACGGCGAGCATGTATTCTTGGAGGTCGAAAAGCGAGGGGTCAATACAGGGTGGCTGGCCAGTCAACTTGCGAGGTACTGTGGTATACGAACGCGTGATGTCGGCTATGCCGGCAGAAAGGACCGGCATGCGACAACACGGCAGTGGTTCAGTTGCTGGTTGCCGGGTCAAGAAGACCCGGATTGGTCGGTACTGCAGATCGAAGGGACAACCATCCTTTGTAGCCTTCGACATGCGCAGAAACTCAAGCGAGGAAGGCATCTCGGAAATCGTTTTGAAATTTGTGTGCGGGACGTCACGTCGACTGCACTTCCGGACTGTGGTGACCGGTGCGACCGGCTTCGCGAAGAAGGTTTTCCAAACTATTTTGGCGAGCAGCGGTTCGGCTTGTCTCTCGGTAATCTCAAACGTGCTGACCTACTGCTGCAAGCTACTCTAGAAGCAGATAAAGGTACTGATTCAGGTGCATCGATGCGGAGGGAGGAACGGGGGCTTGCGATTTCTGCGGCGCGAGCACTGATGTTCAATCGTGCGGTGTCTGAACAAGTCGATCGGGGTTGGCACGATATTGGTGAGCATGATCAAGCCTGGCTGCCAGGTAGTTATCGCTATGATGACAATCCTTGCGAGCGCCAGTTCGGGTTGATTCCCGACTGGTTTGAGGGATTGAAAAGGTTGGGTGTCAAGGCGATGCGTCGTCCGATCAAGGTCGTTCCGCATCGCCTGGACTGGGAGATAAGGCAAGATTCGGTCATGCTGCATTTTGAGCTTCCTAGAGGCACCTATGCCACGTCATTGCTGAGAGAGCTATTTGATTATCGTGTGGCGGTGTTGTCATGAACAGCCGAATCGATGTGCAGGGTGTGGGTATGACCTCTGCCCGGACAAGAGCGCGGTTGATTGCCCGTCTACGACGGCAGGGTATCTCGGACGAAACCGTACTGGAGGTCATGCAGGCAGTACCACGACATCTTTTCGTGGATGAAGCGCTGTCGCATCGTGCCTACGAAGACAGTGCGCTCCCTATCGGATTCAATCAGACGATTTCACAACCTTATACGGTTGCGCGAATGACAGAGCTGCTCTTGGAAGGACGGAGGCCATCAAGGGTTCTGGAAATCGGAACTGGGTGCGGCTACCAGGCTGCAGTACTGTCTGCGCTTGTGGATCAGGTCTTCACGATCGAACGAATTAGTGGACTCGCTGAAAAGGCCAGGCGGACACTGTCAGACATTGGCGCGATGAATGTGATCCAACGATACAATGATGGTGCGAATGGTTGGGCAGAACGCGGACCGTTTGATGGCATGTTGATCACTGCATCACCTCATCAGGTACCGCCTGCATTATTCGCACAGTTGTCAGAAGGCGGGCGTATGATCCTGCCGCTTGATACCGATGGTGAACAATACCTGACTCGTGTTACCAGGATTCAAGGTGACATGTCGGTGGAGACGATCGAGCCTGCCAAGTTTGTTCCGTTACTCGGAGGATCAGAATGATAGCGAAGATCCGGATCGCACTGATTGGTGCATGTATGGGTGCGGCCGAAGTGGTGCCGGGTGTAAGTGGCGGTACCATCGCTTTCATTGGCGGGATCTATGAACGACTGATCAATGCAATCAGACAGTTGACCCCGATGTTGCTGGCGGACCTTCGTCGTAATGGTCTGGTCGCGACATGGCAACAGGTCGATGGGATCTTTCTGTTATTGCTCTTCGGGGGAATGGGCCTGTCGGTCGTCCTTTTTGCCAGTTTGATAGGTCATCTGATGACCCATGAGCCTGTTGCACTCTGGAGCTTCTTTCTTGGGCTTGTGGTCGCGTCTGTATGGGTGATACCCAGACGGGTCGAACGCTTTCGACTGGAATTGTTAGCGCCCCTGGTGCTCGCTTCGCTGGCAGGGGCCTACCTGACGTCGTTCGCTCAGGTCGATCTGCCGCATACGCTACCCTATGTATTTTTGGGGGGTGCCATCGCGGTGTGTGCCTGGATTCTTCCTGGTCTGTCCGGAAGTTTTATCCTTCTTATTCTCGGTCTCTATTCCTATGTGATTGATGCGATTCGTCAGTTTGATGTCGTGGTGATGGCGGTATTGGCGACGGGGTGCGCTTTGGGACTGATGATGTTTTCACAGTTTCTTTCTTGGCTTTTCAATCGGTTCAGGGACGAGACGCTGATGGTCCTAACTGGTTTTATTCTGG